>NZ_JBIUWJ010000012.1:114137-160864 GCF_044743405.1 Pseudomonas sp. NPDC087626
TCCACAATCCTGTGACGACCTGTTCGTTCACTTCAAAGCTATCCAATCCGACGGCTTCAAAAGCCTGAAAGAAGGCCAACAGGTTTCTTTCATCGCTACCCGCGGTCAGAAAGGCATGCAAGCTGAAGAAGTTCAAGTTATCTAACTTGTACTGATTTAGTAAAAAAAGCCCCGCCCTCAAAAGCGGGGCTTTTTTGTGCCCGTAGATTTTGTACTCGCTTGCGACACGTGCTTGCGACACCTGCTTGCGGCGCCAGCGGGAGCCGCAAGACTGGGCGTTACCAGGTCACCCCAAAGCCTGCGGTGTAACGGGTCTTGCTGAAGTCGGCATCATCGGAACCGCTGATGATATCGCGCTCGGCCTTGAGGTTGAGCGATGCCCAGTCCGTGACCTTGTAACGCAAGCCCAGCTCGGCATCGAGGGCAAAGTCGGCGACGCCCGACAGCGGCTTGCCGACTTCACCATTGGTGAAGAATTCCACCGACCTGCCGATCAGGTAACGGTTGTAATCCCACTTCATCGCCAGCGAATAGAAGTTGTCTTTGCCGCCGTCCGAATATTCGTAGTCGGTGCGGTTCAGCAGTGAGCCGAGGGAGAACGCACCCAACTCGTCATCCCAGAACTGGTAGCCCGGACCGGTACCGACCGTGCGCTGGCGGGAGAGGTCCTCGACCTTGTCGCGCTTGTAGGTCAAACGCCCCTGCCAGAACCATTGATCGGTAATGAAGCGATCAAGGGAGTACTCGGCCCGCCAGTTGTCGGTAGTCACGACCTCATCCTGGAACTCGCGGTTGTATTCACCTTCTGCGGTATGACGCCATTTGCCATGTCGGGCGGAAGTCTTGAAATCCACGTCATAGTCGTCGGTGTCATTTTCCGCCCGCTGATAATCCAGGGCGACATCGACATTGCCCTTCCACACCAGATCCTCGACCACTGGCTTAGGCTTGAGAATCTGCTGGATACTCGCCAATTCGACGGTCTTGGGGGTTTCGCCATTGGCCAAGGTGACCTTGCCCTCATCGGCCGCCTGCAGGGACTTGGCTTTTTCACCAGTGTAGGCATCCTGCTTGACCAGCAGCTCCTGGTCACTTTCCAGGGTCTTGACCTGTTTCCAGTCGATCGGGATGGCTCCAGCGTATTCGGTCTGGATCAGCAGTTTGCCGCCGTCAAAGAGCTTGATCTTGCCACTCAGGCGATCGCCATTCTTTAACCAGACGGTGTCGCCGAGTGCAGGAGCGCAGGCACTGATAGCGGCGAGGCAGAGCAGAATTCTGGACGGCATAAACAAGGACAAGCCTCAGGTTCGCGAAAAAAAGGCGGTATTATCCCTATAGAGAAAGCCTGAGCAAGGACTGACCGGGGTATTTGTGATGAGTTCATTTATCATTGCGTGATCGGCGCTTTACTCTACCAGCGGTGCAGCGCCTGCCCGTCAAGGAACCCAACACGTGAGCGACTGCGAGAACCAACCTCAGGACCCGGCACAAATCCGCCGAACGGCACTCTACCTCACCCTGGCCCAAGTGCCCGAAGGCAAGGTAGTGAGTTACGGCCAACTCGCCGAACTGGCCGGCCTGGGTCGGGCTGCGCGCTGGGTCGGGCGCACCCTGAGCCAATTGCCCGGCGACAGTAAACTGCCCTGGCACCGCGTGCTCGGCGCAGGCGGACGTATCAGCCTGGCCGTCGGTACCCCCTCGGGCGACGAACAACGCGCGCGCTTGCGAGCCGAGGGCATCAGTATCCAGAACAATCGTGTTGATATTCAGCGCCATGGCTGGCGTCCGGTAGAGCACAGCGGTTAGAGTGCGCGCTTTGTTTCCGCAATTTTGAGGCAGACTCCAGCCCATGCCCCGTAAAACCTGGCGCGCCGCGCTCGCCGCTTATGCCAGCCCCTCGACGCTCGTGCTGTTGCTGCTGGGTTTCGCCGCCGGCCTGCCCTACATGCTGGTATTTTCGACGCTTTCCGTCTGGCTGCGCGAGGCCGGCGTGGCCCGCGAAACCATTGGCTATGCCAGCCTGATCGGCTTGGCCTACGCCTTCAAATGGGTGTGGTCGCCGCTGCTCGACCAATGGCGCCTGCCCTTGCTCGGCAAGCTCGGCCGTCGTCGCTCCTGGTTGGTGCTGTCCCAAGCTTTGGTGATTCTCGGCCTGATCGGCATGGGCTTCTGCGACCCGCAAAAACACCTGTCCTGGCTGATCGCGATCGCGGTGGTGGTGGCTTTCGCCTCGGCCACCCAAGATATTGCCGTCGACGCCTACCGCCTGGAAATCGCCGACGACACGCGCCAGGCTGCCCTCGCCGCCAGCTATATGTCCGGCTATCGGGTGGCCGCCCTGCTGGCAACTGCCGGCGCACTGTTCTTTGCCGAAGGTTTTGGCTCCACCGGCTTCAATTACCAGCACTCGGCCTGGACCGGCACCTACGTGCTGTTTGGCCTGTTGATGGTCCCGGCGTTGCTGACCAGCCTGTTCATGCGCGAACCGCCCGTACCCTTGCGCACCCAGCTGTCCGCCGGACGCTACAGTTTTGTCCACCAACTGGCATCGGTGTTCGTGCTGATTGTGTTGCTGGTCTCGGTACCGGCGATGTGCACCCAGCTCTACAACACTGACTTTGCCAGCGTGCTGTTCGGCGACACCAGCCTGCTCGACTTGCTGCTCGAAGACCGCGCCTTCCTGCGCGCCATCCTCTACATCACCCTCACCGGCATGTGCCTGTCGACCATGGGCCGCCGCGGCCTGGCGCCTGTGCTGACGCCAATCAACGACTTCGTCATGCGCTATCGCTGGCAGGCATTCCTGCTGCTGGGGCTGATTGCTACCTATCGGATGTCCGATACGGTGATGGGCGTCATGGCCAACGTGTTCTACATCGACCTGGGCTTCACCAAGGACCAGATCGCCGGTGTCAGCAAGATTTTCGGCCTGATCATGACCCTGGTGGGTGCCGGCATGGGCGGCCTGCTGATCGTGCGCTTCGGCATCCTGCCCATACTGTTCATCGGCGGCGCGGCGTCGGCCGGAACCAATATCCTGTTCGTGATGCTCGCCGACATGGGCGCCAACCTGCAGATGCTGATTGCCACCATTTCGCTCGACAACTTCAGCTCGGGCCTCGCGACGTCGGCCTTCGTGGCCTATCTGTCGAGCCTTACCAACCTGAAGTTCTCCGCCACCCAATACGCCCTGCTGAGCTCGATCATGCTCCTGCTGCCGCGCCTGATCGGCGGTTATACCGGGGTCATGGTGGAAAAATTCGGCTATCACGACTTCTTCATCATCACCGCCCTGCTCGGCGTGCCGACGCTGATCCTGATCGCCATACACTGGTTCCAGGAAAGCCGGCGCGAAGGTCCGACCCCGACACCTGGGCCCGTGACGAACACCAGCACCCTCGAAGAATCCTGACAAACGCCCGGGGTGCGGGGCTTTCCCCGCCTCAGGGCGACACCACGGACCGCACGCCTGTACGCCAGCACATCTCGCCCGTACAATGCTCCGTCATTTCTAGTCTTCAGCAACCGACAACGGCCTACCATGCGCACCAGTCAATTTTTGCTCGCCACACAGAAAGAAACGCCTTCCGATGCGGTCGTCATCAGCCATCAGCTGATGCTGCGCGCCGGCATGATCCGCAAACTCGCCTCGGGCCTGTACACCTGGCTCCCCATGGGCCTGCGGGTAATGCGCAAGGTAGAAGCGGTCGTTCGCGAAGAAATGAACGCCGCCGGCTCTCTTGAAGTGTTGATGCCGAGCACTCAACCGGCTGAGCTGTGGCAGGAATCCGGGCGCTGGGAAGAGTACGGCCCTGAGCTGCTGCGCTTCAAGGATCGACATGGCCGCGATTTCTGCGCCGGTCCGACCCACGAAGAAGTGATCACCGATCTGATGCGCAACGAGTTGAGCAGCTATAAACAGCTGCCAATCAACCTGTTCCAGATCCAGACCAAATTCCGCGATGAAATCCGCCCACGCTTCGGTTTGATGCGCGGCCGCGAATTCATCATGAAGGACGCCTACTCCTTCCACGCCGACCAGCCTTCGCTGCAGGTCACCTATGACCGCATGCACCAGGCTTACTGCAACGTATTCACGCGCCTGGGCCTGAAATTCCGTCCAGTTGAGGCGGACAACGGTTCGATCGGTGGCGCCGGTTCCCACGAGTTCCACGTTCTGGCCGAATCCGGCGAAGACGACATCGTCTTCAGCAACGGCTCCGACTACGCAGCCAATATCGAAAAAGCCGAAGCCGTGCCACGGGAAACCTCCCGTCCTGCGCCAAGCGAAGAGCTGCGCCTGGTGGATACACCAGAGACCAAGACCATCGCGGCACTGGTGGAAAAATTCAATCTGCCGATTGAAAAGACCATCAAGACCCTGATCGTGCACGCCGAAGAAGCCGGCAAGCTGGTTGCCCTGGTCATCCGTGGCGACCACGAACTCAACGAGATCAAGGCCGCTAACCAGCCTGGCGTTGCCAGCCCGCTGGTCATGGCCGGCGACGCCGAACTGCGTGACGCCATCGGCGCCGGCGCTGGCTCCCTGGGCCCATTGAACCTGCCGCTGCCGATCATCATCGACCGCTCGGTGGAGCTGATGAGCGACTTCGGTATCGGTGCCAACATCGACGACAAGCACTACTTCGGCGTCAACTGGGAGCGCGACCTGCCGGTTCCAACCGTGGCCGACCTGCGCAACGTCGTGGCCGGCGATCCAAGCCCGGACGGCAAAGGCACCCTGGAAATCAAGCGCGGCATCGAAGTCGGGCACATCTTCCAGCTGGGCAACAAGTACAGCAAAGCGATGAAGTGCGAAGTGCTGGGCGAGAACGGCAAGCCGGTGACCCTGGAAATGGGTTGCTACGGCATTGGCGTGTCCCGCGTGGTCGCAGCTGCCATCGAGCAGGGCAACGACGAAAAAGGCATCATCTGGAGCGACACCCTCGCGCCATTCCAGATTGCCCTGGTACCGCTGCGCTACGAAACCGAACTGGTACGCGAAGCCACCGACAAGCTCTACGCAGAACTGACTGCGGCCGGCTTCGAAGTGCTGCTGGACGATCGCGACAAGAAAACCAGCCCGGGCATCAAGTTCGCGGACATGGAGCTGATCGGCATTCCTCACCGGATCGTGGTCAGTGATCGCGGCCTCGCCGAAGGCAACCTGGAATACAAGAGCCGTACCGAGGCCGAGCCGCAAGCGCTGCCGGTCGCTGACGTACTGTCGTTCCTTCAGGCTCGCATCCGCCGCTGACACCAGATAGAGAAGTCATGTTCAAGCGAAACACCTTAAGCCTCGGTGGTGCTGCCCTGTGCAGCACCCTGCTGCTCAGCGGCTGCGCCAATCAAATGTCACAGCGCAGCGAGCACGAGGAACGTATCGAGCGCAAACTGCTCGATCACAGCCTGCAGATCGATGTCGGTGAGCCTAAGGTGCTTGAGCTGCCGCAACGCCGAGTGCGGATTCATGAACAGAAGACCTTCGAAGTCACCGAGTTCGAAGTCACCCGGCGCTACGACCGCTACACGCCTTACCAACCCTGGCGGGAGGTCTATGAGATTCCGCTGGGCGCGGTCGCAGTGGTGGCAGGCGTCGGCGCCAACGTGGTCAACGTGTTTGCCCTCGGCAACCTGCCGGACAGCGTCACCAAGGACTGGATCAGCTACGGTTTTGCCGGGCTCAACCCGTTCATGAACGTGCAGTCCCACGGTCGAGCGCAACAGAACCTGGCGGGCATTGATGAAGTCGAGCGGGAAAAACGCACGGAATACTCAAGCCTGCCCTGGAGCGAACGCCCGGTAGAGGTCAAGACCGGCAAGCAGACCTTCGAGCTCACCACCGACCGCAATGGCGTGCTGCGCTTGAACCTGCTGGACAGTCCGTTCTCCGAACATGACCTGAGCCGCATCAGCAAGCTGCAGATCTCTGTCGCAGACGCCCAGGATGACGTGCACAGCGATTCCTCGCTGGCCATCAGCGGCAATTTGCGCGGCAAGCTGCTGGAAGCCCACGAACTGATTTACGACGACCTCGAAGATGACGAAGTGAGCCAGTGGGTGCACCGGGTCAAGCGCCTGTCGGAACTGGGCCTGGAAGAAGAGGCCAGCGAATTGGAGCAGAGCCTGATCGAACTGACCCGCAACGATCCCGAGTTGCAGAGTGAGTTCCTCAAGTCGCTGACCAAGGATGCCGGGCGCCTGGTGGCGGATCCGGGCGTCAATTAGTACCGCAAATGTTCGCGGGCAAGCCCTGCCCGCGACTACTTTCTAGCGCCCGAACAGGTCCAACTGCTCGAACCCACCGCGCAAATCCTGCAATCGCACGCCAATCCCCAACAACCGCACCGGCTTGCCACCCCGATTGAACGCCTGAGTCAGCAACAGCTGATAACTGCCCAGGTCACGCCCTGCCCCAGCCTGTTCCAGGGTGGTCTGGGTAAAGTCATGGAACTTGACCTTCACGAACGGCTTGCCCGGACGGTAACTGCTGTCGATGCGCGCCATGCGTCCATTCAGGCTTTCCAGCAGCTCGGGCAGCTTGTCCAGGCAACTGACCAGGTCGGGCAGGTCGACATCGTAGGTATTCTCCACGCTCACCGATTGCCGGCGACTGTCGTTTTGCACCGCCCGCTCATCAATCCCACGAGCCAGACTCCATAAGCGCTCGCCAAAACTGCCAAATTCGCGCACCAGCGCCAGCTTGTTCCACTCGCGCAGTTGCAGGCAATCGACGATACCCAGGCGCGCCAGCTTGTCCGCCGTGACCTTACCGACGCCATGCAACTTGCTCACTGGTAACTGTGAGACAAAATCTTCGACCTGATCCGGCGTGATCACGAACAGTCCGTTGGGCTTTTTCCAGTCGCTGGCGATTTTTGCTAAAAACTTGTTTGGCGCCACCCCGGCCGAGACCGTGATGTGCAACTGATTGGAGACGCGCCGGCGGATGTCCTGGGCAATCCGCGTGGCGCTGCCGGCAAAATGCCCACAGTCGGACACATCCAGGTAAGCCTCATCCAGCGACAACGGCTCGATCAGGTCGGTGTAATCGCGAAAGATCGCCTGGATCTCCTTGGATGCCTCGCGGTAAGCGTCCATGCGCGGCTTGACGATGACCAGGTCCGGACACAGCTTCAACGCATGGCGCGAAGACATTGCCGACCGTACGCCATAGGCCCGGGCTTCATAGTTGCAGGTCGCAATCACCCCCCGTCGATCCGCGGAACCACCCACCGCCAGCGGTTTACTGGCCAGCGTTGGGTCGTCACGCATCTCGATGGCTGCATAAAAGCAGTCACAGTCGACGTGAATGATTTTGCGTTGAGTCATAAAAGGCGGTGTTCGCTGAAGGAAAAAGGACAAATATCAGTCAGATCACCAGTATCTCACTGACACCTGTATATAGCACCAGTGCTTTTAATCTTCTGTTACAGCAGGCAATAGCGCCAGGATGGATTTAATTTATTAATCGAAATCAGACCATCAATAGAGCTGAGAGCCTTACGGGGCAAGCCCTGCAGCCCTCCAGGCATCTCCCGCATAAGCGCTAAGCGCTTGAACAGGAACAGATTTTTCTCAGTTAGCGGTTGACACCCCAGCGATCCTCTGTAGAATGCCGACACACAGACGCGGGATGGAGCAGTCTGGTAGCTCGTCGGGCTCATAACCCGAAGGTCGTCGGTTCAAATCCGGCTCCCGCAACCAAACATCAAAAAAGGCTACTCGAAAGAGTGGCCTTTTTTGTGCGTGGGTGTTTTTGCCCACAGCCTTTGAAGACATAACCGAGACGCGACAAATTCTCGTTATGCTTCTGACACTTAAGTGCAGCCCCCGCGTCTTCCCAGGGCAATTTACGTTTATTTGACCCAATCCACGATTAACGGTTGACACCCCTGCGTTCCTCTGTAGAATGCCGCCACACAGACGCGGGATGGAGCAGTCTGGTAGCTCGTCGGGCTCATAACCCGAAGGTCGTCGGTTCAAATCCGGCTCCCGCAACCAAACATCAAAAAAGGCTACTCGAAAGAGTGGCCTTTTTTGTATCTGCAGAAAAAGTCCTTTCGCAACAATGGCCTGGCAAGGTACTGCGAACCTTTGCCGCCCTCCCAGATCCATCAAGCTATGCTCAATCGCAGGCGACCCTTCCAGCATTGAATCGCGCCCACGCGCCAAGGCTCAATGACAGGCGTCAGTATTTGTAACTTTTTTTTACAACAGGGATTGGTAACTTGGCTGGATACCCCCATCCTGTCGCGCACAATCCAAGAGGTGATTGATGCGCGCCAACTCGTCTGATTCACAAGACACCGTCACTGCGACCCAACCGATCAAAGCCACACGCCTGCATTGGCTGGATCTGCTCAGCAAGTACCGCCAGCCCATCGGCCTGGCCGTGACCTTGCTGCTGTTCGCGATTGCCTTGATTGCCTGTCGCCATCTATTAAGCGAACTGGATCTCTACGCCCTGCATGACTCCATCCTGCAAGTGCCACAACCGGCCTTGCTCGGCGCCCTGGGTGCAACGATCGTCGGTTTCATCATCTTGCTCGGCTATGAGTGGTCGGCATCGCGCTATGCCGGTGTAAGCCTGCCGGCCCGCAGCCTGATGTTCGGCGGCTTCAGCGCATTTGCCATTGGCAACGCCATAGGCCTGTCATTGCTCTCGGGCGGCTCGGTGCGTTACCGGCTCTACGCGCGTCACGGCCTCGGGGCTTCGGAAGTTGCCCACATGACCCTGTTTGCCAGCCTGTCCCTGGGCTGCGCCCTGCCCCCGCTGGCAGCCCTGGCGACCCTGAGCAACCTGCCGGCCGCCTCTGCCGCCCTGCACTTGTCCGAGGCCCTGCTGGGCGGCATGGCAATTGCCGTGCTGCTGCTCTGTGCGGTCCTGGCGATTGGCATCTACCGGCGGCGCCTGCCCGAGCAACCCTACCCGGACAACCTGCTGGTGCGTTCCGGGCGCCGCACCCTGCGCCTGCCGGGCCGGCGCCTGACCTTCCTGCAACTGATCATCACCGCGCTCGACGTCGCCGCGGCTGCCACCGTGTTGTATCTGCTGCTGCCGGAAACCCCGCCATTCGGTGCATTCCTGCTGGTCTACCTGCTGGCCCTGGCCGCGGGCGTGCTCAGCCACGTGCCCGGTGGCGTCGGCGTGTTCGAGGCCATTCTGCTGGCAGCCTTTGCCGACAAGCTGGGCGCCGCGCCGCTGGCCGCCGCCCTGCTGCTGTATCGCCTGATCTATGTGATCCTGCCAATGCTGGTGGCCTGCCTGCTGCTGTTGATCAATGAGGCCCAACGCCTGTTCAACAGCCGTGAGGCGCTGCGCACCGCTTCCGGCCTCGCCGCGCCGGTGCTCGCGGTACTGGTGTTCCTGTCTGGCGTGGTCCTGCTGTTTTCCGGCGCCACACCGGAGATCGACACCCGCCTGGAACACATCGGCTTTCTGATCCCCCATCGCCTGATCGACGCCTCGCACTTCGGCGCCAGCCTGATCGGCGTACTGTGCCTGTTGCTGGCCCAGGGCCTGCGCCGGCGCCTGTCGGCCGCCTGGATGCTCACCACCGTGCTGCTGCTGGCCGGTGCCTTGCTGTCGCTGCTCAAGGGCTTCGACTGGGAAGAAGCCAGCCTGCTGATCCTGACGGCCAGCCTGCTGGCGATCTTCCGCCGCTCGTTCTATCGCCCCAGTCGCCTGACCGAACTGCCCTTCTCGCCGCTGTACCTGGTGGCCAGCGTGTGCGTGTTGGCTGCGTCGATCTGGCTGCTGCTATTCGCCTACCAGGATGTGCCCTACAGCCACCAACTATGGTGGCAGTTCACCCTGGATTCCGATGCACCGCGCGGCTTGCGTTCGCTGCTCGGTGCCGCGGTGCTGCTGGTGGTGGTGTCGCTGACCTGGCTGCTGCGCACTGCCCGCCCGGCCATTGACCTGCCCGACGCCACTGACCTGGCAAAAGCGCAGAAGATCCTGATGGCCTCGGCCCAACCGGACGGCGGCCTGGCCCTGACCGGGGACAAGGCGTTGCTGTTCCACCCCAACGGCGACGCCTTCTTGATGTATGCCCGGCGCGGCCGCAGCCTGGTTGCCCTGTACGACCCGATCGGCCAGCCGCAGCAGCGTGCCGAGATGATCTGGCAGTTCCGCGACCTCTGCGACCTGCATCACGCCCGCCCGGTGTTTTATCAGGTGCGCGCAGAAAACCTGCCCTACTACATGGACATCGGCCTGACCGCCATCAAGCTCGGCGAAGAGGCGCGGGTCGACCTGCTGCGCTTTGACCTCGAAGCCAAGGGCAAGGAGATGAAGGACCTGCGCTACACCTGGAACCGCGGCACCCGTGATGGCCTGTCGTTGGAAATCCACGAGCCCGGCCAGGCGCCGATGGACGAGCTGAAAGTGATTTCCGATGCCTGGCTCACCGGCAAGAACGTGCGCGAGAAAGGCTTCTCCCTGGGCCGCTTCAGCGATGACTACCTGAAGCACTTTCGCATTGCGATCATTCGTTTTGAGGGGCGCCCGGTGGCATTTGCCAACCTGCTCGAGACCTACAGCCACGACCTGGCCAGCCTCGACCTGATGCGCGCGCACCCGGACGCCCCCAAGTTGACCATGGAATTCATGATGGTCGGCCTGATTCAGCATTATAAGAACCACGGCTATGCACGCTTCAGCCTGGGCATGGTGCCATTGTCGGGCTTGCAACCCCGGCGTGGCGCGCCACTGACCCAGCGCCTCGGCTCGATGGTGTTTCGCCGGGGCGAGCAGCTCTACAATTTCCAGGGGCTGCGCCGCTTCAAAGACAAGTTCCAGCCTGACTGGGAACCTCGTTACATGGCCGTGCCCGCCGGACTCGATCCGCTGGTGGCACTGGCCGATACCGCCGCCCTGATTGCGGGCGGCTTGACTGGATTGGTGAAACGCTGATGATTCAACGCTCCTGGCGGTATGTATTGGCCACTCTGGTGGCACTGGCTGTGATCCTTGGCGGTGGTTACTGGTACTGGAACCGTCCAGCCCCACAACCCACCGTGGAACTGTTGACGCCGGCTGACGGCGCGCCCATGACCCGGGTCATTCCGGGCACCCAGGCGCGCGCCCAGGTGATCGTCGCGGTCAATGCAGAGCAGAAGCTCAGCGACACCCAGTTGATCACCCTCAGCCGTGGTGGCGCGGCAGAAATCGTCCAGGTGATCCTGCCCAAGGACTGCATGCTGCAAGGACGTGCCCTGCAGTCGGCGCTCAAGCAGCTCAACGGCCCAGCCACCCTGGTCAGCGGTATCGGCCCGGGCGCAGTACTGGCGTGGCGCTGGCTGGCCGAGCAGAAGGACGACAAGTCCCAGGCGGTCTCGGTCGACCTGGCCCTGGAGAAACCCGGCTGCACCCACCTGCTGCCAAAAAGCGCCGCCCACGGCCACTGGCTGGTAGCGTGGAACGATAACCCCGACGACACCAGTGCCGGTTTCGTACGGGACCAGGCCAATGCGCAAACCAGCATCAGCGACTACGACATCAACCTGCCACAGGTGCTGAACAACGAACTGCGCAAGCTGCTGATCGGTGCCGACAAGGGCAATGGCGGCCTGAACATTCCGGTGGTCGAAGTGCCTGCCGGCCAGGCCAAGGACACCGTCACCCTGTTCCTCTCCGGCGACGGCGGCTGGCGCGACCTGGACCGCGACGTGGCCGGTGAAATGGCCAAGATCGGCTACCCGGTGGTTGGCATCGACACCCTGCGCTACTACTGGCAGCACAAAAGCCCCGAGCAGAGCGCCATCGACCTCGCCGAGCTGATGCAGCACTACCGGCAGAAATGGGGCACCAAGCGCTTCATCCTCACCGGCTACTCATTTGGTGCCGACGTCCTGCCCGCCATCTACAACCGCCTGGCGGAATCGGAGCAGCAACGGGTCGACGCGATCATCCTGCTGGCCTTCGCCCGCACCGGCAGCTTCGAGATCGAAGTCGAAGGCTGGCTCGGCAACGCCGGCAAGGAAGCCGCCACCGGCCCGGAAATGGCCAAGCTGCCCGCCGCCAAAGTGGTGTGCATCTACGGCGAGGAAGAAGCGGACGAGAGCGGCTGCACCGATAAGACTGCCGTGGGCCAAGCCATGAAGCTGCCAGGCGGGCACCACTTCGACGAAAACTACCCGGCTCTGGCCCAGCGGTTGGTGGATATCATCGAGAAGCGCCAGGGCGCTGACAAGGTCGCTGAAGACTGAGTGCGCCCCCCAACAAAAAGCCCCCGCTATCGCACGATAGCGGGGGCTTTTTGTTACAACTGACCGACCTCGGCGCTGACCGGCGAACTACATCTCCACCTGCGTCCCCAACTCAATCACCCGGTTCAGCGGCAGATTGAAGAAGCGCAGGTTGCCGTTGGCGTTTTTCAACATGAAGGCGAATAGCGCTTCGCGCCAGCGGGCCATGCCTTCGAGCTTGGAGGCGATCACCGTCTCGCGGCTGAGGAAGTAGGTGGTGCGCATCGGGCTGAAGTCCAGCTCATCGAGATGACACAGCTTCAGCGCCTGCGGCACGTCCGGCTCGTCGACGAAACCAAAGTGCAGGATCACCCGGAAGAACCCTTCGCCGTGCGCCTCGACCTCAAAGCGCCGCGCTGGCGGTACCCGTGGGATGTCTTCGTAGACCACGGTCAGCAGCACTACCTGCTCGTGCAGCACCTGGTTATGCAGCAGGTTGTGCAACAACGCGTGGGGCACCGCGTCCGGGCGTGCGGTGAGGAACACCGCCGTACCCTGGACCCGATGGGGTGGCTGCACACGGATGCTGCTGATGAAGATCGGCAAAGGCAGGCCGCCCTCGTCCATCCGCTCGACCAACAGTTGTTTACCGCGTTTCCAGGTGGTCATCAGGACGAACAGCGCCAGACCGGCGATTACCGGAAAGGCCCCGCCCTGGACGATTTTCGGCACGTTGGCAGCGAAATACAGACCGTCCACCAGCAAGAAGCCCAGCAACACCGGGACGGCGAGCAGTGGAGGCCATTTCCACAGCAACAGCATGACCGCCGACACCAGGATGGTGGTCATCAGCATGGTGCCCGTCACCGCCACCCCGTACGCCGAGGCCAACGCCCCGGAGGATTCAAAACCGAGTACCAGCAGGATCACCCCGACCATCAGCGACCAGTTCACCGCGCCAATGTAGATCTGGCCCTGTTCGGCACTGGAGGTGTGCTGGATGTGCATGCGCGGAATGTAGCCGAGCTGGATCGCCTGGCGGGTCAGGGAGAACGCCCCGGAAATCACCGCCTGGGAGGCAATCACCGTGGCCAGGGTCGACAGGCCGACCAACGGAATCAAGGCCCAGCTTGGCGCCAGCAGATAGAAGGGGTTGCGGGCCGCGCTCGGATCGCCGAGCAGCAATGCGCCCTGACCGAAGTAATTCAGCACCAGCGCCGGCAGTACCAGGATGAACCAGGCGCGGGCAATCGGCTTGCGGCCGAAGTGGCCCATGTCGGCGTACAGCGCTTCAGCACCGGTCAATGCCAGCACCACCGCACCGAGGATTGCCACGCCCATGCCCGGGTGGACAATGAAGAAGCGCACACCCCAGACCGGGTTCATCGCCTGCAGCACTTCCGGATGTTGCAGGATGCCGTAGACACCCAGCGCGCCCAGCACCAGAAACCAGGTGACCATGATCGGCCCGAACAGAATGCCGATACGCGCAGTGCCATGGCGTTGGATCAGGAACAGCGCCACCAGCACCACCAGCGACAGTGGCACCACCCAGTGGTCAATGCCGTCGAATGCCAGTCCCAGGCCTTCAATCGCCGAGAGCACGGAAATCGCCGGGGTAATCATGCTGTCGCCATAAAACAGCGCTGCGCCGATCAGCCCACAAACCACCAGCAAGGTGCGCAATCGGGCATGCCCGGCCGCCGCTCGCCGCGCCAACGCGGTCAAGGCCATGATCCCGCCTTCGCCCTGGTTGTCGGCACGCAGGACAAACATCATGTACTTGATCGACACCACCCAGATCAACGACCAGAAGATCAGCGCCAGAATCCCCAGGACGCCGTCATGGTTGACCGGTACGCCATAGTTCCCGGAGAAGACCTCCTTGAGGGTGTACAGCGGGCTCGTGCCGATATCGCCGTAAACCACCCCAACTGCCGCCACCAGCATGCCGATCGGCTTGGCCGCCGAATGTTCGGAACCTGCCGCCTGACTACTTGCCTGCCCCATCCACCACCCCTACTACCCAGACCCGGACTGCCTTGGAAAAGCACGACGCTTTATCGTGCAGCATGCGCTGTTTTACTTTCCGTTACAGACGTTTTGTTGACTGTAAGAAATCGGCAAAGCCCAACGGCGCGAAGCATAGCGCAGCACTCGTCGTATTTCCCTGCATAAAGCTGGTCAAGTGGGCCGACCATCGCTAGAATTGCGCACTTTTTGATCAGAGGCTAATCGTCCTGCCTCGCGAATACTGCTGTTTTTTGACGGCGCCTGCTGTTGCCATGCTGCGTTGCCGCTTCTCGCCATAGCCAGCTATGACTCGGCGCGGCGCCTTGCCTGGCAACAACAGTCACTCGTCAAAAAGCAGCAGTATTCGCGAGGCAGGACGCCAAGCGCCCGTCTGTCGCCTTGCCGTTCCCGGCTGGAGGCGTCACAAATACCGAGGTTAGACATGTCCACCACTCCTGCGTCGGCCAACCCCAAGGTTGGCTTCGTATCCCTGGGTTGCCCAAAAGCGCTGGTCGACTCCGAGCGCATCCTTACCCAACTGCGTATGGAAGGCTATGACGTCGTGTCCACCTATCAGGACGCGGACGTCGTGGTGGTCAACACCTGTGGCTTCATCGACTCGGCCAAGGCCGAATCCCTGGAAGTGATCGGCGAAGCCATCAAGGAGAACGGCAAGGTCATCGTGACCGGCTGCATGGGCGTCGAAGAAGGCAATATCCGCAACGTGCACCCAAGCGTGCTGGCCGTCACCGGCCCGCAACAGTACGAGCAAGTGGTCAATGCCGTGCATCAGGTCGTGCCGCCACGCCAGGATCACAACCCGCTGATCGACCTGGTGCCGCCACAAGGCATCAAGCTGACCCCGCGCCACTACGCCTACCTGAAGATTTCCGAAGGCTGCAACCACAGCTGCAGCTTCTGCATCATCCCGTCGATGCGCGGCAAGCTGGTCAGCCGCCCGGTGGGCGATGTGCTGGACGAAGCCCAGCGCCTGGTCAAATCCGGCGTCAAGGAACTGCTGGTTATCTCCCAGGACACCAGCGCCTACGGCGTTGACGTCAAGTACCGCACCGGGTTCTGGAACGGCGCGCCGGTGAAAACCCGCATGACCGAACTCTGCGAAGCCCTCAGCACCCTCGGTGTCTGGGTGCGCCTGCACTACGTTTACCCGTACCCGCACGTCGACGAGCTGATCCCGCTGATGGCCGCTGGCAAGATCCTGCCGTACCTGGACATCCCGTTCCAGCACGCCAGCCCGAAAGTCCTCAAGTCGATGAAACGCCCGGCCTTCGAAGACAAGACCCTGGCGCGCATCAAGAACTGGCGCGAAATCTGCCCGGACCTGATCATCCGTTCGACCTTCATCGTCGGCTTCCCTGGCGAAACCGAAGAAGACTTCCAGTACCTGTTGAACTGGCTGACCGAAGCGCAACTCGACCGCGTGGGCTGCTTCCAGTACTCGCCGGTAGAAGGCGCACCGGCCAACGACCTGGACCTGGAAGTAGTCCCGGACGACGTCAAGCAGGACCGTTGGGAGCGTTTCATGGCGCACCAACAGGCCATCAGTTCGGCACGCCTGCAAATGCGCATCGGCCGTGAAATCGAAGTGCTGGTCGATGAAGTCGACGAGCAAGGCGCGGTCGGCCGCTGCTTCTTCGATGCCCCGGAAATCGACGGCAACGTATTTATCGACAACGGCAGCAACCTCAAGCCAGGCGATAAAGTCTGGTGCAAGGTGACTGATGCCGACGAGTACGACCTGTGGGCTGAACAGATCTAAGACAGGGCATCCCCTACGGATTGCTCTGACTCCAAAAAGCCCCGCTCTTTTTCATGAGATGCGGGGCTTTTTTACGGCTATCGTTTGCTTATCCACTAAAAAGAGGCAGGCGGGCATGCGTCAGCATTCGGTCATCCACACACCGACACTCAGCGATTATCAGGAACTGACCCAGGTCTGGGAGGCATCTGTGCGTGCGACCCACGATTTTCTGCCAGACAGCTACATCGAGTTGCTGCGCAATCTGGTGCTCACCCGCTACCTCGACGCGGTGATGCTGATCTGCACCCGCGACAAACAGCAGCACATCAGCGGCTTCGCCGGGGTTGCCGCCGGCAAGATCGAAATGCTCTTCATCGCCCCCCAGCATCGTGGTGAAGGCCTGGGCAAACAGTTGCTGCAGTACGCCATGCAACACCTGAATGCCGATGAACTGGACGTCAACGAGCAGAATCCGCAGGCCCTGGGCTTCTACTACAAGCAAGGGTTTGAAGTGATCGGACGCTCGGCAGTCGACGGCATGGGCCAGCCCTATCCGTTGCTGCACATGCGTTTGAAGCAGTCCAGGCCGCAAGCCCTGCGCGGCTAAAAGCCACACAAGGCAAATGGACCCGCGATTAACCGGCGCGAGGCAGGTACAATGCCTGCCCCCTTTTTGTTACGGCCCTGTCATGACTGACCCGATTCGTCTTTCCAAACGCCTCATCGAACTCGTCGGCTGTTCCCGTCGGGAGGCTGAGCTGTTCATTGAAGGCGGCTGGGTCACCGTGGACGGCGAAGTCATCGACGAGCCGCAGTTCAAGGTCGATACCCAGAAAGTCGAGCTCGACCCTGAGGCCAAGGCCACTGCGCCGGAGCCGGTGACCATCCTGCTGCATGCTCCTGCGGGCATGGACGTGGAGAGCGCCCAGCAATTGATCAGCGCCGACACCCTGAGCGAAGAGCACCGTTTCAGCAAGCGCCCGCTCAAGGGGCATTTCCTGCGCCTGACCGTCAGTGCCGACCTGCAGGCCAACGCCAGCGGCCTGCTGGTGTTCACCCAGGACTGGAAGATCCTGCGCAAGCTCACGGCCGACGCGAGCAAGATCGAGCAAGAGTATGTGGTCGAAGTCGAAGGCGACATGGTCGCCCACGGCCTCAACCGCCTGAACCACGGCCTGACCTACAAGGGCAAGGAATTGCCAGCGGTCAAAGCCAGCTGGCAGAACGAAAACCGCCTGCGCTTCGCGATGAAGAACCCGCAACCGGGAATCATCGCCCTGCTCTGCCAGGCGGTCGGCCTCAAGGTCATTGCCATCCGCCGCATCCGTATCGGCGGAGTTTCCATCGGCAAGGTTCCGCTGGGCCAATGGCGCTATCTGTCCGCCAAAGAGAAATTCTGAGGCTGCCACTCATTTCGGTGTCGCCGGTACCGGCAACGCCCACAGCTGAATGATCAGGACTGCACACATGATTCATAACGACGTACTGCGCAGCGTGCGCTACATGCTCGACATCAGCGACAACAAGGTCGTCGAGATCATCAAACTCGGCGGCATGGACGTCACCAAGGAAGACCTCGTTACCTACCTCAAGAAAGACGAGGAAGAAGGTTTCGTGTTCTGCCCCGACGACGTCATGGCGCATTTCCTCGATGGCCTGGTGATCTTCAAGCGGGGCAAGGACGAAAGCCGTCCGCCACAGCCGATCGAAACGCCGGTGACCAACAACATCATCCTGAAGAAACTGCGCGTGGCCTTCGAACTGAAGGAAGACGACATGCACGCCATCCTCAAGGCCTCCGAGTTCCCGGTGTCCAAGCCGGAGCTGAGCGCACTGTTTCGCAAGTTCGGCCACACCAACTACCGCCCGTGTGGCGACCAGTTGCTGCGCAACTTCCTCAAGGGCCTGACCCTGCGCGTCCGTCCGCAGTAAGAGCCGGCCAGCCGGCGATGGCGCCCTTCAAAACGCCATCGCCCGCAGCTCGACCCGCCCGTATGGCGGCACATTCCCGGTAAAAATAGTGGCTCTGCTTCCCGCGGCTGACGACTAGGGTGTAGTGACCCTCAGTTATCAGGATTCGCCATGCACCCCTACTTCTCCCTGCAAGGCCGCACCGCTCTGGTGACCGGCGGCACCCGTGGTATCGGCAAAATGATCGCCAAAGCCTTCGTCGAAGCAGGAGCGACGGTGTATGTCTGCGCGCGCGACGCCGAGGCCTGCCAACAGACAGCCGATGAACTGGGCGCCCTGGGGCACTGCCACGCGATCGCGGCCAACCTCGCCACAGAAGAAGGCGTCGCCCAATTGGCCAGTCGTCTCGGCGAACGCGTGAACCACCTGGACATCCTGGTGAACAATGCCGGCACCACCTGGGGAGCGCCGCTGGAGAGCTACCCAGTCAAGGGCTGGGAAAAAGTCATGCAGTTGAACGTGACCTCGGTATTCAACTGCATCCAGCAATTCCTGCCGCTGTTGCGCAAGGCCGGTTCGGCCGCCAATCCGGCTCGGATCATCAACATCGGCTCGGTCGCCGGGATTTCCTCCTTCGGTGAACAGGCCTACGCCTACGGCCCGAGCAAGGCAGCCCTGCACCAACTGTCGCGGATTCTCGCCAGGGAACTGGTCAGCCAGCACATCAACGTCAACGTGATTGCCCCGGGGCGCTTCCCGAGCAAGATGACCCAGCACATCGGTAACGATGCCCAGGCCTTGGCCGAGGACACGGCCTTGATCCCCATGCAGCGCTGGGGTCGCGAGGAGGAAATGGCGGCACTGGCCATCAGCTTGGCGAGTACCGCCGGGGCGTACATGACCGGCAACATCATTCCGCTGGATGGTGGGTTCAGCCTCTGAGATCGATGGGGCTGGCTCCCACAGGGCTCAGCAGTTGGCAAAACTGGGTCTAGTGGGAGCGAGCCTGCTCGCGAAGGCGGCCCCGGGCCGCGTGAGTTATCATGCTCACCCTGACCCCGCCTCGACCCCCACCATGACCTATAGCGTTTCCCCCATCGGCTTTGTCCACTCCTGCTTCAAGGAGAAGTTCGCCATTCCCCGCCAACCCCAACTGGCCCCGGCCGCGCGGGGCATCCTGGAGCTGGTGGCACCGTTCGACCAGGGTGATGCGGTACAGGGCCTGGAGCAGGTCAGTCACGTCTGGCTGCTGTTCCTGTTTCATCAGGCCCTGGAAGACAAGCCACGGCTCAAGGTGCGCCCACCGCGCCTGGGCGGTAACAAATCCATGGGCGTGTTTGCCACGCGCGCAACCCACCGTCCCAATGGCATCGGGCAGTCAGTGGTGAAACTGGACAAGGTCGAGGCGAATCGCCTTTGGATTTCGGGCATCGACCTGCTCGATGGCACGCCGGTTCTGGACATCAAACCCTACGTCCCCTACGCCGACATCATCGACACCGCCTCCAACAGCATCGCCAGTGCCGCGCCGCAGCTGATTCCCGTGCAGTGGACGGACGCAGCGCTGCAACAGGCTCACGCGCACGCTCAGCGCCTTGCAGAGCCGCTGGTGGAGCTGATCGAGCAATGCCTGGCACAAGACCCACGCCCGGCCTACCAAACTCCTACATCCGCGCGGGAATATGGCGCGCAGTTTTGGGATCTGGATGTGCGATGGCATTACCCCGAGGCCGGGCTGATTCGTGTGCTGGAAGTCATTCCCGCGCAGGTATAAACGCCAAAAACGAAAAAGCCCGCGCTGCCCTCTCAGGCTGCGCGGGCTTTTTTTGTAGGAGCTGGCTTGCCAGCGATGAACTCGAATACACCGCGTTTACCCGGCAAACACGCGTTATCGTTGACGATCATCGCGAGCAGGCTCGCTCCTACAGGTGACCTTCGGTCACTTCTCGACGAACGCACGCTCGATCAGGTAGTCACCCGGCTCACGCATACGCGGCGACACTTTCAGGCCGAAGCTGTTGAGCACTTCGCTGGTCTCGTCGAGCATGCTCGGGCTGCCGCACAACATGGCGCGGTCGTCCTGCGGGTTGATCGGGGGCAGGCCGATGTCGCTGAACAGCTTGCCGCTGCGCATCAGGTCGGTCAGACGGCCTTCGTTTTCGAATGGCTCGCGGGTCACGGTCGGGTAGTAGATCAACTTGTCACGCAGGGCTTCGCCGAAGAACTCGTTCTGCGGCAGGTGCTCGGTGATGAACTCGCGGTAAGCGACTTCGTTGACGTAACGCACGCCGTGGCACAGGATTACTTTTTCGAAACGCTCGTAGGTTTCCGGATCCTGGATCACGCTCATGAAAGGCGCCAGGCCGGTACCAGTACTGAGCAGGTACAGATGTTTGCCAGGTTTGAGGTCGTCCAGCACCAGCGTGCCCGTAGGCTTCTTGCTGATGATGATCTCGTCGCCTTCCTTGAGGTGCTGCAACTGGGAAGTCAGCGGGCCATCAGGCACCTTGATGCTGAAGAACTCCAGATGCTCTTCCCAGTTTGGGCTGGCAATCGAGTAAGCACGCATAAGCGGGCGGCCGTTGGGCTGTTGCAGGCCGATCATCACGAACTGACCGTTCTCGAAGCGCAGGCCCGGATCGCGGGTGCACTTGAAGCTGAACAGAGTGTCGTTCCAGTGGTGAACACTGAGGACACGCTCGTGGTTCATGTTGCTCATGTACGTGGGACTCCTGGAGATTTTGCCTGCGCCGCTGTGCGCAATTGCATCGCATTCTAATGGCAGCGACAATATCTGTTAAATGGATTATTAAGATAAGGGTTATCGGTTATATAGATATGCGATTTACTCTACGTCAACTTCAAGTCTTCGTCGCCGTTGCCCAGCAGGAAAGCGTATCCCGTGCTGCGGGTCTGCTCAACCTCTCGCAATCGGCGGCCAGCACCTCGATCACCGAGCTGGAGCGCCAGTGCAGCTGCCAATTGTTCGATCGCGCCGGCAAACGGCTGAGCCTCAACGCCCTGGGTAAACAGCTGTTGCCGCAAGCGGTGGCCCTGCTCGACCAGGCCAAGGAAATCGAGGACCTGCTCAACGGCAAGTCCGGTTTTGGTTCCCTGGCGGTCGGCGCCACACTGACCATCGGCAATTACCTGGCGACCTTGCTGATCGGTAGCTTCATGCAGCGCCACCCCGAGAGCCAGGTGAAGCTGCACGTCCAGAACACTGCCAATATCGTGCAACAGGTCGCGCACTATGAAATTGATCTGGGTCTAATCGAAGGCGACTGCAGCCATCCGGACATCGAAGTGCAGAGCTGGGTCGAAGATGAGCTGGTGGTGTTCTGCGCGCCCCAGCATCCGCTGGCACAACGCGGCACTGCCAGCATGGAGGAGCTTAGCCATGAGGCGTGGATTCTTCGCGAGCAGGGTTCCGGGACTCGCCTGACCTTCGATCAGGCCATGCGTCATCATCGCAGCGCGTTGAACATCCGCCTGGAGTTGGAACACACCGAAGCGATCAAACGTGCGGTCGAGTCTGGCCTGGGCATTGGCTGCATTTCCCGCCTGGCCCTGCGCGACGCCTTCCGACGCGGCAGCCTGGTGGCGGTGGAAACCCCGGATCTGGACCTTGCGCGGCAGTTCTACTTCATCTGGCACAAACAGAAATACCAGACCTCAGCCATGCGCGAATTCCTCGAACTGTGCCGCGCCTTCACCGCCGGGGTTCAGCGCAGCGACGAGATCGTGCTGCCGAGCATCGCCTGAGGGGTCAGATCAGGATCACCGCCCACACCAGGGCAATCATGCTCAAAGCCACGAACTGCGCGGCGCTGCCCATGTCCTTGGCGTTTTTCGACAGCGGGTGCAGGTCGAGGGAGATGCGGTCGATGGCCGCTTCAACCGCCGAGTTGAGCAACTCCACGATCAGCGCCAGCAGACAGACGGCAATCAGCACCGCCTGTTCGACGCGGCTGACATTCAGAATGAAGGTCAGCGGAATCAGAATCACGTTGAGCAACACCAGTTGCCGAAAAGCCGCTTCGCCGGTGAAAGCGGCGCGCAGGCCGTCCAGGGAGTAGCCCGAAGCGTTGAGGATGCGTTTGAGGCCGGTCTGGCCTTTGAAAGGTGACATATGAGTAGGCAACTGAAAAAAGGAGTGGGAAAGCTAGATCAACAAAAGTCAAAAAAGCGTGAATGAGCCGGCTTCACTGCGGCGAAATTGACTCAAGTTGTTGCAGGAGCAGCGCCGCCTGAGTCCGGGTGCGCACCCCCAGCTTGCGGAAAATCGCCGTCACGTGGGCCTTGATGGTCGCCTCCGACACACTCAGTTCGTAGGCAATCTGCTTGTTCAGCAAACCTTCGCAGACCATGGTCAGCACGCGGAACTGCTGCGGGGTCAAACTCGCCAGGCCCTCGCTCGCGGCCTTGGCTTCCGGCGAGACACTGACCGCCTCGAACGCTTGCGGTGGCCAGAACACGTCGCCATCCAGCACCGCACGCACCGCCTGCTGGATCACTTCCAGCGAGCTGGATTTGGGAATGAAGCCGCTGGCCCCGAACTCCCGGGACTTGACCATGATCGACGCTTCTTCCTGTGCCGAGACCATCACCACCGGAATCTGCGGGTACTGGCCGCGCAACAGCACCAGCCCGGAGAATCCGTATGCACCCGGCATGTTCAGGTCCAGTAGCACCAGGTCCCAGTCGGCCTTCTCGGTCAGACGGGTTTCCAGCTCGGCAATGCTTGCCACTTCCACCAGGCGCACGTCCGGGCCCAGCCCCAGGGTGACAGCCTGGTGCAGTGCGCTACGAAAGAGAGGGTGGTCATCGGCAATCAGGATTTCGTATGTGGCCATTGTTCAAATGATCCTGTTTTTTATGGCAGGCCTGATGCATTCAAGCCTCACCAAAACAACTCAAGGTAGCACCAGCAGGCGCAACCAACAGGGTACGTTCAACGCCAAGAGCCCATAAAACCGGCGTTTCAATCTTCGGCCGCACCCTAATCGGCGCCAAGGATGCCCAGCGAAGCCGGGGTGGTCAAGCCGCATCCTTTACGGCATCTTAGCTGGCTAACTAATAAGAGTGCCATCATGCAGACCAAAGCCCTGCGTGCCGATGTCCTGATGTTGATCACCGCGATGATTTGGGGATCAGGATTTGTCGCACAAACCTCCGGCATGGATCACATCGGTCCTTTCCTCTATTCCGGCCTGCGCTTCGCGCTTGGTTCGTTGTGTCTGTTACCGCTGGTCCTGCGTGGCTCCCGTCAGAACAGCCACCACGAGCCCTTCCTGACCCGTGGCTTGTTGATCGGTGGCGGCCTGATGGGCCTCGCCCTGGCCCTGGGGATCAACCTGCAACAGGTCGGCCTCTTGTTCACCAGCGTGACCAACGCCGGTTTCATCACCGGGCTCTACGTCATCGTCGTGCCACTGCTGGGGCTGTTGATTGGCCACAAGACCGGGCTCGGCACCTGGTTCGGGGCGATTCTGGCGGTGGTCGGAATGTTCCTGCTCAGCGTCGGCGATCAGTTCCAGGTTGCGTCCGGCGACTGGTTGCAATTGATCGGCGCCTTTGTCTGGGGTGGACACGTGGTGCTGGTGGGCGTTTTCGCCAGCCGCCACGACCCGATTCGCCTGGCATTCCTGCAGTTCACTACCTGCGCGGTGGTCAGCCTGGTCCTGGCCCTGTGCCTGGAGACCTTCGAGCTCAACGCAATCATCGCCGCCGGCCCAGCCATCCTCTATGGTGGCCTGATTGCGGTCGGCATCGGCTACACCTTGCAGGTGATCGCCCAGAAAGACGCAATCGCCTCCCATGCCGCGATCATTTTTTCCCTGGAGGCGGTGTTTGCCGCCATTGCCGGGGCCTGGCTACTGGGTGAAGAACTGAGCCCGCGCGGCTATGTCGGCTGTGGGTTGATGCTGGCCGGGATGCTGGCAGCCCAGCTCTGGCCAAAAAGCCCAGCACTGACCCGCAGTACAACCTAGAGGTAGGGCTTGAGGCGAGCGTGGACTGCGTCGAGCGGATCGATCGCCTGCTGAAACTTGGCCGACAGGTAATGGGTGCTGAAGACGTCCAGGTAGGCGTCCAGCACTTCGCTGGCGACTAGGTCGTCGGCCAGTTCCAGGCAGAGCGCGGCCACTTCGGCGGTGCAGAAGTGATCATCGCGCTTGGAGCGGCGCAACTTGTAGCGCGACAGTTGCTCGGGCTGCAGGCTCAACACCGGCAAATGCTCGAGATAAGGGCTCTTGCGGAACATCTTGCGCGCCTCGCTCCAGGTCGCGTCCAGCAGAATGAACAGCGGACGCTTGCCCGGCTCCAGCCGGACCTCGCTCACCACCCGCTGCGGGGCGACAAACTCCCCCGGAAACACGATGTACGGCTGCCACTGGGGATCGGCGATCAAGGCCAGCAAACCCGGCTCGACTTCGGTACGCGACCAGGGAAACGCACTGGTCTGCTCGATCACGTCGGCAATCAGCCAGCCGGTATTGCTCGGTTTCATCGGCTCGACATCATGCATCACCAGGCACATGGCCGATTTGGCGGCAACGGTCGGCCGCCAGGCACACATGCAATGGCTGGGAATCACCCGGCAGCCGGCGCACCGCTCGGCTCGCGAACCCCGCGCAACAAAGGGGCGGACGGCACGGGCCAGGCGCTGGGCGCGCAAACGGGAAACGGCGTGGCTCATGGCAGGTTTCGATGGCAAGGGGATTGAATCGACACAAAAAGCGCTCGGCAGGGCAATAAAGTGCCAGCAGTTTACCAGAGCAGCCCGCGCAAGCCTGTACCACCCGCCGCCCGCACCCTATAATTTGCCGCCACTGAACGCTCAGCCCTGTGACGGGTCGAAGCACCAGTCACTGAATCAGGAGAGTTTCATGCTGCGCCTAATCGTCCCCACCGCCGCCCTTGTGCTGGCTTTGCCTTTCTGCGCCCAGGCCGCGTCCCTGAAAGACTTGAACCTGAGCAAGATGCTGGAGAAGGTGGCCGCGGAAAGTAACGTTGGCCTGCCTCGCGAAGTCAGTGACAACATTCTGGACCAGGGCTACACGGTCGAAGGCAAGGAGCTGGTTGATCACCTCAGCGTGCAATCGGTGTACGCCGAAGAAATGCGCGCCAACCCGAAAGCCGTCTACCTGCAACTGGGTGCCAGCGTTTGCCGCAACCCCAACTACCGCAAGTTGATGGCCCAAGGGGCGATCTTGCGTTACGAATTCACCGAAAACAAAACCAACCGCCCGGTGGCCTCGGCCCGATTCCAGGAATCGGACTGCCCGGCAGAGCCTGCGAAAAAGAACAAGTAACTAGCCCGAACCTGCGCGCCGCTGCTCTTCATCGGCGCGCAGTTCCGCCACCAGCGCCTGCAAATAAGGCGAGCGCTGTTCCCTGCCCTCCAGCCGCCGTCGACATTCCTCCTCCAGGCTTACCTGATGGTCCTCGGCTGCCGACTTGAGCATCTGATACAGCTGCGTATCGATCTCCAGTATCACCAGAGTCATAACCCGCCTCCGTGCCTAAGAATCGCCACTACTTGCGCGATGACTCCCCACAGCTCCTGGTGCCTTGCGTCTTGCCCTGGACGCACGACAAATGTGTTGCGTGTCTGTATTTCAGTAAATCAGAGCGTAGCGCCTAAGGTGGAGCTTCAGACAAGCGGTGAAAGTCGATCACCTATCGCCAACAAGCTATTGCCAGCACAGACTTTTCAAGACCATGATCGAGTCAGCACAACTGACGCCGAGCGTCTAGATTTAACCTGTCGATGTTCAATGCTCACGGCAGAAAAGGGGCTGCCATCCAGAGCGGTGTCTTGCGAACATTTCTTTCATCCAAGGGATAAACAGAACCCGTCTGGATGACTCGACGGCCGTCCGCGGCGGGTCGGGTTGGCTGCAATGCCCAGGCGACACAAGGTGTGTCGCGGCCCCGACGAATCTTTCGGTCGGGCCGAAGGTTCTGTGTAGAAGGAGAAGTTGAATGCCTTACCAACCGAATGACCTTCTGATACGTCATTTTCAAAACAACGGTGTCGATCTCACGAGCAAGATCGAAGAACAACTCAACCTGGTTTCCCCCAACAGCCCGAACATTCCGATCTACCGCGACATGATGCTGACTGTCCTGCGCATGGCCCAGGACGACCACAACCGCTGGAATGCCAAGATCACCCTACAAGCCTTGCGCGAACTGGAGCACGCTTTCCGTGTGCTGGAACAGTTCAAGGGACGCCGCAAGGTCACCGTGTTCGGCTCAGCGCGTACTCCGGTGGAGCACCCGCTGTATGCACTGGCCCGTGAACTGGGGGAAAAACTCGCGCAATCGGACCTGATGGTGATCACCGGAGCCGGTGGCGGGATCATGGCCGCCGCTCACGAAGGCGCCGGCCGCGATCACAGTCTTGGGTTCAACATCACCCTGCCCTTCGAACAGCATGCCAACCCCACCGTCGGTGGCACTGCCAACTTGCTGCCCTTCCACTTTTTCTTCACCCGCAAACTGTTCTTCGTCAAGGAAGCCGACGCGCTGGTGCTGTGCCCGGGCGGCTTCGGCACACTGGACGAAGCCCTGGAAGTACTGACCCTGATCCAGACAGGCAAAAGCCCACTGGTGCCCGTGGTGCTACTGGATGCACCGGGCGGCAAGTTCTGGGAAAGCGCATTGGAGTTTATCCGCAATCAATTGGAGGCCAATCGCTACATCCTGCCCAACGACCTGAAGCTGGTGCGTCTGGTGGATAACGCCGAGGAAGCCGTGGCGCAAATCAATCAGTTCTACAGCAACTTCCACTCCAGCCGCTGGCTAAAAAACCAGTTTGTGATCCGCATGAATCACGCGCTAAACGAGCAGGCGCTGGCACACCTGCAAGTGGCGTTCGCCGATCTGTGCCTCAGCGATCACTTTCACCAGCATGCCTACAGTGGCGAGGAGCATGACGAAGCGCAGTTCAGCCACTTGGCGCGTCTGGCGTTCACCTTCAATGCCCGGGATCATGGGCGCCTGCGTGAGTTGGTGGACTACCTCAACCTGCCGGAAAACTGGGTCACCTCCCAGCCCGCAACTGCCCAGCGCCAACGGGACCCCATCAAAGTGACGTGAATAAAAAAGCCCGACTATTTCTAGTCGGGCTTTTTTAGTCGTCCATTGCTCGGCCGCTGAACAACCGGCCGATCATCTCCATGGAGTAACCGCGATAAGCGAGGAAGCGCCCTTGCTTGGCACGCTCGCGGGCATCGATTGGTAAATGCCCGGCAAATTTACGACGCCAGGTGTCTTCCAGTTGTGCCTGCCAGCTGATTCCACACTCGCGCAAGGCGAGTTCGATATCAGCGCGCTGCAATCCGCGCTGGCTCAACTCTTCACGAATGCGCAAAGGGCCGTAGCCTGAACGGGCCCGGAAGGAAACGAAACTTTCGAGGTAACGGGATTCGGACAGCAACCCCTCTTCCGTCAGACGGTCGAGGGCAGTGTCGATCATTTCATCGGGGGCGCCGCGCTGACGCAGTTTACGCGTCAGCTCGACTCGACCGTGCTCGCGTCGCGCTAGCAGGTCCATTGCGGTTCGCCGCACCGCGACGAGGGTATCGAGTACGGCGGTCATGGGATCAATCAGATATCAGCGTCGGCCAGGTCATCTTCAGTCTCTTTGACCGGCGCGGCGTTGAGGTCCACCGGCGTCAGCAGCTTGTCGCGAATCTGCTTCTCGAGCTTGGCTGCAATGTCCGGGTTGTCCTGCAGGAACTTGGCCGAGTTGGCCTTGCCCTGACCGATCTTGCTGCCGTTGTAGGCATACCAGGCACCGGACTTCTCAACAAAACCGTGCAACACACCCAGGTCGATCATCTCGCCATTGAGGTAGATGCCCTTGCCGTAAAGAATCTGGAACTCGGCCTGACGGAACGGTGCTGCCACCTTGTTCTTGACGACTTTGACGCGGGTTTCGCTGCCGACCACTTCGTCGCCTTCTTTCACCGCGCCAGTACGGCGGATGTCCAGGCGAACCGAGGCGTAGAACTTCAGCGCGTTACCACCGGTGGTGGTTTCCGGGCTGCCGAACATCACGCCGATTTTCATCCGGATCTGGTTGATGAAGATCACCAAGCAGTTGGCGTTCTTGATGTTACCGGTGATTTTACGCAGCGCCTGGGACATCAGGCGGGCTTGCAGGCCCACATGCATGTCGCCCATCTCGCCTTCGATTTCCGCCTTGGGTACCAGTGCAGCCACGGAGTCGACGATGATCACGTCAACCGCGTTGGAACGCACCAGCATGTCGGTGATTTCCAGGGCTTGCTCGCCGGTGTCCGGCTGGGAAACCAGCAGGTCGTCGACGTTGACCCCCAGTTTGCCGGCGTATTCCGGGTCCAGGGCGTGCTCGGCATCGACGAACGCGCAGGTCGCACCGGCTTTTTGCGCTTGGGCGATGACCGACAGGGTCAGGGTGGTTTTACCGGAAGATTCAGGACCGTAGATTTCAACGATACGGCCTTTTGGCAGGCCGCCAATGCCGAGTGCGATGTCCAGACCCAGAGAGCCAGTGGAGATAGCCGGGATCGCCTGACGGTCCTGATCGCCCATACGCATTACGGCACCCTTGCCGAATTGACGTTCGATCTGACCCAGGGCCGCAGCCAAGGCTTTCTTCTTGTTGTCGTCCATTAAAGTCCTCACGTAATCAATAAGGCCTGACGGCCAACACCTGTATAAGTAGACAGTATTATTCCACAGCGATTGTGGATCGCCTACCCCTGATTTGAGATTTCTCCGGCGGCATGTTGCAGCAAGCCCTCTAGCGCGGCCTTCACCGTTTGTCGGCGGACCTCATCGCGGTTACCGGGGAAGTGCCGGCACTCGCTAAACACGGCCTCGCCCACCCCCCAGGCCAGCCAGACAGTCCCCACCGGCTTGGCCGGCGAGCCGCCGTCAGGTCCGGCGATCCCGCTGACCGCCACGGCAAACCGCGCATGGCTGTTGCGCTGCGCGCCGCGAACCATGGCCTCCACGACCTCGCGACTCACCGCACCGACCTGCTCGAACAACTCGCCCGGCACCTTCAATTGCTGGGTTTTCTGGCGATTGGAGTACGTGACATACCCCGCCTCGAACCAGGCCGAACTGCCGGCAATCCGGGTGATCGCCTCGGCGATACCGCCCCCGGTGCAGGATTCGGCCGTGCTGACGTGGGCATTGAGAACCTGTAGACGCCGGCCCAGTTCCGCGGCCAGCTGAGTGATTTCATTCACGACTCTCTCCTTATCAGACGGGCGTGAGCACTACCCTACATGAGCAGGTTGCGCTTGCAAGGCGCTGGGGAAATCAAAATATGAGTGGCGCCGTGCCCGCGCACTACCGCTGATCCTCCGGGGCCTGGTCTTCCACTACGCCGATGCGCCTGGCCGCCCAGCGCTGATACAAGCCAATGGCGAAATCCGCACCGGCCATCGCCGTCAGGCAGCCGAATGCGGCAGCTGTCCAGGCCGAGATGTTGGCGGCATATAACAGCATCACCACCGAGACACCGCAGATCATGCTCGACCCAGAGCGCAGGCTCAGGCGCCGGACCAATGACCAGCCGCGCTCACCCTCCTTGTCCGCACGCCACATTTCACCAGACAAGCCACCCAGCAGCGTGAGTGCAATGACCAGCCAGACAGGGATCTCCAGCAAGGCTTGCTGTTCGATTGTCATTTGATTGCTCCTGAGTGACGAGTCAAAACATTATGCACTGATGCATATATAGTCAATCGGAAACCCATCACACTCAGCGAATATTCATGCATAAATGCATCAAAACAATTCACCTCCCCCCAAAAAAAACTCCAGGCGCAAAAAAACCCGCCAGAGGACGGGTTGGGATTGGCACAAGAGACAATCAGCGAGCGTACATACCCCACCAGAACACATGCCCCAGGATTACGATCTGCCCGGTCTGGATATCCTGGAAGCCATAGTCCTCATCCGGATGCTCATCGCGATTGAAGCTGCGCAGGCGAATCCCGGTGGGCAGTCGATACAGCTGTTTCACGCGCAACTGGCCGTTGTGGTTGATCGCGTAGAGATCGCCGTCGACGATATCGCCGATCCCACATTTGCCGGCATTCACCCCTACCGTGGCGCCATCACGCAGCACCGGCAACATGCTGTTGCCGCGCACGGTCACGCATTTGGCCTGATCGAATTGCACGCCGTTGTGGCGCAGGCTGCGCTTGCCAAAACGCAGGCTGGCGCGCTCGCTTTCTTCGATCACGAATCTTCCTGATCCAGCAGCCAATTCAACCTCGCGCAGAAAAGGTACCGAGACCTCGTCGTCTTCGATGGGAGTGTCGTCATCCCACAGGCTGATGTCCTTGAGCTCCGAGTGCGCGGGATCTCGTGCAGGCGGGTAACCCGGCGCGACATCGACACGGCCACGCAACTGGTCGGTGCTCACACGAAAATACTCGGCGATCTTCGAGATGTGTTTATCCGCCGGATCGGCGATCTTGCCGCCGAGTATCCGCGAGAGGGTGGATTGCGGCACGCCGGTACGCCGGTGAAGCTCCGTAGGGGAGATCCCGTGTTGATCGAGCAGCGCCCTGAGGACGGTAGAAACATTGCGTTTTTGCATACTTTGCATAATGCGGATTCTTTTTCGGGATGACAAATGCTGTTTCGCATAAATTGCCCTTCAGATTCGCAAAACACCCCCACTTGGCGTTCATCCCTGGGTCGTGCGGAGCCGCCCATGGTAACCTTGCGCCCATCGCGCAAAGGCCTGGGCAACGCCCTCCTTTACCCACCCCTTTGAATGAATCCGCCTGATTACCCGATGAATAAAGCACTTTCCGACCTGTCCTCCCACACCCCGATGATGCAGCAGTACTGGCGCCTGAAGAACCAGCACCCGGACCAGTTGATGTTCTATCGCATGGGTGACTTCTACGAGATCTTCTACGAAGACGCGAAGAAAGCCGCCAAGCTGCTGGACATCACCCTGACGGCGCGTGGGCAGTCGGCCGGCCAGGCGATTCCGATGTGTGGGATTCCTTACCATGCCGCCGAAGGTTACCTCGCCAAGCTGGTCAAGCTGGGCGAATCAGTAGTGATCTGTGAGCAGGTGGGTGATCCGGCGACCAGCAAAGGGCCGGTGGATCGCCAGGTGGTGCGCATCATCACCCCCGGCACCGTCAGCGACGAGGCGTTGCTGGACGAACGGCGCGACAACCTGATCGCTGCTGTGCTGGGTGACGAGCGCCTGTTCGGCCTGGCCGTACTGGACATCACCAGCGGCAACTTCACGGTGCTGGAAATCAAAGGCTGGGAAAACCTGCTGGCCGAGCTGGAACGGGTCAACCCGGTGGAACTGATGATCCCGGATGACTGGCCAAAAGACCTGCCGGCGGAAAAACGGCGTGGCGTTCGTCGTCGCGCGCCGTGGGATTTTGAGCGAGATTCGGCGTTCAAGAGCCTGTGCCAGCAATTTTCCACCCAGGACCTCAAGGGTTTTGGCTGCGAGAACCTGACCCTGGCTATCGGCGCTGCCGGTTGCCTCCTGAGCTATGCCAAGGAAACCCAGCGTACCGCCCTGCCGCACTTGCGCAGCCTGCGGCATGAACGCCTGGACGACACCGTGGTGCTGGACGGCGCGAGCCGACGCAACCTGGAACTGGACACCAACCTGGCCGGTGGCCGCGATAACACCCTGCAATCGGTGGTCGATCGTTGCCAGACTGCCATGGGCAGCCGCCTGCTGACCCGCTGGCTGAACCGCCCGTTGCGCGACTTGCAGGTGCTACAGGCGCGGCAGAGTTCGATCACCTGCCTGCTGGATGGCTATCGCTTCGAGAAACTGCAACCGCAGCTCAAGGAGATCGGCGACATAGAGCGAATCCTGGCGCGGATCGGCCTGCGCAACGCTCGCCCGCGCGACCTGGCACGCCTGCGTGACGCCCTCGGCGCCCTGCCGCAACTGCAAGTGGCGATGAGCGAACTGGAAGCGCCGCACCTGAACCAACTGGCCGTGACCACCAGCACCTATCCCGAACTGGCGGCGCTGCTGGAAAAAGCCATCATCGACAACCCGCCCGCAGTGATCCGCGACGGTGGGGTGTTGAAAACCGGGTACGACACCGAGCTCGACGAGCTGCAATCGCTGAGCGAGAACGCCGGCCAGTTCCTCATCGACCTGGAAGCCCGGGAAAAGGCGCGCACCGGCCTGTCCCACCTGAAGGTCGGTTACAACCGGATTCACGGCTACTTCATCGAACTGCCGAGCAAGCAGGCCGAACAGGCCCCCGCCGACTACATTCGGCGGCAGACGCTCAAGGGCGCCGAGCGCTTCATTACGCCGGAACTCAAGGCATTCGAAGACAAGGCACTGTCGGCCAAGAGCCGAGCGCTGGCTCGCGAGAAAATGCTTTATGAAGCCCTGCTCGAGGACTTGATCAGCCAATTGCCACCCTTGCAGGACACTGCAGCGGCACTGGCCGAGCTGGATGTGCTGAGCAACCTGGCCGAACGCGCGTTGAACCTTGATCTGAACTGCCCGCGTTTCGTCAGCGAGCCGTGCATGCGCATCAGTCAGGGCCGCCACCCAGTGGTCGAGCAAGTGCTGAGCACCCCGTTCGTGGCCAACGACCTGAGCCTGGACGACAACACCCGGATGCTGGTGATCACCGGGCCGAACATGGGCGGTAAATCCACCTATATGCGCCAGACTGCACTGATCGTGTTGCTGGCGCACATCGGCAGCTTCGTGCCGGCGGCCAGCTGTGAGTTGTCGCTGGTGGACCGGATCTTCACCCGGATCGGCTCCAGTGACGACCTTGCAGGCGGGCGCTCGACCTTTATGGTGGAAATGAGCGAAACCGCGAACATTCTGCACAATGCCACCGAACGCAGCCTGGTGCTGATGGACGAAGTGGGCCGTGGCACCAGCACCTTCGACGGCTTGTCCCTGGCCTGGGCAGCGGCCGAGCGCCTGGCCCAACTGCGCGCCTACACGCTGTTCGCTACCCACTACTTCGAGTTGACGGTGCTGCCGGAAGCCCAGCCATTGGTGGCCAACGTGCATCTCAACGCCACCGAACACAACGAGCGCATCGTTTTCCTCCACCACGTGCTGCCTGGCCCCGCCAGCCAGAGCTACGGCCTGGCGGTGGCACAACTGGCGGGCGTGCCCACAGAGGTCATCCTGCGCGCCCGAGAGCACTTGAGCCGCCTGGAAACCACCAGCCTGCCCCATGAAGTCCCGGCTCCAGCCAAAGGCAAACCGGCAGCACCGCAGCAGAGCGACATGTTCGCCAGTTTGCCCCACCCGGTGCTGGATGAGCTGGCAAAACTCGATCTGGATGACCTGACACCACGTCGTGCACTCGAAATGCTCTATACACTGAAGACACGGATCTAACGCTGTTGCCTGCAAGCTGTTAGAATCTCGCGCGGTTTGGGGTGCTGCAGGCTATTAGCCTGGTCTGCAGGCAAGCGCTCCCAAACCTGGCGACCCCACCGTGAAGGGGCGCAGCACGCCGCCTGAGGAGAGAATTAGAAATGACCTTCGTCGTCACCGACAACTGCATCAAGTGCAAGTACACCGACTGCGTAGAAGTCTGTCCGGTGGACTGCTTTTACGAAGGCCCGAACTTCCTGGTGATTCACCCGGATGAGTGCATCGACTGCGCCCTGTGCGAGCCGGAATGCCCTGCTGTGGCCATCTTCTCCGAGGACGAAGTTCCGGACGAGATGCAAGAATTCATTCAGCTGAACGTTGAACTGGCCGAAATCTGGCCCAACATCACTGAGAAGAAAGATTCGCTGCCAGACGCAGCGGAATTTGATGGCGTCAAAGGCAAGATCAAAGACCTGGTTCGCTGATCTTCGCTGCACGCTCAAAAAAGGCCCTTCGCGGGCCTTTTTGCATTTTGGAGCGCGGTACTTTTCAGCTGGCAAAAAAAAGGGGCGGTATGACCCGCCCACATTTTTTCCCTAGTCCCTGTGTTCCTTTTCATCGTCCTGATGAATCACGTCCTTGCGATGTTCCTTGACCATCATCCTTGATGGCTGTGTCTATCCGTCGACACAGGGCTGATATTAAAGGCTTCGCCAGCAATCACAATCACCGCTTAGGCTTAAACAGTAGGTGTAGAAGTGCCTGCGCTAATAATTAATTACTTATAAAACAAGATGTTAAAAAATGTATTACTGAGCAACAGCATTCATCCAGCAAGCATAAAAACCGAACACTTACGAAAGAGTAAGCCACGGCTTACAGCAACCCGGGAAAGCACCCGGGATACTCTCCCTGCTAAACACGTGGTGAAATCGCGGGCACAAAAAACCCCGAGATGCCGGGGTTTTTGCTGATCGAGTACTGGGGTTCCTGCTACTGGAACAAAGACTCGCTCGACAATCCATTTTTCTCGAGAATTTCACGCAGACGTTTCAGTCCTTCAACCTGGATCTGCCGGACCCGTTCGCGGGTCAGTCCGATTTCCAGGCCAACGTCTTCCAGCGTGCTGCTCTCATGGCCGCGCAAGCCGAAGCGGCGAATCACCACCTCTCGTTGCTTGTCGGTCAATTCGCACAGCCACTGATCGATACTCTGTGACAGGTCATCATCCTGAAGCAGCTCACAGGGATCGGTAGGGCGGTCGTCAGTCAGGGTGTCCAGCAGGGTTTTATCCGAATCCGGACCCAACGAGACGTCGACCGAAGAAACCCGCTCGTTCAGGCCGAGCATGCGCTTGACCTCTCCCACCGGTTTTTCCAGCAGGTTGGCGATTTCTTCGGGTGAGGGTTCATGATCGAGCTTTTGTGTCAGCTCTCGGGCGGCCCGCAAGTAGACATTCAGCTCTTTGACCACATGAATCGGCAACCGGATGGTCCGGGTTTGATTCATGATCGCGCGCTCGATGGTCTGACGAATCCACCAGGTTGCGTAGGTCGAAAAGCGGAAGCCACGCTCCGGATCAAACTTTTCCACTGCCCGGATCAGCCCAAGGTTGCCCTCTTCGATCAGGTCGAGCAATGACAGCCCACGATTGACGTAGCGTCGGGCGATTTTCACCACCAGTCGCAAGTTGCTTTCAATCATGCGTTTACGCCCGGCCGGATCTCCACTTTGCGACAGGCGCGCAAAATGAACTTCTTCTTCCGGGGACAACAGGGGGGAAAAGCCGATTTCATTGAGATACAACTGGGTAGCATCTAGCGCCCGTGTGTAATCAATGTACTTGTGTTGCTTGAGTGAGGCGGAGTGTTTGGATTTTGCGCGAACTGAAGGTGTAGCAGACCCCTCATTCGACGTCTGATCCGATGCGACGTCGGTCTCCATCAGGAGAACCTCATCGTCGATGTCAAACTCCGGCACTTCTTTACTGAGAGCCATTGTTATAGTCCTTTGGTGAGTTCGACCTCAAGCTCAAGCGGCGCCTTTATCCTTGGCAACGCTGGAGCCTGTTCCTCTACGTGAAGGAACAGGCTGGTAACAAATCAACGACGTGGCAGGAATTGCAGCGGATCTACTGGCTTACCTTGTCGGCGAATCTCAAAATGCAGTTTCACCCGGTCCGTACCCGTTGACCCCATTTCGGCAATTGTCTGCCCAACCTTGACCTGCTGCCCCTCCCGAACCAACAGCCTGCGGTTGTGACCGTAGGCACTGACGTAGGTATCGCTGTGTTTGATAATGACCAATTCACCGTAGCCCCGCAAGCCACTCCCGGCGTAAACGACAGTCCCATCAGACGCAGCTAAAACAGGCTGTCCCAAATCTCCGGCGATATCAATTCCTTTATTCAAACTACCGTTTGAAGAGAATTTTCCAATAAGAATGCCATTAGATGGCCAACCCCATCCTGTGGGAGCGGGCCCCGCTGGAGGCAATGGCGCCGGCGCGGGCTTGCTGGCAGTAGACGGTGCAGCAGTGGCCGTACTGGTGCCGGTCGCCGAAGCCGGACGGCGAGTAACCGTGAATTTTCCGGAAGACGAAGAGTTGGTGGTGGAGGACGTTACGACCGGGGTCGGCGTTGAACCCGAGCGCCCATCGAAGCGAATCGTCTGACCCGGATGTATCGTATAAGGCGTAGGAATGTTGTTGCGCGCGGCGAGGGCTTTGTAGTCCCAGCCGTAGCGGAAAGCGATTGAAAACAAGGTATCGCCGCGACGGACTACGTACTGGCCGGTGGTAACGGCAGGACGCTGGGCGGCCGTGCTGTTGCGATCGACAACCCGCACGTCACTCGACTTGGTGCTGGAGCAACCGACCAGCAATGAGCTCAAGACAAGGCCAGTCACCAGGCACTGAAAGCTTTTTGTACCAATACGCTGCGCAATGACTTTGAGACTCACCCGCCGCTCCCTTTCTGGTGGCTGAAAATAGTAGATGCCTGGTTCAGGCATGAAGTGTCGCAAGTATAACTGGCCGCTGGCGCATTACCGTCGGCAAAACGAAATCGATACAGCCCCGCGTTTACTGGCGGTAGTACAACGACGTTGAAGCCATCCTTGCCGCTGTAAGACCAAGGTAATCGAAGAGAATTCAGCGCCGTTGAACAAATGCTCAGGCCAATGGCCCGTTAAGCAACGGGACGAAGCGCACCGAGCCCAGGACACGCCTGGAAAACCCCTGTTCCTCGCGGATGATCAGCAACAATTGTTGAACCTCCCCTGACCCAACCGGAATCACCAGACGCCCTCCTGGCGCCAACTGATCCAGCAATGCCTGGGGCACATCGGTCGCCACCGCCGTGACGATAATGCCGTTGTAAGGTGCCAGTGCCGGCCAGCCTTCCCAACCATCGCCCCAGCGAAACACCACGTTGCGCAGGTTCAATTCCACCAGGCGCTCTTTGGCCCGATCCTGCAGGACCTTGATCCGCTCGACCGAAAACACCCGCTCCACCAGTTGCGACAACACGGCCGTCTGATAGCCGGAACCGGTACCGATCTCCATGACCTTGTCCAACGGCCCCGCCTCTAAAAGCAGCTCGCTCATGCGTGCCACCATATAAGGCTGGGAAATGGTCTGGTTGTGGCCAATCGGCAAGGCCGTGTCTTCGTAGGCTCGGTGGGCCAGCGCTTCATCGACAAACAGATGGCGCGGTGTACGGCGGATCACTTCCAGGACCTGGGCGTTGCTCACGCCTTCTTCATAAAGTCGCTGGATCAAGCGTTCACGGGTCCGCTGGGAAGTCATCCCGATCCCGCGGCGCAGCATATCGTCTTGCTCGCGAGCCATCAGCGCAGCCCCTCCAGCCAGCCATCGAGACTGGCAAAGGCATCATTGAAGGTGCGATCGAGCTGCAGCGGGGTGATGGAGACATACCCCTGCATGACGGCATGGAAATCCGTACCCGGCCCACCATCTTCCGCATCGCCGGCCGCAGCAATCCAGTAGCCGGACTTGCCGCGTGGGTCGACCACCTTGGTCGGTGCCGCAGCGCGTGCCCGGTGGCCCAGGCGGGTCAGTTGAATGCCCCGGATGTGGTCCAGCGGCAGGTTCGGAATGTTCACGTTCAACACCGTGCGCGGCGGCAGATTCAGCTCGGCATGAGCTTCCACCAGTTTGCGCGCAAAGTAGGCCGCTGTCGGCAAATTATCCACCTGCCGCGAGACCAGGGAAAACGCAAAGGACGGCTTGGCGAGGAAGCGCCCTTCGAGTGCCGCCGCCACCGTACCGGAATACAGCACGTCGTCCCCCAGGTTGGCACCCAGGTTGATCCCGGAAACCACCATGTCCGGCTCGCGCTCGAGCAAGCCGTTGAGGCCCAGGTGCACACAATCGGTCGGCGTGCCATTCAGGCTGATAAAGCCGTTGGCCAGGGTTTGCGGGTGCAGCGGACGGTCCAGCGTCAGCGAACTGCTGGCGCCGCTCTTGTCCTGGTCCGGGGCGATAACCACGCACTCGGTGTAATCCGCCAGCGCAGCATAAAGCGCGGCGAGACCGGGTGCGGTTACCCCGTCGTCGTTAGAAATCAGAATACGCATGGGCTGTCCGTCTGCCCCACCGGCACCAGATCAACGAGTTCACGCACCAATACGGTGGCGAAGCATCCGGCCGGCAGGACGAATTCCAGTTGCAGAATGTCCAGCGAAGGATAATGCCACGTCAACCCGCCAATGGGCAGCCGCAGGATGCGTCGTTCATGGCTCATTCCGGCGTTTACCAGCCAATCGCGCAGGTCCGCTTCGTTCGTGGCGATCCGTTGCTCCAGCTCATGAGTCGCACCAGCGGCAGGTGAATCGCCCTCGCCCCATTGCGGCCCGGTCGGATGCAGGTCGAGGATCGCCAGGCGCGGGTCACTGCACTCCGCTTCGCCAGCCGGGAAAAAGCTGCGGCTGTCGGTGAAGGCCAGTAAGTCGCCAACCTGAGCGCGCTGCCAACTACCGTCGGCAACACGCGCCGCCAGCACCTGATTGAACAGAAAGCTACGGGCGGTGGACAGCAACCGCGAACGCACATTGCGCTGCTCCGGCAAGGCCTTGCGTGCCGCCCAGGCACGCGCGTCCACCACGTTGCCACCGTCATGGCCGAAACGTTGTGCACCGAAGTAATTGGGAATGCCCTGCTTGGCGATCAGTTGCAGACGCGCTTCGAGCGCCTCTTTGTCACCGGCGAACTGGGTCAGGCGCAAGGTAAAACCGTTGGCCGAATGCGCGCCCCGTTGCAGCTTGCGCTTGTGCCGGGCGGTCTTGAGAATTTTCAGGGTGTCGTTTTCAGCCGCCGACAAATCCGGATCGGCCTTGCCCGGTAATTGCACGCTGAACCACTGTCGGGTCAGCGCCTGACGATCCTTCAGACCAGCATAGCTGACGGTGCGCAAGGGCACGCCGGCGGCCTTGGCGATGCGCCGTGCCGCTTCCTCGGTGTTCAGGCCGCGTTTTTCCACCCAGATCCACAGGTGCTCACCATCGCCAGTCAGCGGAATATCGAGCACTTCATCGACTTGGAAATCTTCCGCGATGGCTTTCAGTACGGCGCTGCCGAGGGGTTCGCCGTAGGCACGCGGGCCGAGCAATTGCGCTTCGTTCATGGGCGCAGCAACAAGGCAACGGAATGCACGGCAATGCCTTCTTCGCGACCGACAAAGCCGAGTTTTTCGGTGGTGGTAGCTTTCACGTTCACTTGATCCAGTTCAACTTGAAGATCGGCGGCAATCAGCGCGCGCATCGCTTCGATATGGGGAGCCATTTTCGGCGCCTGGGCGACGATGGTGTTGTCGACGTTGCCGACTTTCCAACCCTTGGCGTGAATCAGCGCAACGACATGACGCAACAGCACACGGCTGTCAGCACCCTTGAACTGGGGGTCGGTATCGGGGAAGTGTTTACCGATATCGCCCAGTGCCGCAGCACCCAGCAGGGCATCGCTCAACGCGTGCAACAATACGTCGCCGTCGGAGTGGGCGAGCAGCCCGAAGCTGTGTGCAATCCGCACGCCGCCCAGAGTGATGAAATCGCCTTCAGCAAAACGGTGCACATCGTAGCCGTGGCCAATACGCATAAAAAAACGCCCTGATTGAGTCAGGGCGTGATTCTACCTGCTTTAGGCGCCTAGGGCGTGCGCGTGATGCCGTAAGTGGTCATCGATGAAGCTGGCGATGAAGAAATAGCTGTGGTCGTAGCCCGGTTGCAAGCGCAAGGTCAGCGGATGGCCGGCGAGTTTGGCTGCCTGCTGCAAGGCTTCAGGCTTGAGTTGGGTGGCGAGGAAGTCGTCCCGATCACCCTGGTCGACCAGCAGTGGCAGCTGTTCGCTGGCTTCGCTGATCAGCACCGTAGCATCCCACTCTCGCCACTTCGAACGCTCTTCACCCAGATAGCGCGAAAACGCCTTCTGACCCCACGGGCAATCCATTGGGTTGTTGATCGGCGCGAACGCCGAGACCGACTGGTAGCGCCCCGGGTTACGCAGTGCGCACACCAGCGCACCGTGGCCACCCATGGAGTGACCGCTGACGCCGCGTTTGTCCGAGGCCGGGAAATGCGCCTCGACCAATGCCGGTAATTCCTGCACCACGTAGTCGTGCATCCGATAGTGTTTGGCCCAGGGTTCCTGGGTGGCATTCACGTAAAACCCGGCCCCCAGGCCAAAGTCCCAGGCACCCTCAGGGTCCCCCGGCACATCGGCACCACGCGGACTGGTGTCCGGTGCCACGATGATCAAGCCAAGCTCGGCCGCCAGGCGCATGGCACCGGCCTTGTGCATGAAGTTCTCATCGGTGCAGGTCAGGCCCGACAACCAATACAGCACCGGCAACTTGCCACCCTGCTCCGCCTGGGGTGGCAGGTACACGGCAAACACCATGTCGCAACCCAGCACTTGGGAGTGATGTCTGTAGCGTTTGTGCCAGCCACCGAAGCTCTTCTGGCATGAGATGTTTTCCAGACTCATGGGAGTACTCCCAGCTTCAAGCCGCAAGCTGTGAACCGCAAGAGAGGGACACCCGCTTGCCGCTTACAGCTTGGCGCTTGGCGCTGCGCTTAAAAGTGGATGACGGTGCGAATGCTCTTGCCTTCATGCATCAGGTCAAAAGCCTTGTTGATGTCTTCCAGGCCCATGGTGTGGGTGATGAAAGTGTCCAGTGGAATCTCGCCGGTCTGGGCCATTTCCACATAGCTTGGCAATTCGCTGCGACCGCGCACCCCACCAAACGCCGACCCGCGCCATACGCGCCCGGTGACCAACTGGAACGGACGGGTGGCGATTTCCTGGCCAGCGCCGGCCACGCCGATGATCACCGACTCGCCCCAGCCTTTGTGGCAGCATTCCAGTGCCGCACGCATCAGTTGGACATTGCCTATGCACTCAAAGGAAAAGTCCACGCCGCCATCGGTCATGTCGACAATGACCTCTTGGATCGGACGGTCGAAATCTTTCGGATTCACACAATCGGTGGCACCCAACTGCTTGGCGATCTCGAACTTGCCCGGGTTGATGTCGATCGCAATGATGCGCGCGGCCTTGGCCTTGACCGCACCGATCACGGCCGACAGGCCGATGCCGCCCAGGCCAAAGATGGCCACGGTATCGCCCGGCTTGACCTTGGCAGTGTTGAGCACCGCACCAATCCCGGTGGTCACGCCGCAGCCCAGCAGGCAGACCTTTTCCAGCGGCGCCTCTTTAGGAATCTTGGCCACGGAAATTTCCGGCAGCACGGTGTACTCGGAGAAAGTCGAGGTCCCCATGTAGTGGAAAATCGGCTGGCCTTTGTAGGAGAAGCGAGTAGTGCCGTCCGGCATCAGGCCCTTGCCCTGGGTCGCACGGATCGCCTGGCAGAGGTTGGTCTTGCCCGACTTGCAGAATTTGCACTGGCCGCATTCCGGGGTGTAGAGCGGAATCACATGATCGCCCACGGCCACCGAGGTCACGCCCTCGCCAATGGCTTCGACAACCGCGCCACCTTCGTGACCGAGGATCGACGGGAAGATGCCTTCCGGATCGGCACCCGACAAGGTGTAGGCGTCGGTGTGGCAAACGCCGGAGGCGACCACGCGCAACAGCACTTCACCGGCCTTGGGCATGGCGACATCGACCTCAACGATCTCCAGGGGTTTCTTGGCCTCGAAGGCAACGGCAGCGCGCGACTTGATCATCCTGACTCTCCAGCGAATTAAAACGAGACCGGGAGTGTAATACACGGCCATCCGATGAATAATCGAGACAAATGCAAAATATTATTGCCATACAGGGATAATCAGAATGTCCGAGAACCGCTGGGAAGGCATCGACGAGTTCGTCGCCGTCGCCGAATGCAGCCAGTTCACCGCCGCCGCTGAACGCCTGGGAGTCTCTTCCTCCCACGTCAGTCGACAAATCGTACGCCTGGAAGAACGCCTGCAAACCCGCCTGCTCTACCGCAGCACGCGCCGGGTGACCCTCACCGAGGCTGGACAAACCTTCCTGCAACATTGCCAACGGCTGCAGGACGGACGCGAAGAGGCCTTGCGCGCCGTCGGCGACCTGACCAGCGAACCCAAGGGCATGCTGCGCATGACCTGTGCCGTGGCGTACGGCGAGCGCTTCATCGTGCCGCTGGTGACCGGCTTCATGGGGCTTTACCCGCAGCTGCGGGTCGACATCGAACTGAGTAACCGCCCCTTGGACCTGGTCCACGAAGGCCTCGACCTGGCCATTCGCCTTGGCCGCCTGCAGGACTCGCGCCTGGTGGCCACCCGCCTGGCACCACGGCGCATGTACCTGTGCGCCTCCCCCTCCTACCTTGAGCGTTATGGACGCCCCCATAGCCTGTCGGAACTGAGCCGGCACAACTGCCTCATCGGCAGTTCGGACCTTTGGCAACTGGAACAGAACGGCCGCGAGTTTTCCCAGCGAGTCCAAGGCAACTGGCGCTGCAACAGCGGGCAAGCCGTCCTCGATGCCGCGCTCCAGGGCGTTGGCCTGTGCCAACTCCCGGACTACTACGTGCTGGAACACCTGACCAGTGGCGCCCTGGTGTCGCTACTCGACGCCCACCAGCCACCGAACACCGCGGTCTGGGCGTTGTACCCACAGCAACGACATCTGTCGCCGAAGGTGCGCAAATTGGTCGATTTTCTTAAAGAAGGGTTGGCAAAACGGCCGGAGTACAGCAGCTAGCCTGCTGCCGATACCCATTACTCAACGGGATGAGGACTGAATCTTCGAGCGCTGCCTCCGGCAGCCCCGACACCTACAGCCCCCCGCGCTGCCCCCAACGCAACCGCAACCACTCAAGATCCTCAGGCCGCGTCACCTTGAGGTTATCCGCCCGCCCTTCGATCAAGCGCGGCGCCTGCCCCGACCACTCCATCGCCGAAGCCTCGTCAGTGATCGTGACATCCGCCACCAGACTATCGGCCAACGCCCGATGCAGGGCCCCCAGGCGAAACATCTGCGGCGTATACGCCTGCCAGATCAAACTCCGGTCAACGGTCTCAAGCACCCGGCCGTGTTTGTCCGCCCGCTTGAGGGTGTCACGCGCTGGCACGGCCAGCAGCCCACCCACCGGATCATCCGCCAGCTCCGACAGCAGCTTGTTGAGATCATCACGAGTCAGGTTCGGCCGTGCCGCATCATGGACCAACACCCAATCCTCATCGCCAGCCCCCTGCGCATGCAGGTGCAACAAGGCATTGAGTACCGACCCCGAACGCTCTTCGCCACCGTCCACCCGCTGAATGCGCGGGTCGGCAGCGCAGGCCAGGTTCGGCCAATAAGGATCATCGTTTGCCAGACTAACCACCAGCCCCTTCAAGGCCGGGTGATCAAGGAAACAGCCAAGGCTGTGTTCAAGAATTGTGCGTCCGCCCAATTGCAGATACTGCTTGGGACGGTCGGCTGCCATACGGGCACCGACACCCGCGGCAGGAATCACGGCCCAGAAGGCCGGCAAGCTATTCATCATTGAGCCAGCTGGTAAAGGGTTTCACCGTCCTTGACCATGCCCAACTCATGGCGAGCCCGCTCTTCAACGGTCTCCATGCCTTTTTTCAGCTCCATCACTTCGGCGTCCATCACCCGGTTGCGCTCCAGCAGCGTCTGGTTTTCAGCCTGCTGATCGGCAATTTGCTGAGTCAGGTCGGCCACCTGTGCCAGGCTGCCGTTTCCCACCCACAGGCGGTACTGCAACCCCCCCAGGAGCAAGAGCAAGACAAGAAACAACCAATAGGGACTGCGCATCGAATATCAGGTATCCACTGAAAAAAAACAGCCATGCCAACACTTTGAAGCGTCTGATAGCACGAAGCCTGGAAGAACCAGGCTCGTACTCTAAGGCATCAGACTAGTGGCAAAAAACCCGCTAATGCGATTTTTTCGACACAATCCGGTGTCTTTTTACTCCACCAAGCTTAGCCGCGGAATTCGCTGCGGCCGTTGTACTTGGCTTTGCCACCCAATTGCTCTTCGATACGCAGCAGTTGGTTGTACTTGGAAACGCGGTCGGAACGGCACAGCGAACCGGTCTTGATCTGGCCTGCCGAAGTGCCCACAGCCAGGTCGGCAATGGTCGAATCTTCGGTTTCGCCGGAGCGGTGCGAGATCACGGCAGTGTAGCCAGCGGCCTTGGCCATCTGGATCGCTTCCAGGGTCTCGGTCAGGGTGCCGATCTGGTTGAACTTGATCAGGATCGAGTTGGCGATCTTTTTATCGATGCCTTCTTTCAGGATCTTGGTGTTGGTCACGAACAGGTCGTCGCCCACCAGTTGGGTCTTCTCGCCGATCTTGTCGGTGAGGATCTTCCAGCCAGCCCAGTCGGACTCGTCCAGGCCGTCTTCGATCGAGATGATCGGATAACGCTCGGTCAGGCCTTTGAGGTAGTCAGCGAAACCTTCAGCGGTGAACACCTGGCCTTCGCCGGACAGGTTGTACTTGCCGTCTTCGTAGAATTCGCTCGCCGCGCAGTCCAGTGCCAGGGTCACGTCGGTGCCCAGGGTGTAACCGGCGTTGGCTACGGCTTCGGAGATGACTTTCAAAGCGTCTTCGTTGGAAGCCAGGTTTGGCGCGAAACCACCTTCGTCACCCACTGCAGTGCTCAGGCCACGGGCCTTCAGTACAGCCTTGAGGTGATGGAAAATCTCGGTGCCCATGCGCAGGCCTTCCGAAAAAGACTTGGCGCCAACCGGCTGCACCATGAATTCCTGGATGTCGACGTTGTTATCAGCGTGCTCGCCACCGTTGATGATGTTCATCATCGGCACCGGCATCGAGTAGACACCCGGGGTACCGTTCAGGTTAGCGATGTGGGCGTACAGCGGCAGATCCTGATCGTGGGCTGCTGCCTTGGCCGCAGCCAGGGAGACGGCGAGGATCGCGTTGGCGCCCAGGCTGCCTTTGTTCTCGGTACCGTCGAGCTCGATCATGATGCGGTCGAGGGCTTTCTGGTCAACCGGGTCTTTACCCAGCAGCGCGGTGCGAATCGGGCCATTGATGTTGGCTACGGCCTTGAGCACACCTTTGCCCAGGTAACGGCTCTTGTCGCCATCACGCAGCTCGAGCGCTTCACGCGAGCCAGTGGAAGCACCGGACGGCGCGCAAGCGCTGCCGATGATGCCGTTATCGAGAAGCACGTCCGCTTCGACGGTGGGGTTGCCACGGGAGTCGAGAACTTCACGACCTTTGATGTCGACGATTTTTGCCATTGTTGTAAACACTCCAAAGTTGACGAAAACGCTGTATACCGATCGATTTATAACTTGTGGGTCACATTACTGTTTGTCGACGCTGACAATCCAGCGCCAACAAGACGCAGAAACCCAGGTAACGCGGCTTCTGCGTTGGAAAACTTTCAGCCAATCATCCAGCAACGGCCAGCGGCGTAATCGCGGCAACCCACGGGCCTTGGCAGCCCATGGGTCACATCGCGAATTCACGCCTTGGCGCGTCAGGCTTTTTTCTGGTGCTGAGTCAATGCTGCCTTGACGAAACCGCTGAACAGCGGGTGGCCGTCACGCGGAGTCGAGGTGAACTCCGGGTGGAACTGGCAAGCGACGAACCATGGATGATCCGGTGCTTCAACCACTTCAACCAGGGCGCCATCGCCGGAACGACCGGAGATTTTCAGGCCGGCTTCGATCAGCTGTGGCAGCAGATTGTTGTTCACTTCATAGCGATGACGATGACGCTCGACGATCACGTCCTTGGCATAGCAATCGTGAACCAGCGAGCCGGCTTCCAGCAGGCAGTCCTGGGCACCCAGACGCATGGTGCCGCCCAGATCGGAGGACTCGGTGCGGGTTTCAACAGCGCCGGTGGCATCTTCCCACTCGGTGATCAGGCCCACGACCGGGTGACCGCTGGCGCGATCGAACTCGGTGGAGTTGGCGTCTTTCCAGCCCAGCACGTTACGGGCGAACTCGATGACCGCCACTTGCATGCCCAGGCAGATACCCAGGTACGGCACTTTGTTTTCGCGAGCGTACTGCACGGCGGTGATCTTGCCTTCCACGCCACGCAGGCCAAAACCGCCTGGTACCAGGATCGCATCGACACCTTCGAGCAGCGCAGTGCCCTGGTTCTCGATGTCTTCGGAGTCGATGTAGCGCAAGTTGACCTTGGTCCGGTTGCTGATGCCGGCGTGGCTCATCGCTTCGATCAGCGACTTGTACGCGTCCAGCAACTCCATGTACTTGCCGACCATGGCGATGGTGACTTCGTGTTCCGGGTTCAGCTTGGCATCGACCACCGCTTCCCACTCGGACAGGTCGGCGCTATCGCATTGCAGGCCAAAACGCTCGACGACAAAATCATCCAGGCCCTGGGAGTGCAGGATGCCCGGGATCTTGTAGATGGTGTCGGCGTCTTCCAGGGCAATCACCGCACGTTCTTCAACGTTGGTGAACTGCGCGATCTTGCGACGCGAAGACAGGTCGATCGGGTGATCGGAACGGCAGACCAGCACGTCCGGCTGCAGGCCGATGGAACGCAGTTCCTTGACCGAATGCTGGGTTGGCTTGGTCTTGGTTTCGCCTGCGGTGGCGATGTACGGTACCAGCGTCAGGTGCATCAGCATCGCGCGCTTGGCGCCGACTTCGAAACGCAGTTGACGGATGGCTTCCAGGAACGGTTGCGACTCGATGTCACCCACGGTGCCACCGATCTCGACCATCGCCACGTCAGCGTCGCCAGCACCCTTGATGATGCGGCGCTTGATTTCGTCGGTGATGTGCGGGATCACCTGGATGGTTGCACCCAGGTAATCACCACGGCGCTCTTTGCGCAGCACGTGCTCGTAGACACGGCCAGTGGTGAAGTTGTTGTTCTGGGTCATGGTCGTGCGGATGAACCGCTCGTAGTGGCCCAGGTCCAGGTCGGTCTCGGCGCCGTCGTGAGGGTCGAAAACTTCACCGTGCTGGAACGGGCTCATGGTGCCCGGGTCGACGT
>NZ_JBIUWJ010000012.1:160870-181482 GCF_044743405.1 Pseudomonas sp. NPDC087626
CTTGAGCATGGTGACCTTAAGTCCCCGCGCCTCCAGGATGGCCGCCAATGATGCCGATGCAATGCCTTTCCCCAATGAAGAAACAACACCGCCCGTGACGAATATGTAGCGCGTCATGAAAAACCCTAGAAGTCTGCGTTAAAGCGGTCAGTGCCGCCGGGGAAAGCGAAGGAAGGCCGAAGCCCCCGATCACCTGCATTAATTACAGTGCATCTTTCAAAAAAACCGCCGCGTTGGGACAGACCGGTAGATGAATCACCAGTAGGTTGCTCGCTACACATTTTTTGGAATCGCCCAGCAAAGACTGCTTGGTAATCGGCAACTCCTGCAATTCAGGCGAATCCACAGAAGTTGTATCAAGAAGGGAGCGTAGTCTACCGGAAAGCCCCTTTCAGCTCAAACCTTGATCGTTGATTACTGGCTGCCATCGTAAAACCAGGTTTGCCCCCGCACTGACGTCCAGCCCGGGCAGGTTGGCCACGGCGATCAGTTGCTCATCGCAGTACAGCAGCGGCAATCTGCCACGGGCAAACAACGGCACCTGACGCTCATTGAGCAAGCGCTTGAGGTCACGGTGGCCACGACCGGGCAACTGCATGATTTCCCCGCCCTGGCGGTAGCGCACACTGAGCAGGCCTTGCGGGGCCTCACCCGCCAGGCTGAGCCGGCCATTGCCGGGCAGTGCCAGTTCAACTGATGGATCAGCCCAGGGCACAGTACCCGTGAGCGCGGGCAGCCCCGCGCCGGACAACCACCAGACCCGCCCATTGGCCCGATGCAGCTCGCCATCTGCCAGGCGCCAGATCGGCCGGGCATCCGCCGCGGCATCCCGCAGGCTGTCCCAACCCGACCAATGGTCAGTGTCTGGCAGCCGAGTCAGCGTTGCCAACCAATGCCCCAAGGCGTTGCGCTGGCGAGCCGCGGACAGCCCGGCCAGCACCGCCAGGTCCAGCGACGGTTGCCCCAGCCAGGCAAATTCATGGGCAGTGGCAGCCCGGGCCAGGTCCATCTGGGCCAACTCATCAAGCAAGCCCTGAGCCTCGCGCAGATGGCCGGCACTGCGGGCCAGGGTGGCGGCAGCCTGGGGCCAGCGGCAACTGAGCACGGGGAAAACCTGCTGGCGCAGGTAATTGCGGGAAAACTGCTGGTCGCCGTTCGAGGGGTCCTCGACCCAGCGCAACTGATGCGCCCGGGCGTACGCCTCAAGCTCGGCCCGTGGCACATCCAACAACGGCCGCACCAGACTCCCGCGTCCCAAGGCACGATGGCCCGGCATTGCCGACAAGCCCCTGACCCCCGCGCCCCTTAACAGACGAAACATCAGGGTCTCAGCCTGATCGTCGCGGTGCTGGGCCGTCAGCAACAGCTCACCGGCCTCAGTCACCTGGATAAAGGCGGCATAACGCGCCTCGCGGGCGGCTCGCTCCAGGCTGGCACCCGCCTGGACCTGCACCCGAATCACCGCCAGCGGCACGTCCAACTCGTCACACACGGCCTGACAATGCTGCGGCCATGCATCAGCCGCAGCCTGCAGGCCGTGATGCACGTGGACAGCGTGGAGTTTTGGCAGGTCCTGGCTTTGAGCCAGTTGCGCCAGGAGGTGCAGCAGCACGGTGGAGTCAAGGCCACCGGAGAAGGCGATACGCCAGGTCGGTGCGTTGCGCCAGGGGGTCAGGTTCAACAGCAGTCTTGCAGATAGATCCGTGAGCTGGCGCATAACGATCACTTCGCACACATCAAAGGTGGGAGCGAGCCTGCTCGCGAAAAAAGCCAGCCAACACTGAGGTTGACTGTAGCTCCGTCATCGCGAGCAGGCTCGCCCCTACAATGATCTCGCGTCAGATCACAGACCGTAGCTCATCAGGCGCTCGTAACGACGGGCCAGCAGCGCGTCGTTGTCGAATTTCTTGAGCATCTGCAGTTGCGCGACCAGTTCGCCACGGATCGAGGCAGCCGCAGCGGCTGGATCACGGTGGGCGCCGCCCAATGGTTCGCCGATCACCTTATCGACGATACCCAGGCCCTTGAGGCGCTCGGCGGTGATGCCCATCGCTTCGGCAGCATCCGGGGCCTTTTCCGCGGTTTTCCACAGGATCGAGGCACACCCTTCCGGCGAGATCACCGCGTAGGTCGAATACTGCAGCATGTTCAACTGATCGCAGACACCAATGGCCAGTGCACCACCGGAACCACCCTCACCGATCACGGTGGCGATGATTGGGGTTTTCAGGCGGGACATGACCCGCAGGTTCCAGGCAATGGCTTCGCTCTGGTTGCGCTCTTCGGCGTCGATCCCCGGGTACGCGCCCGGCGTGTCGATGAAGGTCAGGATCGGCATTTTGAAACGCTCAGCCATTTCCATCAGGCGGCACGCCTTGCGGTAGCCTTCCGGGCGCGGCATGCCGAAGTTGCGGCGAACCTTCTCGCGCACTTCACGGCCTTTCTGGTGACCGATCACCATTACTGGCTGGTCGTCCAGACGGGCTACACCGCCGACAATCGCCGCGTCATCGGAGAAGTGACGGTCACCGTGCAGCTCATCGAATTCGGTGAAGATGTGCTGGATGTAGTCCAGGGTGTAGGGACGACGCGGATGACGCGCCAGACGAGCGATCTGCCAGCTGGTCAGCTTGCCGAAGATGTCTTCGGTCAGCGTGCTGCTCTTGTCCTGCAGGCGCGAGATCTCATCGCCGATATTCAGCGAATTGTCATTACCGACCAAGCGCAACTCTTCGATCTTGGCTTGCAGGTCGGCGATCGGCTGTTCGAAATCTAGAAAATTCGGGTTCATAGGCGTCCGTCTTGGGTCGACGTCCAAGTGAGCTTGGGTCGGCCGGTTGTCTATTCGCGCCCTACCTTAAGGGACAGGCGCGTTCAGGTCGAGATTAAAAATTCGGGTCATGGCCAGGGCGCTTCAAGGGCCCCTGACCGTCAACGGTATTGGAGGAAGACGTTGTCTCGCCCGAACTGGTCACGCAGGGCTTGAATCAAGCTGTCTGCCGGATCGATTCGCCAGGTCTCGCCAAATTGCAGCAAGGCCTTCGCGTCGGGGCTGGTGTACTCCATGGTGATAGGGCAGGCGCCACGATGACGCTTGAACAACTCCCCCAGCCAGCGCAACTGATCGCCCTTGAGGTCCTGGGTCTGCACCTTCAGGCGCAGGCTTTCGGCCAGGTTGGTGCGCGCATCTTCCATGCTCATCACCCGCTTGACCCGTAGCCGCAGGCCACCGGAGAAGTCGTCATTGCTGACTTCGCCCTCGACCACCACCATCGCGTCGGTTTGCAGCAGCGATTGCGCGGAATGGAACGCCTCGGCGAACAGCGACGCCTCGATCCGACCTGAACGGTCGTCGAGGGTGATAAAGCCCATCTTGTCGCCCTTTTTGTTCTTCATCACCCGCAGGGCGATGATCATGCCGGCGACAGTCTGGGTGTCGCGAGCCGGCTTCAGGTCGATGATGCGCTGGCGGGCAAAACGGCGGATTTCACCTTCATATTCGTCAATCGGGTGACCGGTCAGGTACAGCCCCAGGGTGTCTTTTTCACCTTTCAGGCGTTCCTTGAGCGTCAGCTCCTTGGCTTTGCGGTGATTGGCGTAGACGTCCGCGTCTTCTTCGACAAACAGTCCGCCGAAGAGGTCGGCGTGCCCGCTGTCGTGGGTCCGCGCCGTCTGCTCGGCCGCCTTGATCGCCTCTTCCATGGCCGTCAGCAGCACCGCGCGGTTGCGGTCGATATTGGCCTGGTAGGCCTTGGTCTCATCAAAGAAATACGGACCCAGGCGGTCCAGCGCGCCGCTGCGGATCAGGCCGTCGAGGGTGCGCTTGTTGATTCGCTTGAGGTCGACCCGCGCGCAGAAATCGAACAGGTCCTGGAACGGCCCATCCTGACGCGCCTCGGTAATCGCCTCGACCGGCCCCTCGCCCACGCCCTTGATCGCGCCCAGGCCGTAGATGATCCGGCCCTCCTCGTTCACCGTGAACTTGAACTCCGAAGTGTTCACGTCCGGCGCGTCGAGACGCAGCTTCATGGTCCGCACTTCCTCGATCAAGGTCACGACCTTGTCGGTGTTGTGCATATCCGCCGAGAGTACCGCGGCCATGAACGGCGCCGGGTAGTGGGCTTTCAGCCAGGCCGTCTGGTAAGACACCAGGCCGTAGGCGGCGGAGTGGGATTTGTTGAAGCCGTAACCGGCGAATTTCTCCACCAGATCGAAGATGTTACCCGCAAGGTCAGCGTCGATATTGTTGGTCGCGCAACCTTCGATGAAACCGCCACGTTGCTTGGCCATCTCTTCGGGTTTTTTCTTACCCATGGCCCGACGCAGCATGTCCGCACCGCCGAGGGTGTAGCCGGCCATGACCTGGGCGATCTGCATCACCTGTTCTTGATACAGGATGATGCCGTAGGTCGGTGCCAGTACGGGCTTGAGGCCCTCGTACTGGTAGTCGGAGTGCGGGTACGCCAGCTCGGCGCGACCGTGCTTACGGTTGATAAAGTCGTCTACCATGCCCGATTGCAACGGGCCGGGACGGAACAGGGCCACCAGTGCGATCAAGTCTTCCAGGCAGTCGGGCTTGAGCTTTTTGATCAGCTCCTTCATGCCGCGCGACTCGAGCTGGAACACCGCGGTGGTCTCGGCCTTTTGCAGCAAGCTGTAGGTCGGCTTGTCGTCCAGCGGGATAAAGGCGATATCCAGCGGCGGCTCGTCGATCTTGGCGCGGTCGCGGTTGATGGTTTTCAGCGCCCAGTCGATGATCGTCAGGGTCCGCAGACCGAGGAAGTCGAACTTCACCAGGCCAGCCGCCTCGACGTCATCCTTGTCGAACTGGGTGACCAGGCCGCCACCCTCTTCATCGCAATAGATCGGCGAGAAGTCGGTCAGCTTGGTGGGTGCGATCACCACACCACCGGCGTGCTTGCCGACGTTACGCACAACGCCTTCGAGCTTGCGCGCCATCTCCCAGATTTCCGCCGCCTCTTCATCGACCTTGATGAAGTCACGCAGGATCTCTTCCTGCTCGTAGGCTTTTTCCAGGGTCATGCCGACTTCGAAGGGAATCATCTTCGACAGGCGATCCGCCAGGCCGTAGGACTTGCCCTGGACCCGCGCCACGTCGCGCACCACCGCCTTGGCGGCCATGGAGCCGAAGGTGATGATCTGGCTAACCGCGTTGCGCCCGTATTTCTCGGCCACGTACTCGATGACCCGGTCACGACCGTCCATGCAGAAGTCGACGTCGAAGTCGGGCATGGAGACCCGTTCCGGGTTGAGGAAACGTTCGAACAGCAGGTCGTATTCCAGCGGGTCGAGGTCGGTGATTTTCTGTACATAGGCCACCAGCGAGCCGGCACCCGACCCCCGGCCCGGCCCCACCGGAACCCCGTTGCTCTTGGCCCACTGGATAAAGTCCATCACGATCAGGAAGTAACCGGGGAACCCCATCTGGATAATGATATCCAGCTCGAAATTCAACCGGTCGACGTAGACCTGGCGCTTGGCCTCGTAGTCCTCGGTGGTGTCCTTGGGCAGCAGCACGCTCAAGCGCTCTTCAAGCCCGTCGAAGGACACTTTGCGGAAATACTCGTCGATGGTCATGCCATCGGGAATCGGGAAGTTGGGCAGGAAGTGCTTGCCCAGTTTTACATCGATATTGCAGCGCTTGGCGATCTCGACCGTGTTCTGCACGGCATCGGGCAAGTCGCTGAACAGCTCGAGCATTTCCTCGGCGCTTTTGAGGTATTGCTGGTCGCTGTAGTTCTTCGAGCGCCGGGGATCGTCGAGTGCCCGGCCTTCACCGATGCACACCCGGGTTTCGTGGGCGGCAAAGTCTTCCTGCTTGATGAATCGCACGTCGTTGGTGGCCACCAGCGGCGCGCCGATCTTGTCGGCCAGGGCCACGGCTGCGTGCAGTTGCTCTTCATCGTTGGGACGGTTGGTACGCTGGATTTCCAGGTAAAAACGGTCCGGGAACACCGCCATCCACTCGTGAGCCAGGGTTTCGGCTTCGTCCGGGTTGCCGCCGAGCAGGGCCATGCCGATCTCGCCCTCCTTGGCTGCCGAGAGCATGATCAAGCCTTCGTTGGCCTCTGCCACCCATTCGCGCTCGATGATGACCTGGCCATTGCGCTGGCCATCGATGAAGCCGCGGGAAATCAGCTCGGTGAGGTTGCGATAACCGACCGCATTCATCGCCAGGAAGCTGATCCGGCTCAACGCGTTGTCCGGGTCTTTGTTCGACAGCCACAGGTCGGCGCCGCAGATCGGCTTGATCCCCGCACCCATGGAGTTTTTGTAGAACTTGACCAGGGAACACATGTTGTTCTGGTCGGTGACCGCTACGGCCGGCATGTTCATGCCGACCAGGGTCTTGACCAGCGGCTTGATCCGCACCAGACCGTCGACCAGGGAGTATTCAGTGTGCAGGCGTAGGTGAACGAATGAAGCCGGCATAGTGATCCTGCTAATAACGTGGAGACAACAAGGCCCGGATTGTACCGGGCCTTGGCAAAAACATCAGCTTGGACTAGCGCTCAAGCAGCCCTTCGCGAGCCTCGTAAGCCTGCCGCACCGGCGCGAACGAACGCCGGTGAATCGGGGTCGGGCCCAGGCGCGCCAGGGCTTCCAGGTGCACAGGAGTCGGATAACCTTTGTGGCCGCCGATGCCATACCCCGGGTAAATCAATTCAAAGGCGGCCATTTCGCGGTCGCGGCTGACTTTGGCCAGGATCGACGCCGCGGCAATCGCCGGGACCTTGCTATCGCCCTTGACCACCGCTTCCGCCGGCATGGCCAGCTTGGGGCAGCGGTTGCCGTCGATCATCGCCAGTTTTGGCTGGATGTGCAGGCCTTCGACGGCGCGCTGCATCGCCAGCATGGTGGCATGGAGAATGTTCAACTCGTCGATTTCTTCGATTTCAGCGCGAGCGATACACCAGCTCAGGGCTTTCTCACAGATTTCGTCGTAGAGCTTTTCGCGACGAGCTTCAGTGAGCTTCTTCGAGTCATTGAGGCCGAGGATCGGGCGCAGCGGATCGAGGATCACCGCCGCCGTCACCACCGCGCCACAGAGTGGACCGCGCCCCACTTCATCGACTCCGGCGACCAGCTCTTCAGCATCCGCGACAAGGTTGAAATCCAGGCCCATTTGCATCTTTACCGTAGTCATTGTGGTGCGCCGATCAAATTGAGGACCGCGTCAGCAGCCTGGTTCGAGGCATCGCGGCGCAGGGTCCGGTGGATCTGGTCAAAACCGATGGTTTGCTCTTCGCCGCCATCGATCAGCGGCGACAGGGTCAGCGCCAACGCCTCGGGCGTCGCATCGTCCTGCAGCAACTCGGGCACCAGCAGACGCTGGGCCAGCAAGTTCGGCAAGGAGATGTAGGGGCTTTTCACCATGCGCTTGAGAATCCAGTAGGTCAGCGGCGCCAGGCGATAGGCCACGACCATCGGCCGCTTGTACAACAAAGCCTCCAGCGTCGCAGTACCCGAGGCGATCAGGACCGCGTCGCAGGCAGCCAGCGCCAGGTGCGAGCGCCCGTCCAGCAGGGTGACCGGCAAATCACGGCCAGCCAGCAGCTCTTCGAGCTGCACCCGCCGCTCAGGGTTGGCACACGGGATGACAAACCGCACCCCGGGGCGCATGGCCCGCAACCGCTGGGCGGCATCGAGGAACAAGCCGCCCAGGCGCCCGACTTCACCGCCCCGGCTGCCCGGCATCAGGGCGACCAGAGGGCCGTCCGGCAGGCCCAGTTCGGCGCGCGCTGCGGCGCGGTCGGCTTCCAGCGGAATGGCATCGGCCAGGGTGTGGCCGACAAACCGCACCGGCACGCCTTTCTCTTCGTAGAACCGGGCTTCGAACGGCAGCAGCGTGAGCATCAAGTCGCAGCCTTCGCGGATCTTCAGCACACGCTTCTGCCGCCAGGCCCAGACCGAAGGGCTGACGTAGTGCACGGTCTTGATCCCGGCCTGGCGCAGCTTGAGTTCGATATTGAGGGTGAAATCTGGCGCATCGATACCGATAAACACGTCCGGCTTTTCGGCGATCAAGGTCTTGATCAACTTCTTGCGCCGAGCCAACAGTTCACGCAAGCGCCCCAGGACTTCCACCAACCCCATGACCGACAAGCGCTCCATGGGAAAATAGGACGTCAGGCCTTCAGCCTGCATGAGCGGGCCACCGACACCGATGAACTCGACCGCTGGGTGGCGAGCCTTGAGCGCACGCATCAAGCCCGCGCCCAGGATGTCGCCGGAAGCTTCGCCCGCCACCAGCGCTATACGCAGATTAGCCATGGTTAGCGGGTGATGCCGCGGGTCGAAGACTGGATCGAGTCACGGAACACTGCAACTTCCGGAAACTGCGCCGAAGGCTCGACCAGCTCAGCCAATGCCTGCTCCACGGTCAAGCCCTGGCGGTAGACCACTTTGTAGGCGCGACGCAGGGCATGGATAGCTTCTTCGCTGAACCCACGACGGCGCATGCCCTCGAAGTTCATGCTGCGCGCTTCGGCCGGGTTGCCGAACACCGTGACATAGGCCGGTACATCCTTGCCGATGGCCGTGCCCATACCGGAGAAGCTGTGGGCACCAATGTGGCAATACTGATGAACCAGGGTGAATCCGGAGAGGATCGCCCAGTCGGCCACGTGTACATGCCCGGCCAACGCGGTGTTGTTGACCAGGATGCAGTGGTTGCCGATGACGCTGTCGTGGCCGATGTGGGCATAAGCCATGATCAGGTTGTGATCGCCCAGGGTGGTTTCCGAGCGGTCCTGGATGGTCCCACGGTGAATCGTCACCCCTTCACGGATAACGTTGTGGTCACCGATCACCAGCCGCGTCTCTTCCCCCTTGTACTTCAGGTCAGGGGTGTCCTCACCGATCGAGGAGAACTGATAGATGCGGTTGTGCTTGCCAATCCGGGTCGGCCCCTTGAGCACCACGTGCGGGCCGATCACTGTTCCCTCGCCGATTTCCACACCTGCGCCGACGATCGACCAAGGGCCGACCTCAACGCCCTCAGCCAGTACGGCTGTCGGATCGATGATTGCGCGAGGGTCAATCAAACTCATACTTTTTGTTCCGCACAGATGATCTCGGCCGAGCACACGGGCTTGCCATCCACCGAAGCCTGGCATTCAAACTTCCAGATCTTGCGCTTGCAGCTGATGAAGGTGGCTTCGAGGATCAACTGGTCGCCCGGCTTGACCGGCTGACGGAAGCGTAGCTTGTCGGAGCCGACAAAGTAGTAAAGCGTGCCATCGGCAGGCTTGACGTCGAGCATTTTGAAACCAAGGATTCCGGCAGCCTGGGCCATCGCTTCGATGATCAATACGCCCGGCATGATTGGATGCGCGGGGAAGTGACCGTTGAAGAACGGCTCGTTGATGCTGACATTCTTGTAGGCACGAATGCGCTTTTCCTCAACATTGAGGTCCACTACGCGGTCCACCAGCAGGAACGGGTAACGGTGAGGCAGGTATTCGCGAATCTCGTTGATGTCCATCATTTCGGGGGGAAGCCTATGTAAAGATTGGGAACGCGCGACTGATGCACGCTCCTCTAGCAAATCAAGGAGGCAGTCTAACGGCTGTGCACGCTTGATATGGAAATGGTATCAGCCATCTGATGAAGCATTACCACCAGGGGTCACTTCACCTACCTGCTTTTCCAGCTGGCGCAGGCGTCGCGCGATGTCATCGAGCTGACGGATGCGTGCCGCGCTTTTGCGCCACTCGGCGGCCGGCTGCATGGCCGTACCGGAAGAATAGGCGCCCGGCTCGGTAATCGAGTGGGTGACCATGGTCATTCCGGTCAGGAATACGTTGTCGCAGATCTCGATGTGCCCCACCAGCCCGACACCGCCGGCCAGCATGCAATGCTTGCCGATCTTGGTGCTGCCGGAAATGCCTACGCACGCTGCCATGGCGGTGTGATCACCGACCTGCACGTTGTGCGCGATCTGAATCTGGTTGTCCAGCTTCACCCCATTGCCGAGGATGGTGTCAGCCAAGGCGCCACGGTCGATAGCGGTATTCACGCCAATCTCCACGTCATCACCGACCAGCACCCCACCGACCTGGGCAATTTTCTGCCAGATGCCCTTTTCGTTGGCGAAACCAAACCCTTCACCGCCGAGCACCGCACCGGACTGAATGACCACCCGCTTGCCAATGCGCACGTCGTGGTACAGCGTCACTCGCGGGGCCAACCAGCCACCTTCACCGATCTCGCTACGGGCACCGATGAAGCAATGGGCGCCGACCGTGACACCGGCAGCAATCCGGGCACCGCTCTCGATCACCGCAAACGCACCGATGCTCGCCGCCGGGTCAACCACCGCGTCCGCCGCGATGACTGCCGTCGGATGGATACCGGCAGCCGCCTTGGGTTTGGGATCGAACAGGTGGGACACCCGCGCGTACGCCGCGTAAGGATCCGGCACCACCAGCGCATCACCGGCAAAACCTTCGGCGTCAGCGGCCTTCAGCAACACGGCTGCGGCATGGCTGTCGGCCAGGTATTTACGGTATTGGGGGTTTGCCAGAAAGCTCAACTGAGCTGGGCCAGCCTCTTGTAAAGTGGCTAGCCCAGTAATTGTCTTCTCTGGGTCACCACACAATGTGGCGCCCAGGAACTCGGCCAATTGGCCGAGGGTTTTAGTCGCTGTCATGGATTACTTCAGCTGATTCATGCGCTCGATAACCTGGCGGGTGATGTCGTATTGCGGCTTGACATCAATCACTGCGCCACGCTCGAAGACCAGGTCAAAAGCACCTTTCTTGATGACTTCTTCCACAGCGCTGTCCAGTTTCGGCTTGAGCTGCTTGAGCATTTCACGGTCGGCAACGGCCTTGGCTTCGTTCAATTCCTTGGACTGGAACTGGAAGTCGCGGGCCTTTTGCTTGAATTCAAGCTCCAGACGCTCACGCTCGCCCTGGGCCATTTTGTCGCCACCGCTGACCAGACGATCCTGGATGCCTTTGGCACTGCTTTCCAGGGTCTTGAGCTTGCTCAGTTGTGGGCCGAACTTCTTCTCGGCGTCCACTGCGTACTTCTTCGCCGCGTCGGATTCCAGCAGCGCCATCTGGTAGTTCAGTACCGCGATTTTCATGTCGGCAAATGCCGGGGTCGCTACCAGGACAGTTGCCAGGAGAACCAATTGAGTCAACTTACGCACGATGCACTCCTACAAAATCCATTGTCGTTGTCTTGGGGCAGACGCTTAGAACGTCTGACCGAGGGAAAATTGGAACACTTGGGTTTCAGCGTTATCCGGTTCTTTCACCGGCATGGCCAGAGCAAAGCTCAAAGGACCCAATGCAGTAACCCAGGTCACGCCAATACCCACGGAGCTGGCCAGGTTGCTGAGGCTGACGTCGTTGCACTGTGTTTGGGACTTAGAACCATTGCTGTTGATGGTCTGCTCGCACTTGGAGTCGAATACGTTACCGACATCCCAGAACACGGAAGTACGTAGCGAACGTTGATCCTTGACGAATGGCAGCGGGAACAGCAGCTCGGCACCACCCTGGATCAGGACGTTACCACCAAACGGCAGCGGATCGTTGTCCGGGTCGGCAACCGTACCTTGGTTCCCCGTTTCCTTAACACCACGACTCGGGGTACTGCGAGGACCCAAGGTACTGTCCTTGAAGCCACGAACCGAGTTGAAACCACCAGCATAGTAGTTTTCGTAGAATGGCAAGCCATCGGTCGAGCCGTAGCCGTCACCGTAGCCCAACTCGGTATGCAGGCGCACGGTGTAGTTATCGGTCAATGGCTGGAACAACTGGCCACGGTAGTCGAGCTTGAAGAACGACAGGTCGCTGCCCGGCACCGTGGTTTCCAGGGTCACGCTCTGGGAGTGACCACGGGTGGCCAATACGCCTTTGTTCAGGGTCGACTCGGACCAACCGGCCGAAGCCTTGAAGTTCAGGTACTGGTCGCCTTCACGGTTAACGAAGTCGAAGATCTCGTCGACGGTGTACTGGCCGGTCTTGATCTTGTCTTGCTGTGCGTTCAGACCAAAGGTCAGGCGCGAAGTCTCGCTGATCGGGTAACCCACGCTGACACCGGCACCCAGGCTGTCCACGGCATAGCTGGAAACGTCGGTATCGAGCTCATCGTAGTCAGTGGTGCGGTAGAAAGCGTTGTAACCCAGGCTCACGCCATCGGCTGTCCAGTAGGGGTCCACGTAACCGAAGTTGTAGCGGCTCTGGTATTCACTGCGGGTCAAACCGATGCTGACCTTGTTACCGGTACCCAGGAAGTTGTTCTGGGTAATCGAACCACCGAGGATCAGGCCGGCGCTCTGGGCAAAACCGACGCTGGCAGTGATGGAACCGGATGCTTGCTCTTCAACGCTGTAGTTGACGTCTACCTGGTCATCGACACCCGGCACGGCCGGCGTCTCGACGTTGACTTCCTTGAAGAAGCCCAGGCGCTCCAGACGGGTCTTGGACTGGTCGATCAAGTAGGTCGAAGCCCAGCCACCTTCCATCTGGCGCATTTCACGACGCAGCACTTCGTCTTCGGACTTGGTGTTGCCACGGAAGTTGATACGGTTCACGTAGGCACGTTTGCCCGGATCGACCACGAAGGTGATATCGACCGTGTGGTCTTCGTCGTGCGGCTGAGGCACGCCGTTGACGTTGGCGAAGGTGTAGCCCTCGTTACCCAGGCGACGGGTGATCAGTTCGGAGGTGGTGGTCATCAGCTTGCGCGAGAACACCTGGCCTTTCTGCACCAGCAACAGCGCCTTGACCTGGTCTTCAGGCACTTTCAGGTCGCCGCTGAGCTTCACGTCACGAACGTTGTACTTCTGGCCTTCGTTGACGTTGACAGTAATGTAGACGTGCTTCTTGTCCGGGGTGATGGACACCTGGGTCGAAGCGATATCCATGTTGATATAGCCGCGGTCCAGGTAGTAGGAGCGCAGGCGCTCGAGGTCACCGGAGAGTTTTTCACGGGCGTACTTGTCATCGTTCTTGAAGAACGACAACCAGTTGGTGGTCTTGAGTTCGAACAGGTCGATCAGGTCATCGTCGGGGAAAACCGTGTTGCCCACCACGTTGATGTGCTGGATAGCGGCAACGGTGCCTTCGTTGATGTTGACCTTCAGGCCTACGCGGTTGCGCGGCTGAGGGACCACTTCGGTATCAACGGTGGCCGAGTAGCGGCCTTGAGCCACGTACTGGCGCTGCAGTTCGTTACGCACGCCTTCGAGGGTTGCGCGCTGGAAGATTTCGCCTTCAGCCAGACCGGATTGCTTGAGGCCCTTCATCAGGTCTTCAGTGGAGATCGCCTTGTTGCCTTCGATCTCGATACTGGCGACGGAAGGACGCTCGACCACCGTGATGACCAGGACGTTGCCGTCGCGACCCAACTGGATGTCCTGGAAGAAACCGGTTTTGAACAGCGCACGAGTGGATTCGACCAGGCGACGATCATCCGCCTGCTCACCGACGTTCAACGGCAAGGCACCAAAGACGCTACCGGCGGAAACCCGCTGGAGGCCGTTGACGCGAATATCGGAGATAGTGAAGGACTCGGCGTGAACTTCGGCGATCATCAATACGGTGAGAACCGCAGTTAGCAGCAGACGTTTCATGAAGTCCTTTCTTATTCCAACTGGCAATAAAAACTGCCGCAAAATGCGGCAGATTCGCAATTCAGCGAAGCGTTACAGTCGACCCAGATCGTTGACCAAGGCAAGCAACATCACCCCGACCACCAAACTGATACCGATCTGTATCCCCCAACCTTGCACCCGATCCGACAAGGGACGACCACGCGCCCACTCGATCAGATAAAACAACAAATGCCCCCCATCCAGTACAGGAATGGGCAACAAATTCAGAACCCCCAGGCTAATACTCAGATAAGCAAGGAAATTCAGGAAATCAGCGACGCCCGACTGGGCAGAAGCGCCCGCCACTTTAGCAATGGTTATCGGTCCACTCAAGTTTTTTACCGAGAGCTCGCCGAACAACATTTTCTTCAGCGAATCGAGGGTCAGCACACTCATGGTCCAGGTGCGCCGCGCCCCTTCGCCAATGGCCGCTACAGGACCGAAGCTGACCTCACGAATCATCGTTGGTGGCCAATCGACAGCTTTCACCCCCGCCCCCAGGTAACCGGTGGCGGCCTTGCCGTCACCTCGGACCGCCAGGGTCACAGGGACGTCGATTTGAGCACCGTCGCGCTCGACCTGCAGCACAATTTTGGTTTCAGGACGTACACGCACCCAATCGACCACTTGCTGCCAATCCGTCAGCGCCTGGCCATCGAGCTTCAACAGCCGGTCGCCGGTTTTCAGGCCTGCCGCCTGGGCCGGCCCCTTGGGATCGAGCTCAGCCAGGACCGGCGGCAAGGCCGGACGCCATGGACGAATGCCGAGGGAGCGAATCGGATCAGGCTCATCGGCGCCCTTGAGCCACTTGTCCAGAATCAGTTCACGGGGGGTATCGGCAGTGGAGCCCTCCTCGCGCACCAACAACTGCACCGCACCACTCTCACCCAGGCGGCGCACCAGTTGCAGATTGACGGCGGCCCAACCGGAAGTGGCCTCACCATCGACGGCGACGACTTCCTGGCCCGGGCTCAAGCCGGCCTTGGCGGCGATACTGCCGATTTCAACTGCGCCAATCACCGGGCGCACCTGCTCGGTACCGAGCATGGCCAGGACCCAGAAGAACACCAGGGCCAGCAGGAAGTTGGCAATAGGGCCGGCAGCAACGATAGCGATACGCTGGCGAACCGACTTGCGATTGAAGGATTGCTCCAATTGATCAGCCGGCACGTCGCCTTCACGCTCATCGAGCATTTTCACGTAGCCACCCAGCGGAATGGCGGCAATCACAAATTCGGTGCCCTGGCGATCGTGCCAGCGTATCAACGGCATGCCGAAGCCTACGGAAAAACGCAGGACCTTGACGCCACAACGACGCGCGACCCAGAAGTGGCCGAATTCATGGAAGGTGACCAGCACACCCAGGGCTACCAGGGTGCCGACAATCATATAGAGCGCGCTCATCTACTTTCTCCGCAATCCTATTCAGCGCTGGCGCCGGCAAACCTGCCGCAACACCTATCGCCCGTGGCGGCTCAACCAACGCTGCGCCAGTACACGCGCTTTCGCGTCCGCCGTAAACACTGCCTCGAGATCCGCCACAGCCACCACCGGCTCAAGGTTCAATACTTCCTCGATGATACTCGCGATCTCCAGGTAGCGGACACGCCCATCCAGAAAGGCGGCAACCGCCACTTCGTTGGCCGCATTCAACATGGCCGGCGCGCTGTTACCCGCCTCGGCCGCCTGGCGTGCCAGGCGCAGGCACGGGAAACGCTCTTCGTCGGGTGCCTGGAAATCCAGGCGCGCGATAGCAAACAGATCAAGCGGCGCCACACCGGAGTCAATCCGCTCAGGCCAGGCCAGCGCATTGGCGATGGGTGTGCGCATGTCCGGGTTGCCCAACTGGGCCAGCACCGAACCGTCCACGTAGTCGACCAGCGAGTGAATCACGCTCTGCGGGTGGATCACCACTTCGACCTGGGAGGGCTTGGCATCGAACAGCCAACAGGCCTCGATCAACTCCAGCCCCTTGTTCATCATGCTCGCCGAGTCGACCGAAATCTTGCGCCCCATCGACCAGTTGGGATGGGCGCAGGCTTGATCCGGCGTCACATCTGCCAGCTCGGCCAGGGCGGTCTGGCGGAACGGGCCACCCGATGCAGTCAGCAGAATCCGCCGCACCCCGACATTGCCCAGCCCGCGGGAAAAGTCCGTAGGCATGCACTGGAAGATCGCATTGTGCTCACTGTCGATCGGCAACAATACCGAACCGCTCTTGTGCACCGCCTGCATGAACAAGGCGCCGGACATCACCAGCGCCTCCTTGTTGGCCAGCAGGATCTTCTTGCCAGCTTCCACTGCCGCCAGGGTCGGGCGCAGTCCTGCCGCACCGACTATCGCCGCCATCACCGCATCCACTTCGGGATCGGCAGCCACCTGGCACAACCCCTCCTCCCCCACCAGCACACGGGTCGGCAGGCCAGCAGCCCGCAGATCGTCCTGCAGACGCCGCGCCGCTTCAGGTTGCGGGACCACGGCAAAACGCGGCACGTGACGGATGCACAAGGCCAGCAACTCACTAAGGCGCGAGAAGCCACTCAAGGCAAAGACCTGGAAACGCTCCGGGTGGCGAGCGATGACGTCCAGAGTGCTCAGGCCTATGGAGCCGGTCGCACCGAGGACGGTGATCTGTTGTGGCCGGCTCACGGTGCGGCCATCCACAACAGCACGGCAAACAAGGGGATTGCAGCGGTCAGGCTGTCGATTCGATCCAGCACACCGCCGTGACCCGGCAGCAGGTTACTGCTGTCCTTGATCCCGGCCTGACGCTTGAACATGCTTTCGGTCAGGTCACCGACCACCGAGATGAACACGATGATAGCCGCGCCGATCAGGCCCATGAGCAACTGGCCCACGCTCCAGTCGCGTACCAGGCCGACGACCAGGGTAATCACCAGGCTCAACAGCAGCCCGCCATACACCCCTTCCCAGCTCTTGCCAGGACTGACCAGCGGCGCCAGCTTGCGCTTGCCGAAGGCCCGGCCGGAGAAGTAAGCGCCGATGTCCGCGCCCCAGACCAGCACCATGACCGCCATAATCAGCCAGTTGCCCAGCGGGTATTGCTTGATCAGCACCAGGCCTTGCCAGGCCGGCAACAGGATCAGCAGGCCGATCACCAGCTTGCAGGCGGCACTCGCCCAATGCTCGCTGGTCTTGGGGTAGGTCAGCACCAGGAACGTCGCCACGCCCCACCACAGCACGGCTGCGCCCAACACCCAAGGCGCAAGCCCGGGCACCAAATGCAGGACCAGCAGCATCGCGGCTACCACGGCCCCGTAGGCGACACGCATCGACTGCGCCTCGAAGCCCGCCAGGCGCGCCCATTCCCAGGCGCCCAGGGTTACCACCAGGCCGATGAACAGCGCAAAAGCGGAACCTTCGAGCAGGAAAAACCCGCACAGGGCGATTGGCAGCAGGATCAGTGCCGTGATGATTCGTTGTTTAAGCATTAAACCCGGGCTCCAGCTTCGACCTGTTCGCTCGTTTTACCGAAGCGACGTTGGCGAGAAGCGAAATCGGCCAGTGCAGTACGCATGGCTTCGTGTTTGAAGTCCGGCCAGAACAGGTCGGAGAAGTACAACTCGGAATAGGCCATCTGCCACAACAGGAAGTTGCTGATGCGATGCTCGCCACCGGTGCGAATACACAGGTCCGGCAACGGCAGGTCGCCTGTGGACAGGCAGGTCTGCAGCAAATCCGGGGTGATGTCGTCCGGCCGCAGGTGGCCGGCCTGAACTTCTCGCGCCAGACGCTGCGCAGCCTGGGCAATGTCCCACTGACCGCCATAGTTGGCGGCGATTTGCAGGACAAAACGATTGGCCCCGGCCGTCATCGCCTCGGCTTCACGCATGGCTGCCTGAAGCTCCGGATGAAAACGCGAGCGATCGCCAATGATGCGCAAGGAAATGTTGTTGTCGTTGAGGCGCTTGGCCTCACGACGCAACGCCTTGAAGAACAGGTCCATCAAGGCACTGACTTCATCGGCCGGGCGCTGCCAGTTTTCACTGGAAAACGCGAACAGGGTCAGGACTTCCACCCCCGATTCCGCGCACACCTCGATTACGGCGCGCACAGCATCGACGCCCGCCTTGTGCCCGGCAACGCCGGGCAAGAAACGTTTTTTTGCCCAGCGATTATTGCCGTCCATGATGATCGCGACATGTCGCGGCACCGTGGACAGCGCAGGCTGCTTGGTCTTTTCCATGAAAGCGCGACCCTTATACGGCCATCAAATCCGCTTCTTTTTGCTTGGTCGCTGCGTCGATTTCGGCCTCAGCCTTGTCGGTCAGCTTCTGGATATCAGCAGCGGCACGACGCTCTTCGTCTTCGCTGATTTCCTTGTCCTTGACCAGTTTCTTCAGATCGCCCAGTGCATCACGACGAATGTTGCGCACGGCAACACGAGCATCTTCAGCTGCGCTACGCGCCTGCTTGGTGAAGCCCTTGCGGGTTTCTTCAGTCAGAGCAGGCATGGAGATCAACAGCAGCTCGCCCAGGTTCGTCGGGTTGAGGTTCAAACCTGCACTTTGGATCGCCTTGTCGACTGCCGCGAGCATATTGCGCTCAAACGCCACGACCTGAAGGGTCCGGGAGTCTTTTACCGTGATGTTGGCCACTTGGGTGATGGAAGTGTCCGTGCCGTAGTACGGCACCATCACGCTACCCAGGATGCTTGGGTGAGCCTTGCCGGTACGAATCTGACCAAATGCATGGTTCAGAGAGTCCAGCGATTTCTGCATGCGCTCTTGAGCGTCTTTCTTGATTTCGTTGATCATTGTTCGCCTTCCTCGATCAGAGTCCCTTCAGCGCCGCCATGTACGATGTTCAGCAGGGCGCCGGGCTTGTTCATGTTAAATACGCGCAGCGGCATCTTGTGGTCGCGGCACAGGCAGATAGCCGTCAGGTCCATGACACCCAGCTTGCGATCCAGTACTTCATCGTAGGTCAGATGATCGAACTTCTCGGCATGCGGGTCTTTGAATGGATCTGCGGTGTACACACCGTCAACCTTGGTCGCTTTCAGCACGACGTCGGCATCGATTTCGATCGCGCGCAGGCAGGCAGCCGAATCGGTGGTGAAGAACGGGTTGCCGGTACCGGCCGCGAAGATCACCACTTCCTTGGAGTTGAGGTGACGCATGGCTTTGCGGCGATCGTAGTGATCGGTCACGCCAACCATGGAGATGGCCGACATCACGATGGCCGAGATATTCGCACGTTCCAGCGCGTCGCGCATGGCCAGGGCGTTCATCACAGTGGCCAGCATGCCCATGTGGTCGCCAGTGACCCGATCCATGCCGGCCGCACTCAGTGCCGCGCCGCGGAACAGGTTGCCGCCACCGATCACCAGGCCGACCTGGACGCCGATACCGACCAGTTGGCCGACTTCCAGCGCCATGCGATCCAGGACCTTTGGGTCGATCCCGAACTCTTCGGAGCCCATCAAGGCCTCGCCGCTAAGCTTGAGTAGAATGCGTTTATAGCGAGCCTGATAACCACTGCCCTGCTGAGCCATTGCGAATCTCTCCTGCGGCGTATTTTAAAAAATTCTGTGCTGGCTGTTTACAGCCTGCGTTTACTCTAGCTTGACGCTATCACAGCGCCATCAGAACACGGCTTTGTAAGCCAGTTCCGAAGGGAAGCCAAATAAAATCGACCTCCCATTTGAAAAGAGGCTGCGCGCGTGAGCGGGCAGCCTCTTTCGGGCGACAGTTGAAAACTGTCTTATTGCTTGGCAGCAGCCAGCTGGGCAGCAACTTCTTCAGCGAAGTTGTCGACCGGCTTCTCGATGCCTTCGCCTACTGTGAAGTAAGTGAAGGAAACGATTTCAGCACCGGCTTTCTTGGCCAGTTCGCCAACCTTGATTTCAGGGTTCTTGACGAACGCCTGCTCAACCAGGCTTGCTTCAGCCAGGAACTTGCTGATACGGCCTTTGACCATGTTCTCAACAATGTTTTCTGGCTTGCCTTTGATTTTTTCTTCGTTCAGCTGCAGGAACACGGCTTTTTCGCGCTCGATCGCTTCAGCGGAAACTTCCGATGGCAGCAGGAACTCAGGGTTGCTAGCAGCTACGTGCATAGCGATGTCCTTGGCCAGCTCAACGTTGCCGCCTTTCAGAACAACAGCTACACCGATCTTGTTGCCGTGCAGGTAACCACCAACCACATCACCTTCAACGCGAGCCAGGCGACGGATGTTGACGTTTTCGCCAACCTTGCCGACCAGTACCAGGCGAGCAGCTTCTTGAGCCTCGATCAGCGGAGCGACGTCAGTCAGCTTGTCGGCGAACGCTTTTTCAACGCTTGCAGCAACAAATGCCTTGAAGTCGTCCTGCAGAGCCAGGAAGTCAGTCTGCGAGTTCACTTCCAGCAGGACTGCGGATTTACCGTCTTCCTTCAGGGCGATAGCGCCTTCAGCAGCAACGTTGCCTGCTTTTTTGGCAGCCTTGATGGCGCCCGAAGCACGCATGTCATCAATGGCTTTCTCGATGTCGCCGCCAGCCTTGGTCAAGGCCTTTTTGCAGTCCATCATGCCTTCGCCAGTACGCTCGCGCAGTTCTTTGACCAACGCTGCAGTAATCTCTGCCATTTTCAAATTCCTCTTGGATAGGTTTTCAACCATTCCACCCGATCGAACGGGCGTTCAATTCTTCTCGATCCACCCTTTGTTAGCTGCCGCACGTTACAAAAGGGCAGTGGGCGCCGACAAATGGTTTTCGAGGTGGCAAAAAGGGGGCCAAGCCCCCTTTTTGCTTACTGAGTCAACGCCAAGGCGTCAATTACTCAGCTGCTGCTACCGGAGCTTCTTCTACGAACTGCTCGGTGCCGCCAGCAACGTGGTTGCGACCGCGGATTACAGCGTCAGCCATCGAACCCATGTACAACTGGATAGCGCGGATTGCGTCATCGTTGCCTGGGATGATGTAGTCAACGCCTTCCGGGCTGCTGTTGGTATCGACTACGCCGATAACCGG
>NZ_JBIUWJ010000013.1:0-123736 GCF_044743405.1 Pseudomonas sp. NPDC087626
ATATAACACCCAAGCAATTTGACTACTTCGAAAGAAGCATCAGATTGCGGTGTGTGAAGACGAAACGAACCGAAAGTTCGAATCTGCTCAAAGCAGCGCACAACACTGAAAGCTATCACATACCCAATTTGCTGAAGCGAGGCTATCTGGCCACGATTCAGTACCCGAATTTCTTGACGACCATAGAGCATTGGAACCACCTGATCCCATCCCGAACTCAGCAGTGAAACGATGCATCGCCGATGGTAGTGTGGGGTTTCCCCATGTGAGAGTAGGTCATCGTCAAGATTAAATTCCGAAACCCCTATCTGCGTATGCAGGTAGGGGTTTTGTTTTTGTCCGCGAGAAAGCTCAGCGCCTGGCCAGGCGCAGGTAGATCAGTCCATTGACCAGCACCACCAGGCCACCGAGGCCTAGCTGGATACTAGGCGTCAGCCCAGCGGGGTAAATCAGGGGCCACAGGTAATGTTCGATGAAACTCTCCTCATACCCGGCCTGGCCGGCACTGCGGCGCATGAGGTTTTCCCAGCGGGTCAGGGGGCAGCTCCAGTGGCAGACTTCAACCAGGGTGCCCCACACTACCGCTGGCAGGTGCCACCAGATCACCGGGCGCCATTTGAACGCGAGCAGGGCGCCGCACAGGACGAACAGAATGAACAGCAAATGCACGAGCAGCAGGCCGTCAGCCGTCAGTCGATAGAGCATGGTGCCTCCCGTCGGTAATTGAGCAGGTTCTTCACCACCTATACTCACCGTACCGTGACCCAAAATGCCAGGCGTTCGATTCGCATTGATGCGTGGCTACGGCTGTCGTGTCATTTGCGGGGAGGACTGCGATCTTGAATCGGCGTGTCCTGTTTTTTACTTTACTGGTCATATTACTGGCTGGATGCTCGACTGCGCGTCGCGTCGAACCGACGGTGCAAGTAGTGATCACGGACGCGACCTGGCAGCAGATTGATAAAGACATCGAAACTGTCTCGTTGTCCTCCAGGGAAACGGTCCGCCAGTACACGCGCAAAGCCATGGAACGGTGGCGCGAGCAGGTGTTCCAGCGCACCGAGAGCGACTTCATTCCCTGGTTTACCGGCTATTGGACCCAGCAATGGCTGGGCATGAAAGTGGGCTGGTACAAGCTCAGCGCCAAGGACGAGAAGGATACAGTGGTCAACCGCTTGAGCCTGTACCTGCAGGAGCAGTACCACGAGCGCGTGCTGGATCCGGTGGCCAAGGTCACAGACCCTAACGTGATCATGGGCGACGCCGTCACCCTGTACCTGCAGATGCTCAGTGCCCATCTGGGGGAGATCCAGGAGCATTACGCCGTGCCCCAGGATCAATTCGACCAGCGTCTCAACCGGATACCCGCCATCACCCTGGCACCGCCACCTGCGCGCAATGCTTCACTGTATCAGATCGTCCACACCGAACCAGTCAACCGATTGCCGGCTTATCTGGCCCTGATCGAGCAAGTACGCGGCTCCAATAGTGGGGCAGGGGCCGGGTTGTCGGACGCTGGGATCTCGTCAGTGGCCAAGCGCGCCAGTGAACGGCTCGAGGCGCAGATTGCCTCGCGCAGCGTCGCCAGCGCGGTGGCAGCGGCCGTCGGTCGGGTAGCGGGCGCGGTGATATCGGTGGTCTCGCTGGGCATCGGTGCCATGTCCAATGAAAGCGACCGACCCGAAGCGCAAGCGCAAATGCGCAGAAGCTTGAATGCCGCCTTCGACAAGGCATGGCTGGGCCTGATGGAGAACGAGACCAACGGGGTGATGGCCGGGGTCAACTACATCTCCCGGCAAATCGAAGGTGGCCTGAGAGCTGGCCCGTTGGTAGCGCCCAAGCAGGGTGAAGTGTTCAGCCCCGACACCCCTGGTAGCGCAGTCCAGTGAGCCGGCTGTTCATGGGGAGGTAGGGCAGCGAGTAGTAGTGGCCGCCTGGCTGATGGCTGCGGCCAGGCGTTTCACGTTGTTCTGTTGAGCCACCACCAGGTCGTCGATACTCGGGCCCGAGGGCGTCTGCACGGTGGTGCGGCAATTGAGGAAGCTCTCGCCGTTTTTTCCCTCTTCCATACGCAGGCGCCATTGCGCATCGATAAGCGCGTACTGCCCTGGGACTGAATCGAAGCGCTGCACATCCAGGCGTAAAGACAGCTTGGGCCCAGCGACGGGGCTGGACAGTTGGTCGACCAGGGCATTGCGTAACTCATCCACCAGGCTCGCCCCCCACCATTGTGTCTCCAGAATCGCCAAGCCGCTGCTGCCTTGGCGAATGACCATTTGTGGACGGTCGACCTGGGGCGGCACGCTGATCTGCTCGAACTGGATGTTCGCCGACCCATGGGCGCCCGGGGCTGGTTGCGCCGGGAGCAACGTGTGGTAATGAATCGGGTCACTGCGGCACGCCGCAAGCAGCAACAGTGCACTGAGCAACGACACTCTCAACGACAAAGACATGGACCTGCTCCTGTGGTCAGCGGCTCGAAGACGGTTGCAGATTTTGCGCCGGGGCATCTTTCGGACGGCCGCGTAGCAAGGATTCCGGATTTCTGCTCAAGTAGTCGGACAATTCACGCAGCGAGCGTGACATACGCCCCAGTTCATCCAGGGTCTGGGTCAGTTGCTCGCGTTGTGGTGAGTCTTCGGCGAGGGTCGAGTTGGCCGACTGCAGGGTTTTGCTCACCTCTTGCAAGGTGTCCTGTACCCCAGGGAGGGTTTTCCCGCTGAATTGCTTGATGCCTTTGCGCATTTCCGTCAGGTTGGCGTCCAGGTTGTTGGCGATCCGCTCGATCGGCAGTTTGTTGATCTTCTCCACCATGGACTGCAATTGCTCCTGCAACTGCTCAAGACTGGCTGGCACGGTCGGGATCATCACTGGGCGCGCAGTGGCATCGAAGACGACTTTTGGCGCTTTCGGGAAGAATTCCAGGGCGATATACAACTGCCCGGTCAACAGGTTGCCGCTACGGGCCTGGGCGCGCAGGCCGTTCTCGACGAAGGTACCCATGAGCCGGATCCCGGCCTGTTCGTCATCGGGATCATGCTTGAGTGCCGCGAGCATTTTCAGGTGCGCACGGCCCAGGCGTTGCGGATAGATGACGATGCCGACATTGATCGGAAAGCTGCGGGTCTTCTCATCGAAATCCAGGTTGATCGCCACCACCTTGCCAATTTCCAGTCCCTGGAACTCAACAGGCGCGTCGACCTTCAGCCCACGCAAGGGTTGATCGAAGCGCAGGGCGAGGAATTGCGGCTTGCCATTGGGCGGGGCGAGTGCGCTTTTCTGGTCCTCGAACAACTCGTAGCTGGTGTCTTCGACGGCCGGTTTGTCGTCGGGGCTGTAGTCGGGAGCGCGGAAGGTAATGCCCCCCAGCAACAGGGCGGAGAGTGACTCGGTCTTGACCGCGAAGCCATTGGCGCCCACTTCGACATCGATGCCACTGGCGTTCCAGAAGCGGGTGTTATTGGTGACATAGACATCGTTTGGCGAGGTGACGAACACCTCGATGTTCACCCCTTTGCCATCAGCGTCCAGGGCATAGGCCACCACTTGGCCCACGGGAATCTTGCGGTAATAGACCGGCGAGCCGATATCCAGCGAGCCAAGGTCCCGGGTGCGCAGCATGAAGCGCTTGCCGGGCTCGCCATAGGTAATGGGCGGCGGTGCTTCGAGGCCGATAAAGGTCTTGGCGCGATCGTTCGACTGGCCAGCGTCGGCGCCGATAAAGTCGCCGGACAGCAGGGTGTCGATACCCGATACCCCGCCGGCGCCAATGCGCGGGCGCACGACCCAGAACTTCGAGTCCTTGCGAGTGAAGGACTCGGCCTGCTTGGCCAGTTTCACCGTGGCATTGACGCTTTTCTGGTCGTCACTGAGCTCGACCTCCGAGACATGGCCAATCACCACGTTACGGTACTTGACCTCGGTCTTGTTGGCGGTCAGGCCTTGCCCGGTCTTGAAGTTGAGGACGATCACTGGTCCTTGCTGCATTACGTTGTGGATCACCAGGGAAATCCCCACCAGCACGGCCACGATCGGCACGATCCACACCAGCGAAACGCTCCAGCGCCGGGTCTTGATGTTGGCTGTGCCGGGTGCTTGCTGCCCGTCAGTGGCTCGCGATTGCATCCATGACCTCCTCGGATTGTCGGTTGTCCCAGATCAGGCGTGGGTCAAAACTCATGGCTGACAGCATGGTGAACACCACCACCATGCCAAAGAACAGAATGCCGGCCCGTGGCTCGATATCCCCCAGCGCCTGGAATTTCACCAGTGCGGCTACCAGTGCCACGACGATCACGTCGAGCATGGACCAGTAACCGATCAGTTCGACGAAGCGATACAGCTTCGAGCGTTCTTTACGCGCCCAGAGACTGCCACGTTGCGCCGTCACCAGGAGCAGGCTGAGGGCAACAAACTTGACCCCCGGGACGGCGATACTGGCAATGAAAATAATCAGCGCGATGTCCCAGGCGCCGTGTTCCCAGAACTCCAGCACCCCGCCAATGATGGTGCTGTCGGCACCGCTGCCGAGCATGCTGGTGTTCATCACCGGCAACAGGTTGGCCGGAATGTAGAACACCAGGGCCGCCAGCAGAAAGGCCCAGGTTCGGGCCAGGGAGTTGGTTTTGCGTCGGTGCAACGGCGCATCGCAGCGCTCACATGTGTGGGGTTCGTCGCGCATGTCGCAAGCCAGGCCACAGCTGTGACATAGGCACAGGTTGAGGTCGCGTGCCTCGGGCAGGGTGTTCATAGGATGTCCCACAGTTCGCGTACATCGCGTCCGGCAATGCGGATCAGCAACAGGCTCAGGATTGCCAGGGCAAACAGACCCAAGCCTGGCACCACATCTAGCAGGCCGGCGAGTTTGAACACTGCCACCATGGCCCCCAGCAAGCAGACCTCGAGCATGCTCCATGGCCGCAGCGTTTCCAGCCAGCGCATGCACAGTTTGAAGGCCGGCGAGCGCCGGGACGCCAGGGCGAAACTCAAGACCCAGATCAACAGCAACAACTGGAAAACTGGCGCAATGATGATGGAGATGGCCGCCACCAGGGCGATGAAGGTAATCGGCCCATCACTCAGGGCCACCACCGAGTCCCAGAGCGTGGCACTGTTCTTCAGGCCCTTCAGGCTGATGCTCATCACCGGATAGAAGTTGGCGAACACCCACAGCACCGCGGCTGTCAGGGTCAGCGCCAGGCGTTGTTGTACCGACAGGCCGTTGTAGCGCTGCAGCACACCGCCACAGCGCTGGCACAGGGCAGTCTGGTGTTTGGCAAGCGTGGCTTTTTCATACACGCCATCGCAGTGCTCACAGATGATCAGTGTGTCAGTCCTGGCCATGGTTAGCACTCAAGGGGAGGCAGAAGCTTCAGGGGCGTTAAATGAATATAGAAGTGCCTCGCCATAGAGCAAATATAAAGTTTGCCGAGGCCAGCACCTGGCTGAAACGAAAAACTGCGCGTCCTCGCCATGAGGGCGCGCAGCCCATAAGAGAAAGGGCTAGTTACTCGCCGCGAATGTACTGCTCCAACTGCTGGATCAGTTCGGCCTGTTCGGCAATGGCTTCCTTGACCAGGTCGCCGATCGACAGCAAGCCCAGCAACTGGCCGTCCTCGACCACCGGCAAGTGGCGCAGGTGCTTGTCGGTCATGATGTTCATGCAGGTCTGCACGCTTTGATGGGAGTCTACGGTGATCACCGGCGAGTTCATGATTTCACTGACCGGCGTGCCGACCGAGGAGCGGCCCTTGAGCACCAGCTTGCGCGCGTAGTCCCGTTCGCTGATCACCCCGACAATATTGCCGTCTTCGAGCACCGGTAGGGCGCCGACGTTTTTTGCCGCCATCACCATCAGCGCTTCCAGCACCATCTGATGGGAATTGATGGTGTGGACCTGCTGGTTCTGCTGGGCCTTGAGCTTGAGCAGTTGCGCGACTGTCTTCATGGAGGAGCCTCTGCGAGGTGGTAATGGTTGGCAGGCGCCTTACGCCCGGACACCCATACAGAATCATAGACGCCAGCCTGCGGGACAAGTAGGCAAAGCGGCATTTACCTGCTCTGTCTGCGCCATACAGGTGCGGCATCAGCCTTGGCTGGCGAAAAACAGCGACAAAAAAGCCGCTGACAACGGGTAAACGTCATCAGCGGCTGTGCAGAACAACTCAGCAGTAGCGGTCGATGACACACACTTCAGGTTTGGCCTGCAGGTGCTGCCACTCCTGGGTCAGTGTGGCCAGAACGCGACCGACATAGTCTTTGTCGGCGGCGGCTTTTTTGCCGACATAACCCTGGCCGCGACGGTACATCTTCAGTCGGGCACGCAAGTCATGGTTGTTCTTGGCGAACTCGTCTTCATGGGCGTGGGGCGACAGGCAGTCGATATGCACCTGGCCAGATTTGGCAATCCACAGGATATGGCTGTCGTGGCTGTCTTTATGCGCTGCGAACATACGAGCCAGTTCATCAATAGTCGGTTGATTGTTCAGATTCATGTTAAAGCCCCTTGACCAATGTTTGATCTGTCTAGTTGATTCGCTAATTCACTTCTCTACTTCGGTAAGTTGATATCTGGTACCGAAACCAGGGCGACAGTGGTTGTCTGCCGAATATCGGCAGGGCCTTGAGCAGGATGCATGTAGTCTTGCCGAGAAACTGCTACGCACTTGCGGCACAGCGGGGGAGAAACGACGATTGCCTGGAAGTTGCTACCGATACCACTCACTCGGCCACAAGCATCTTGAGGATTGATCGCCGGCGTTTCTCGTCCGTGTAGTGGACGCACATGCCAGGTCAGCTTCATCAATCTGCCTTGTGAGCAGTACACATCCGGGAACAGCTCGGCGGTCAGTCGAGCCTTTTCACAACACTTTTGCCTGTGCTCCCGATCGGGGAGGTGTCTGCATCATGCAAGGGGAAAAACTCCTCGTCAACGGTTTTGTAGTGAAATATTTCATTCACTACAAAAATAATATCGAGGCCTGCGAGGAAGGATTTAACCTTGTCCTACAATCCCTTGCGTCACTCATGCAAAGGGTCACGTGAAGCAGCAATGACGCGTAGAATCGAAGGCCAATCATCTTCGAGGTTGTTGCGGTGGATTTACAGCAGGGCTTCGTCCTGACCCGGCATTGGCGCGACACCCCGACCGGCACCCACGTGGAGTTCTGGCTGGCGACCGATGCCGGGCCGCGCCAGGTGCGCCTGCCCGTGCAGACCTCGGTGGCGTTTATCCCGGAACTGTACCGTGAACGCACCCAGGAACTGGTGCGCGGCGAGCCGGGTGTGGAACTGCGGCCTCTGGGGTTGCAGGACTTCCAGCACCGCCCGGTGTTCGGCCTGTACTGCCCGCAACACCGCCAGTTGATGCACCTGGAGTCGGTGCTGCGTCGGGCGGGCGTCGAAGTTTTCGAGGCTGACATCCGCCCGCCGGAGCGCTACCTGATGGAGCGCTTCATCACCGCCCCCGTGTCGTTCAGCGGTACGGCCGGCGACGGTGACCTGTTGCTCGAAACCCATCTCAAGCCAGCGCCGGATTACCGTCCACGCCTGAAGCTGGTGTCGCTGGACATCGAGACCACCGAGCAAGCCGAGTTGTACTCGATTGCCCTTGAAGGTTGCGGGCAGCGCCAGGTCTACATGCTCGGCGCACCCAACGGCGAGGCCGGCGCCGTCGACTTCGACCTGGAGTACTGCGACTCGCGGGCCACGCTGTTGAAGAAACTCAACCAATGGTTCGCCGAGCACGACCCTGATGCGATCATCGGCTGGAACCTGGTGCAGTTTGACCTGCGGGTGCTGCACGAGCATGCCCGGCGCCTGGCGGTGCCGTTGCGCCTGGGACGTGGTGGCGAGGAGATGCAGTGGCGTGAACACGGTTCGGGCAACAATCACTATTTTGCCGCGGCGGCGGGCCGGCTGATCATCGACGGCATCGAGTCCCTGCGTTCGGCGACCTGGAGTTTCCCCTCGTTCAGCCTGGAGAACGTCGCACAGACCCTGCTCGGTGAAGGCAAGTCCATCGACAACCCCTACCAGCGCATGGACGAAATCAACCGCATGTTCGCCGAGGACAAGCCGGCCCTGGCGCGCTACAACCTCAAGGACTGTGAGCTGGTAACGCGGATCTTCGCCAAGACCGAACTGCTGACCTTCCTGCTGGAGCGGGCCAGTGTCACCGGACTGCCCGCCGACCGCAGTGGCGGCTCGGTGGCGGCCTTCACCCACCTGTACATGCCGCTGATGCATCGCCAGGGGTTTGTTGCGCCGAACCAGGGCGAGCGCCCACCCCAGGCCAGCCCCGGCGGGTTTGTCATGGATTCGCAGCCGGGCCTGTACGAGTCGGTGCTGGTGCTCGACTACAAGAGCCTGTACCCCTCGATCATCCGCACCTTCCTGATTGATCCCGTAGGCCTGATCGAAGGCCTGCGTCACCCGGACGACAGTGAGTCGGTGCCAGGTTTTCGCGGGGCGCGTTTCTCGCGGACCCGGCATTGCCTGCCGGCCATCGTCGCGCGCGTTTCCGAAGGCCGGGAAGTGGCCAAGCGTGAACAGAACGCGCCGCTGTCCCAGGCGCTGAAGATCATCATGAACGCCTTCTACGGCGTGCTGGGCTCCAGCGGCTGCCGTTTCTTCGACACCCGCCTGGCATCCTCGATCACCCTGCGTGGACACGAGATCATGCAGCGCACCCGGCAACTGATCGAAGCCCAGGGCCATGCGGTGATCTACGGCGACACCGACTCCACGTTCGTCTGGTTGCGCCGGGCCCACGGCCAGGAAGAAGCGACGCAGATCGGTCACGCCCTGGTGGCCCACGTCAACCAGTGGTGGCGCGAACACCTGCTGGCCGAGTTCGGCTTGCACAGTGTGCTGGAGCTGCAATACGAAACCCATTTCCGGCGTTTCCTGATGCCGACCATCCGAGGGGCAGAGGAGGGCAGCAAGAAGCGCTACGCCGGCTTGGTGATGCATGCCGACGGCAGCGAGCAAATGGTCTACAAAGGCCTGGAGACGGTGCGCACCGACTGGTCGCCGCTGGCCCGGCAGTTCCAGCAGGAACTCTACTCGCGCATCTTCCACCGCCAGCCCTATCAGGACTATGTGCGTGAGTTCGTCCGCGCCACCGTAGCCGGCGAGCAGGACCCATTGCTGATCTACCGCAAGCGCCTGCGTCGGCCCCTGGACGACTATGAACGCAACGTACCGCCCCATGTGCGGGCGGCACGCATCGCCGACGAGTACAACGCCCAGCAGGGGCGACCGCGCCAGTACCAGCGGGGTGGCTGGATCAGCTACCTGATCACCGTCGCCGGTCCCGAACCCCTGGAAACCCGCAGCGCGCCGATCGACTATGAGCATTACGTCAGCCGCCAACTGCAGCCGGTGGCGGATGCGATCCTGCCGTTTGTCGACGACGACTTCAGCACCCTGGTTGGCGGGCAGATGGGCTTGTTCTAGGCAAGGCTGCAGACGTAAAAAAGCGCCCCGAAGGGCGTAATGCCGATCAGTTAAGCGACGCCGACCATTGTGGGAGCGAGCTTGCTCGCGATGAACTTGAAAGCGCCGCGTGTTTATCCATTTACGCGTTATCGTTCACGTCCATCGCGAGCAAGCTCGCTCCCACATAGGTGGTCGTTTTTCCTTAACTGATCGGCATTACCCGAAGGGCGCCTGAATCACCGTGACCGAGGGAGCCCGGTGAGTCCGTTCGTGTGGCAACAGCGCTGCTGCATGAACGGTGTTGCACGCCGCGCCCCCGACGGGCGCGGCAGGTTTACTTGCCGAGTTTTACCCGGGTCCAGCCGCGGGTCATGATCCGTTGCGTGGCGATGGGCATGTCCGGCACGGCATACAGGGTCGCCATTACCGCTTGCGACGGATACGAGCCCGGGTCGTTGCGAATCGCTTCGTCCACCAGCGGGGTCGCGGCCGCGTTGGCGTTACTGTAGCCGACGCTGTTGGTGATCTCGGCCATGATGTCCGGGCGCATCAGGAAGTTCATGAACTGGTAGGCATTGTCGACGTTGGCCGCATCCCGCGGGATGGCGACCATGTCATAGAAGCTGCCGGCGCCTTCCTTGGGAATGCTGTAGTCGACCTTGACCTTGCCCCCGGCTTCCTCGGCGCGGGCCTTGGCTTGCAGCACGTCGCCGGAATAACCGACCGCCACGCAGATATTGCCGTTGGCCAGGTCGGAGATGTACTTGGACGAATGGAAGTACGCCACCGACGGGCGAATCTTCATGAACAGCGCTTCGGCCTCGCTTATCTGCTGCTTGTCCTGGGTGTTCACCGGGTAGCCCAGGTAGTGCAGGGCGGCCGGGAGCATTTCGGTGGGCGAGTCGAGGAAGCTGATGCCGCAGGCCTTGAGCTTGGCTGCGTTCTCGGGCTTGAACAGCAGGTCCCAGGAATTCACCGGGGCGTCGGCGCCCAATACTTCGCGAACCTTGTCCGGGTTGAAGCCGATGCCGATCGAGCCCCACATGTAGGGGAAAGCGTGGCCGTTGTCCGGGTCGCTGGCCGCTGCGTTTTTCAGCAGCACCGGGTTGAGGTTCTTCCAGTTCGACAGTTTTGACTTGTCCAGCGTCTGGTAGACCCCGGCCTTGATCTGCTTGGCCAGGAAGCTGTTGGACGGCACCACGATGTCGTACCCGGATTTACCGGCGAGCAGGCGTGCCTCAAGGGTTTCGTTGCTGTCGAAGACATCGTAGGTCACGCTGATGCCCGTCTCGTCTTCGAACTTCTTGACGGTGTCCGGGGCGATATAGTCGGACCAGTTGTAGACGCGCAGAACCTTGTCATTGGCCTGGGCGCCCGTGGCAATCGCGCCCAATAAGGACAGTGTCAGCAGAGTCCTGCCAAGCATTTTCATCGGTACAGCTCCATTTTCTTCTTATACGAATAACGTAAAGCGTGGGTAAAACCGCTGGCGAGCAAGCGTGCTCTCTCGCCAGCGGGCATCAGGCCGTTGCGCCAGTCATGGGCTTGGCGGCGGGCTGCCAGGATTCACTGGCGGTCTGGTCCATGGCGTCCTGGATCGCCCGTTTGCGATTGGCTTCGGCCTTGCGGCTGAAGTACCAGACCAGGAAGGTCACCAGCGATACTGCCAGCAAAATCAGGCTGGCCACCGCGTTGATCTCGGGTTTGACCCCAAGACGCACCGCCGAGAACACTTCCATCGGCAAGGTCGTGGACCCCGGACCCGAGACGAAGCTGGCCAGCACCAGGTCATCCAGCGACAAGGCGAACGACATCATGCCGCCCGCTGCCAGCGAGGGCGCGATCATCGGGATGGTGATCAGGAAGAACACCTTCAACGGCCGTGCCCCCAGGTCCATCGCCGCTTCTTCGATCGACAGGTCCAGTTCACGCAAACGCGCGGAGACTACCACTGCCACATAGGCGGCACAAAATGTGGTGTGGGCGATCCAGATGGTGACGATGCCACGTTCCATCGGCCAGCCGATCATCTGTGCCATGGCCACGAACAGCAGCAACAACGACAGGCCGGTGATCACTTCTGGCATCACCAACGGCGCGGTGACCAGGCCGCCAAACAGGGTGCGACCCTTGAAGCGGGTGACCCGGGTCAGCACGAACGCGGCCAACGTCCCCAGCGCCACGGCGGCAATCGCGGTGTAGCAGGCGATTTCCAGCGAGCGCAGTACCGAGCCCATCAGTTGGCTGTTGTCCAGCAGGCCGACGTACCACTTCACCGACCAGCCGCCCCAGACCGTTACCAGTTTCGAGGCGTTGAACGAGTAAATCACCAGAATCAGCATGGGCAGGTAGATGAACGCCAGGCCCAATACCAGCATCAATCGGGAAAATCCGAAACGCTTCATGCCCGTCCCTCCATCTCTTTGGCCTGGCTGCGGTTGAACAGAATGATCGGCACGATCAGGATCGCCAGCATCACCACCGCCAGGGCGGATGCCACCGGCCAGTCACGGTTGTTGAAGAACTCTTGCCACAGCACGCGACCGATCATCAGGGTTTCCGGGCCGCCCAGCAGTTCCGGAATCACAAACTCGCCCACCACCGGGATGAACACCAGCATGCAGCCTGCGATGATGCCGTTCCTGGCCAGCGGCACGGTGATCTTCCAGAAGCTGTTGACGGTGCTCGAACCCAGGTCGGACGCGGCTTCCAGCAGGCTCTGGTCATGCTTGACCAGGTTGGCGTACAGCGGCAGCACCATGAACGGCAGGTAGGCGTAGACCACGCCGATGTACACCGCAGTGTTGGTGTTGAGGATTTCGATCGGGTGCGAGGTCAAGCCGGTCCACATCAGGAAGCCATTGAGCAGGCCGTTGTTGCTCAAGATGCCCATCCACGCATAGACGCGAATCAGGATCGCCGTCCAGGTCGGCATCATGATCAGCAGCAACAGCACGTTCTGCGCCTCCTTGCTGGCCTTGGAAATCGCGTAGGCCATCGGGAAGCCAAGCACCAGGCACATCACGGTGCTGAGCAAGGCGACTTTCAACGAGCCCAGGTACGCCGAGATATACAACTCATCGGCGGCGAGCATCGTGTAGTTGCCCAGGTTGAGCATCAGTTCGAACTTCTGCTCGGCGAAGCTGTAGATCTCGGAGTAGGGCGGAATAGCCAGTGCAGCTTCGGAAAAACTGATCTTCATCACCAGGAAGAACGGCAGCATGAAGAACAGGAACAGCCACAGGAACGGCAGGCCGATCACGACTTTGCGCCCACTGGGCAGAAACCGCTGGAACTGCTGAGTGAGTGTGTTCATGCGCGCAGTACCACGCCGCTGTCGTCTTCCCACCAGACGTAGACCTGATCGTCCCAGGTCGGGCGGGCGCCGCGGCGCTCGGCGTTGGCCATGAACGACTGGACGACCTTGCCGCCAGGCAGCTCGACATAGAACACCGAGTGCCCGCCGAGGTAGGCAATGTCCTGCACCTTGCCCCGGGACCAGTTGTAGCGGCTCTCGGGTTTTGTGCTGCTGACCAGCATTTTTTCCGGGCGGATGGCGTAGGTGATCGACTTGTCCTGCACCGAGGTGCTGACGCCATGGCCGACGTAGATCTGCTGCTCCAGGTCCGGGCAGTGAATGATCGCGTGGCCTTCCAGGTCTTCCACCACCGTGCCGTCGAAGGCGTTCACGTTGCCGATGAACTCGCAGACCATGCGGCTCACCGGGGCCTCATAGATGTCCACCGGGCTGCCGATCTGCGCGATCCAGCCCAGGTGCATGATGGCGATACGTTCGGCCATGGTCATGGCCTCTTCCTGGTCGTGGGTCACCATCACGCAGGTCACGCCGACCCGCTCGATGATTTCCACCAGTTCCAGCTGCATCTGCGAGCGCAGCTTTTTATCCAGCGCCCCCATCGGCTCGTCGAGCAGCAGCAGCTTGGGCCGCTTGGCCAGGGAGCGGGCGAGGGCGACACGCTGGCGCTGGCCACCGGACAGTTGGTGTGGCTTGCGCTTGGCGTATTGGGTCATGTGCACCAGGCGCAGCATCTCCTCGACACGGGCGTCGATTTCGCTGGCGGGCAAACGGTCCTGCTTGAGGCCAAAGGCGATGTTCTGCGCCACCGTCATGTGCGGGAACAGGGCGTAGGACTGGAACATCATGTTGATCGGCCGCTCGTAGGGCGGCATGTCGGTGATGTCGACGCCGTCGAGCAGGATCCGTCCTTCGGTGGGGCGCTCGAATCCAGCGAGCATGCGCAGCAGGGTCGACTTGCCCGAACCGGAGCCGCCGAGCAGGGCGAAGATTTCGCCTTGATGGATGTCCAGGGACACATCGTCCACCGCCGTGGTTTCGTCGAACTTCTTGGTGACACGATCGACTCGTACCAGCACCTTTTTCGGTTGCTGATGACCCTCAAGAGCCTTCCTGTAAATGCTGGAGGCGTTTGCCATGTGAAACTCCCAACAGGTTTCAGTCGCCGGGCCAACGCGGCCTGACTTAATAGTTGATTGCCAATCGCCAGGTGCCACCTGGAGGTGCGCATGGCGATTCGACTGGTTCGGCACCGCCGTCCTGGCTGCCTGGTCGTGCTTGTTGTTATTGCGGTGTGTGGTTATTGCGAGAAACGGGCGCGCGAAGGCACGCCCGCCAGACTCGCGGGGGTAGAAATACCGGGTTGTGGTTTAGCTCAGCGTGCGTGTCGCAGCGCCGCCCGTTGCCGGCAAGCTGCGCCGAACGCCTGGAAAATCGTCAGGTACGCAGGGTTGTCCAGCACTTGCCATTCCGGGTGCCATTGCACGCCGAGGGCGAAGGCCTTGCTGTGCGCCACCGAGACCGCCTCGATCAAGCCGTCCGGCGCGATGGCCTCGGCACGCAGGCCTGGCGCCAACCGGTCGATACCCTGGCTATGAATCGAGTTGACCTGGAATGTCGCGGGCAGCTCCAGCGCCTCGAATACACCGCCCGGCTGCACGCTGACCGCGTGGGCCGGTGCGTATTGCACCGCCAGGTCCGGGTGATTTGCTTCGCGGTGATCGAGCATGCCCGGCAACTCATGCACCTTCTGGTGCAGGCTGCCGCCGAACGCGACGTTCATTTCCTGGAAGCCCCGGCAGATCCCGAGCACCGGAACGCCCGCCGCGATGGCAGCACGCAATAGAGGAAGGGTGGTGGCGTCCCGCGCCGGATCGTGATCCGTGCCGGGAGCGCTGGCCGGGCCTTGATAGTGCAAAGGCTCCACGTTCGATGGTGAGCCGGTCAGCAACAGACCGTCGAGTTGACCGAGCAGGTCGTCGATTTCAGTCAGGTTGCCCAGGGAAGGAATGACCACAGGCAGCCCCAGCGCCGCGACGCTGACAGCACGCAAGTACTTGTCACCGCTGACGTGGTAGGGGTGCAGGCCAATCTGTTTGACGCACGCAGTAACGCCGATCAATGGCTTGAATGCCATTTTTATCACCTCGAAGTTTCACACTTGAACGAGCTTTTCCAGAGCTTAGCCTCGTTGATTTTTTTTAACAACTCTCATGTAAATAATTCTAAACGGCTGGATCGCTGGAACTCAGATTGGCTGTGGGTTTGCGGGTGATTGTTGAGCGATGGCTGGCTGTGGTGACCAATAAAATCAACAAAAAAGCCTATTTGTCCGCTATTGACTTCACTTTGCCTTTCGGATTGACTGAGGTCCGAAAGTGCAGTGAACATAATAATTAACAGCTAATAGGTGCATCATGTCGGTCCCCCTGCGTACCGTTCAACTCAACGAAGCAAACGCATTCCTTAAGAAATATCCTGAGGTTTTGTACGTCGACCTTCTGATTGCGGATATGAACGGTGTGGTGCGCGGCAAGCGCATCGAGCGCACCAGTCTTCATAAGGTCTATGAGAAAGGCATCAACCTGCCGGCCTCGCTGTTCGCCCTCGACATCAATGGTTCCACGGTGGAAAGCACCGGCCTGGGCCTGGACATCGGCGACGCCGACCGCATCTGCTACCCGATTCCCGGCACCCTGAGCATCGAGCCGTGGCAGAAGCGCCCAACCGCGCAACTGCTGATGACCATGCACGAGATCGAAGGCCAGCCGTTCTTCGCTGACCCGCGTGAAGTGCTGGCCAACGTGGTGCGCAAGTTCGATGACCTCGGCCTGACCATTTGCGCGGCGTTTGAACTGGAGTTCTACCTGATCGACCAGGACAACGTGAACGGCCGTCCGCAGTCGCCACGCTCACCGGTTTCCGGCAAGCGCCCGGTATCGACCCAGGTTTACCTGATCGACGACCTCGACGAATACGTCGACTGCCTGCAGGACATCCTCGAAGGCGCGAAAGAGCAGGGCATCCCGGCCGATGCCATCGTCAAGGAAAGTGCCCCGGCGCAATTCGAAGTCAACCTGCATCACGTCAGCGACCCGATCAAGGCCTGCGACTATGCGGTCCTGCTCAAGCGCCTGGTGAAGAACATCGCCTACGACCATGAGATGGACACCACCTTCATGGCCAAGCCGTATCCGGGCCAGGCGGGCAACGGTCTGCACGTGCACATCTCGATCCTCGACAAGGCCGGCAACAACATCTTCGCCAGCGAGGATCCCGAGCAGAACGCCGCATTGCGTCACGCCATCGGCGGTGTGCTGGAGACCCTGCCCGCGCAGATGGCCTTCCTCTGCCCGAACGTCAACTCCTACCGCCGGTTCGGCGCACAGTTCTACGTGCCGAACTCGCCGAGCTGGGGTATCGACAACCGCACCGTGGCCGTGCGCGTGCCGACCGGTTCGCCGGATGCCGTGCGCATCGAACACCGCGTGGCCGGTGCCGACGCCAACCCGTACCTGCTGATGGCTTCGGTGCTGGCCGGTATTCACCACGGCCTGACCAACCAGATCGAGCCGGGTGCGCCGGTCGAAGGCAACAGCTACGAGCAGAACGAGCAGAGCCTGCCGAACAACCTGCGCGATGCCCTGCGTGAGCTGGACGACAGCGAAGTCATGGCCAAGTACATCGACCCGCTGTACATCGACGTGTTCGTGGCGTGCAAGGAAAGCGAGCTGGCCGAGTTCGAGAACTCCATCTCCGACCTTGAGTACAACTGGTACCTGCATACGGTCTGATGGTTGGTGTGCCTGTGGGAACGGGCTCGCCCGCGATATCGCAATCGCGGGCAAGCCCACTCCCACAGCGATTGCATTGCAAATCCTCAAGGGACTGGCATTCAGTCCGACCACAGCCTATTCCCCTGCGTCGAGTCACAACCATGACAAACACTCGCAGCGACTGGGAGCAACGCTTCCAGTCCTTAAGCATCGAAGGCCGCGCCTTCATCGATGGTCAATACCGTCCGGCACTCAGCGGCGCCACCTTCGAATGCATCAGCCCGGTTGACGGGCGCTTCCTGGCCAACGTCGCCAGCACCGATGAAGCCGATGCCAATGCCGCCGTGCTCGTCGCCCGCCAGGCGTTCGAATCCGGTATCTGGTGCAAGCTGGCCCCCGCTGAGCGCAAGCGCGTCCTGATCCGCTTCGCCGACCTGATCCTGGCGCACCAGGAAGAATTGGCGCTGCTGGAAACCCTGGACATGGGCAAGCCCATCAGCGACTCCATGGCCATCGACATTCCAGCGACCGCCAACGCGATCCGCTGGAGTGCCGAAGCCATCGACAAACTCTACGACGAAGTCGCCGCCACGCCCCACGATCAACTGGGCCTGGTGACCCGCGAAGCGTCCGGCGTGGTGGCGGCCATCGTGCCGTGGAACTTCCCGTTGATCATGGCCAGCTGGAAGTTCGCCCCGGCCCTGGCGGCAGGCAACTCGTTCATCCTCAAGCCGTCGGAAAAGTCCCCGCTGACGGCCATCCGCATCGCCCAACTAGCGCTAGAGGCTGGCATCCCCAAGGGCGTGTTCAACGTCCTGCCGGGTTACGGCCACACCGTCGGCAAGGCACTGGCGCTGCACATGGACGTCGACGTCCTGGCCTTCACCGGCTCGACCGCGGTTGCCAAGCAGTTGCTGATCTACGCCGGGCAAAGCAACCTCAAGCGCGTCTGGCTAGAAGCTGGCGGCAAGAGTCCGAACGTGGTGTTTGCCGATGCGCCGGATCTGCGCGCGGCGGCGCAGGCGGCGGCCAGTGCCATCGCCTTCAACCAGGGCGAAGTCTGCACCGCCGGCTCACGCCTGCTGGTGGAGCGCTCGATTCGCCAGCAGTTCATCCCGCTGCTGGTAGAGGCCCTGCAAGCCTGGCAACCCGGGCACGCGCTGGACCCGACAAGCCGGGTCGGCGCGGTGGTCGATCAACGTCAGTTGGACAACATCCTGCGCTACATCGCCATCGGCCGCGAGCAAGGTGCCGAGCTGATCGCCGGCGGCAACCGCACCCTCGAGGACAGCGGTGGCCAGTACGTGGAGCCGACGATTTTCGACGGTGTGAGCAACGCCATGACCATCGCCCGCGAAGAAATCTTCGGCCCAGTGTTGTCGCTGATCACCTTCGACACCGCAGAAGAAGCGTTGCAGATCGCCAACGACAGCATCTTCGGTTTGGCCGCCGGGGTCTGGACCCGCGACCTGAGCAAGGCCCACACCTTCGCCCGGGGCCTGCGCGCCGGCAGCGTGTGGGTCAACCAGTACGACGGCGGTGACATGACCGCGCCCTTCGGTGGGTTCAAGCAGTCGGGCAACGGTCGCGACAAGTCCCTGCACGCCTTCGACAAGTACACCGAGCTCAAAGCCACCTGGATCAAGCTCTGACCTATTAGACAGTCGCGGTGACAGGCCTTTGGCGTGTCACCGCGCGGGAACTCAATCATGCAAAAACATGTAAACAGCTACTACGCCGCCACCCGCAACGAGATCATCGACTTCCCGGTGCTCGAAGAGTTGGTGGAATGCGACGTCTGTGTGATCGGCGCCGGCTACACCGGCCTGTCCTCGGCGTTGTTCCTCAGCGAAGCGGGCTACAGCGTCACGGTGCTCGAAGCCGCCAAGGTCGGCTACGGCGCCAGCGGGCGCAACGGCGGGCAACTGGTCAATTCCTACAGCCGCGACGTCGATGTGATCGAGCAGCGCTACGGCGAAAAGACCGCCGAAGTGCTGGGCAGCATGATTTTCGAAGGCGCGGACATCATCCGCTCGCGGATCAAGCAATACGACATCCAGTGCGACTACAAGCCCGGTGGCATTTTCGCCGCGCTGAACAAGAAACAACTCAAGGGCCTGGCCGAACAGAAGAACGGTTGGGAGCGCTACGGCAACCACCACCTGCGGATGCTCGACGCGCAAGAGATCGCCAAGGAAGTCGGGACCCGCAACTATGTCGGTGGCCTGCTGGACATGCAGGGTGGCCACGTCCATCCGCTGAACCTGGCCCTGGGCGAAGCGGCTGCCATCCTCAGTCTTGGCGGAAAAATCTTCGAGCAGTCGGCAGCGGTGGAAATCACCTACGGCGAACCCATAGTCGTGCGCACGGCCAAGGGCGTGGTGCGCGCCAAGTACCTGTTGATCGCCGGCAACGCCTACCTGCCGCAAGACCTCGACAACCGCGTCACCCGCAAGAGCATGCCCTGCGGTTCGCAGATCGTGGTCACCGAGCCCCTGTCGGAAAAAGTCGCCAGGAGCCTGATCAGCAACAACTACTGCGTCGAAGACTGTAACTACCTGCTCGACTACTACCGCCTGACTGCCGACAACCGCCTGCTCTATGGTGGCGGTGTGGTCTACGGCGCGCGCGAACCGGACGACATCGAGCAACTGATCCGGCCGAAAATCCTCAAGACCTTCCCCCAGCTCAAGGACGTGAAGATCGACTACCGCTGGACCGGCAACTTCCTGCTGACCATGTCACGCATGCCACAATTTGGTCGCATCGAGAAAAACGCCTATTACATGCAGGGCTACAGCGGCCACGGGGTGACCTGTTCGCACCTGGCCGGCAAGCTGATCGCGGAAATGATCCGTGGCGACGCCGAGCGTTTCGACGCCTTCGCCTCCCTGCCACACATGCCGATGTTCGGTGGCCGCACCTTCCAGGCCCCACTGACCGCCATGGGCGCGGTGTACTACGCGATGCGTGACCGTTTCGGTATCTAGTCTGACGCTCGCCGACGGCCGTCTTGAGGAAGGTCGTCGGTTTTTTATCCGGCCTTTCTCCAAGCTGCTGAGCCGTGGGCGGAAAACGTGATTTAATAGCCGCCTTTCACGTCTTCGGGACAGAGGAACGGCGATTTTCGCGACACAAGTCGCCCGCCATCCCCCCACACTACCCTTAAGTTTTTCTCACATAAGGCTGTCATGGACACGGGCTCTCGACTCAAATTAGTACGCGAAAGCTACAAGCTGTCCCAGCGCGAGCTGGCCCGGCGTAGCGGCGTCACCAATGCCACCATCTCCCTGATCGAACAGAATCGGGTCAGTCCTTCCGTCAGCTCACTGAAAAAACTGCTGGAGGGCATCCCCATGTCCCTGGCGGACTTCTTCACCTTCGACCAGCCACCGCGCGAACACCAATACATCTTCCGCGCCAACGAACAGCCCGACCTCGGTCGCCACGGCCTGCGCCTGCTGCTGATCGGCGCCTCGGTGCCCAGCCGCCAGATGCGCCTGCTGCGCGAGCAATACGCACCGGGCGCCAGCTCGGGCGAAGAACCGATCGTGCATGCCGAAGGCGAGGAGTGCGGGTTGGTGACGCGGGGTACCGTGGAACTCACCGTGGATGGCCAGGTCAGCGTGTTGAACGCCGGGGATGGTTATTACTTTCCGACCACGCTGCCGCACCGGTTTCGCAACATCGGCGCGGACGAGGCGGAAATCATCAGTGCGAACACGCCCGCCAACTTTTGATCGCAAGGCGCTGAACATTGAACCAACACACCTTGTCCATGCGCCTGGAGCGCGTGGCGGCCCATGTGCCAGCCGGTGCGCGCCTGGCCGATATCGGCTCCGACCACGGCTACTTGCCGGTGGCATTGATGCGCCGTGGAGCCATCACGGCGGCGGTGGCCGGTGAACTGGCCGCGACACCGTTTCACTCGGCCCAGCGTACGGTGCGCGACAACGGCCTGCAGTCACGCATCAGCGTACGCCTGGCCAATGGCCTGGCGGCGCTCGAGGCGGCTGACGAGATTAGCGCGCTGACTATCTGCGGCATGGGCGGTGAGACCATCCGCGACATTCTCGAGCGTGGCAAGACTCGCCTCAGTGGCCAGGAGCGATTGATCCTGCAACCCAACGGCGGCGAGCAGCCGCTGCGGCAATGGCTGATGGACAATGGTTATTCCATCCTCTGCGAGGAAGTGCTGCGGGAGAATCGTTTCGACTACGAAATCATCGTTGCCGAGCGCACCGGCCCGGTGAGCTACAGCCCCGAGCAACTGTACTTCGGCCCCCTGCAGATGCAGGCACGCACCCCGGCATTCCTGCTCAAGTGGCAGCGCCTGCTGCGCCACAAGCAGCAGACCCTGGCCCACTTCACCCAGGCCGGCTCGGCGGTACCCGCGGAAAAAGTACAGGACATCACCCGCCAGGTGCGTTGGATCAACCAACTGCTGGCCTGAACGCGCGACAGCTGCAACGGGTTTGGTGGGTGTACGCAAAATCTGCAAGCCGGTAAAACCGCTGTGGGAGCGAGCGCCCGCTTGCGGCCTGCTCGCGATGGGGCCAGTACAACCAACATCGATGGTGCCTGACACACCGCCATCGCGAGCAGGTTCGCTCCCACTTAAGTTAAGTGGGTAATAGCGAGAGGGCGAGCTTACTGGCCTGGCGAAGGCGGGGTCTGCGTCAGCAGCGCCTGGGCCAGTTCTTCGTCCGTGGCATTGAGGCCAGGGTGGTCCTGGCGCATCTGCTTGAGCACGGATTCCAGGTAGGCGCCGCGGATGGTGCCGCCGCTGGCGACGAAACTGGAGAGGTCATCGCGGGCGGGGACGACGATCTTGTCGTCCTTGAAGGTCGAGTACAGCGACGCAGAGACCCCCGCTGAAGTGGCGACATCCTTGGCATCGACATCGGCCATGGCCGATCCGAAGGGCAGGCAGAGCGCAAGCGTTGGCACGAGCAGTAGACGGCGCATGGTGAGTCCTCCAAAAGCGTGAAGCCAAAGGGTGTGTCACATACCCATATGATGCGCGGTGCGGCTCAGGAGTTCCGCAGATCAAGCGAGGACCAGATGGCGATGTGGATTAAACGTGTCTGTTACCGGCGCTACGGGCGATAATGCCGGGCAATTCTCCGTTCACCTTGCCAAAGAGCGCTGCCCCCTGATGTTTGAGATCAAGCCGTGGAACCCCGAAACCTTTCGCCAGCAGACGCGCCGCAGCACCCTGATCATTGCCGTGCTGTTCATTGTGCTGGCGATGGCTTTGTCGACGCTGGCGGTGATGGTGCTGGGCGAGCCGGGTGGCGATAACTTTCGCTACAACCTCGGCGGGGTAATCGCGGCGGTGCTGGTCAGCGCGGCGCTGATGAAACTCAAGTTCTGGTCGCAACCCTGGATGGCCGCCGCCGTCTACGGCTGGCAGCTCAAGCGCAGCCTGATGCGCATCACCAACGTCATGCACCAGGTCACCGATGCGGTCGCCGCCGGCAACCCGAGCGCGATGAAGCTGCTGCGCTTTTACCACCTGGGGCTGGCGCAGATGCACGAGCTGGACGCCAACTCCAGCAGCCATGCGCAACTGGTGCGTGAAATGGACCAGCACAAAGCAGCCATGGAGGCGCTGGGGCTGGAGACCGAACAGACCCGCCTGCACCCCGAGTGGCTGACGGCGCTGAAAACCCAGGCCTGATCATTGCCTGCCTTTTTCCAGGACTTTCCCCTCGGAGCCCCGATTGATGTTTACCCTTAGCCACTTCGATACCCCGTGCTCCGAGCACGTGACCGACCAGATCCTGCAACTGGTGGTCGACAACCTGACCGACATCAGCAGCGTCGCCTTGCCACCGAGCAACCCGTTGTTCGCGATCTATCAATACGCAGTGGGCTACGAGGTCCACCTCTACCTGCAGGCCCTCGATGGCACCCAGGGCCTAAGCGTCGAATTGATCGTCGCGCTGGACGCCGAGGACCCCTCGAAGGTCGTCGGCTTTTTGCTGTACCTGCCGGTCAAGGATGATCCGCATGCCTGCGGCGTGGCCTTCATGGCCGTACACGCCAGCCATCGTCGCCATGGCATCGCCCGCGCCATGGTCCAGGACATGCTCGGCCGCTACCCGCATGCCGAACTGACCTGTGCCGTGGCCAAGGTGCCGTACTTCGAGGCAATGGGCTTGCAGGTCCTGGGCGTGCGCGGACCGCAGGTGCTGATGAACACCCACGACCGCGTGACAGACGGCCTGATCGCGGTACTGGATATCGCGCCTATCTACCGCTCCACCGAAGTGCGGCAGATCCACACCTACCTGCTGCAGAAGAATGGCAAGCGGGCGATGCTCGACGCGGAAAAACAGCGCGACCGCCATCTGGATCAACTGACGGCCAAGGCGCGGGTGTTTGTGCAGGGGCGGTTGGGTCACGACGCTGGCTAGCAAACCCCCTGTGCAGGTGCCAGCAAGCCAGCGCCTACACCGGACCCCGTTTGGCTTGCTCAAAAAAGAGCCTCAAAGCTCTTTGATGGGGAGAAAGTAGAGCCCCGAGGCTCAAGTTGTACGTAGAGCCAGTGGCAAGCTTGATTGGGGTTCAGAGCACTCGCCACTCACGCCGCTGCCGCAGAAAACAAGCAGTGGCGTAGTTTCATCGTAGGAAGGTGGCAGGGTGCACTCAAGTACCATTAGTCGCCTGTGGCAGACCGCTGGAGCGACGCGACCGAGGTATTTTTCATGGGCTCGTCACTTCGCGTCTATCCTGTGATTTCAACTGACAAGCGTCGCGCTGTGCTTGGCGAACTAAAGTGAATAACTGCCGTCATTCACTATCAATCAAGAATATGTAGCGTCTCTGCGAAGATGGGTTCCTTCCGGTTCCGAGGGTTCTTATGGCGCCCCACACGCGGCCAGGATGCTGGGCGGTGGTGGCAGTGGACAAGTGACTGCAATGGACACGAGAGTCAGGCGGGCCCGGCGCATTGATGCGCAAGACTTCTTCGTGCAGACCCTGGAGCAATGGGGCGATGCGGTAGTGGTCATCGACGACCAGAGCCGAGTGATGTTTTTTAATGCCGCTGCCGAACGGTTCTGGGGTTGTCCCCGACAGGACGTAGTGGGCAGTCACGTCGACAGCCTGTTTCCCGAAACCCTGCGCACGGCCGATGATCCCGGTTGCAGCCACGACCTGAGTATCCTGGGTAAGGATGGGCAGGCACGCTGGGGCGCGTTGTCCGTCTCCAGGATCACCCTGCAGGGCCGCACCCTCTATGCGGCCTTTCTCAAGGACATCACCCAGACCCGCCTCCAGGACATCGAACACCGCTTGCTGTCGCTGTCGGTCAATGCCACCCGCTCGGCCACCTGCATTGTCGACGCCGCTGCGCGCCTGCTCTACGTCAATGACGGCCTGGTGCAACTGCTCGGCTACAGCCGCGAAGAAGTTCTTGGGCTGTCGCCGCTGATGTTTTTTGTGCTCGACACCGAGGTCGATGTGCCGGTGCTACCTGAACTGGAGCGAATGTTCGGTGGCGAGCCCCATGAAGTCAGCGCCTTGATCAGCAAGCGCAATGGCCAACGGCTGTGGGTGCATGTGTCCTCGGCCCCGGTGTTCGATGCCCGGGGGCAGGTCGACAACACGGTGATCGTGCTCACCGACATCACCCGCTTCAAATTGCATGAGGTGCTGCAGGACAAGGTGGTCGGCGCGCTGCTCAAGGAAGAGTCGCTGGAAAACGTACTGGCCCTGATGTGCCAGGAAATCGAACGCATCGCCCCGGAAGTCATCGTCTCGATCCTCAGTGTCGATCCCAACGGCATCCTGCACCCACTGGCCAGCCCTGGCTTGCCAGTGGAGTACTCGCGGGCAATCGAAGGCCTGGCGATCGGGCCGATTGCCGGGTCCTGCGGCACGGCGGCTCACCGAGGCAAGCCGGTGCTGGTCACGGACATCAATAACGACCCGCTGTGGGCGGACTACAAGGAGCTGGCCGCGAAGGCGGGTTTGCGCGCGTGCTGGTCGATTCCGGTGCGCAACAGCTGCGGCCGCGTGGCCGCCACCTTCGCCCTGTATTTTCGCGAGTGCCGTGGGCCCGACACCCTGCATGCGCACCTGGTGACCGCCGGTACACACCTGTGCATGCTGGCGCTGGAGCGCGAGGAAGCGCGCCAGGCCATTCGCCGGATGGCGTATTACGATGGCTTGACCGGCTTGCCCAACCGCAACCTGCTGCTGGCCAAGGCGCAACGGACCATTGCCGAAGTGGCCAGGGAGCAGGCCGAACTGGCCGTGCTGTTTGTCGACCTGGATCGCTTCAAGCAGGTCAATGATGCCCTTGGCCATGCGGCCGGCGACGAACTGTTGCAAGTCATGGCCCAGCGCCTGAGCAGTGTGCTGCGTGAGTCGGACATCGTCGGGCGCTTGTCCGGGGATGAGTTCGTGCTGGTTTTGCCGCGACGCAACGCGACCCAGGTCACGCGGTTTCTTGAACGGCTCAAGCGCGTACTGAGTTTTCCGGCGCCCATTGCCGGGACCTCGGTGGTGTTGTCGGCCAGCATCGGCATCAGCCTGTTTCCCGGTGACGGCCAGGACATGGAAAGCTTGCTGCAGTGCGCCGACATTGCGATGTACCAGGCCAAGCGCGCCGAACGCGGCAGCTTCAGTTTTTTCCTCGAAGAGATGAACCGGATCGCCCAGAGTCGCCTGATTCTCGAGACCGCGCTGCGCATGGCCCTTGCTGGTGAGGGCCTGGAGCTGGAGTATCAACCGCAGATCAATCTGCACAGCGGGACCTTGGTGGGAGTGGAGGCGTTGGCGCGTTGGGATCATCCAACCCTGGGCATTATCTCGCCGGAGCGCTTCATCCCCCTGGCCGAGGAGTGCGGGCTGATCAATGAGCTGAGCCAGTGGGTGCTGCAAACCGCCTGCGGTCAGCTGGCGCAGTGGCGCGAGCAGGGCCTGACGGTGCCGTCGCTGTCGATCAACCTGTCGCCGATCAACTTTCACAATCTCAATCTGGCGGCGCAGATTACCCAGCAGTTGCAACGCTACGAATTGCAGGCGGCGGATTTGTGCGTGGAGGTCACGGAGGGGGTGTTGCTGTCCAACAGCCCCGGCACCGAGCAAACCTTGAAAGAGCTGCATGCCCTGGGGGTGCGCCTGGCCATCGATGACTTTGGCACCGGTTATTCCAGCCTGGGTTACTTGCGCCACCTGCCGATCAGTGAGCTGAAGCTGGACAAGAGTTTTGTCGATGACCTGGAGTGCGATGCCTCCTGCCGCGCCCTCAGCGAATCGGTGATTGGCATCGGCAGGGGCCTGTCCTTGCTGGTGGTGGCCGAAGGCATCGAGCACGCGGCCCAGCGCGACATCCTCAAGGCGCAAGGCTACGAGGTCGGGCAGGGCTACTTCTTCTCGGTACCGCTTCCGGCCGGGGCGTTCAGGCAATGGTTGCTGGCGTGCCAGGGCAGGGTGCCGCCCATGAGCCACGAGAGCCCGTTGGCGGCGCTGGAGTAAGCCCAGGGCTGCGCCTTTCAGTCCGCCAGGGTGAAGACCAACGCCTTCAAGCCGCTTTGCACATCGATATCCGGAAACTCCGGCGGGTTGTCCAGGCGTTCGACGAAACGCAGGCTCGGGGCTTCGCGGGTGACGCCGTCGATCAGGAAGTCGGCGCCGAAGGCCGGGTCGTTCATACAGGCCAGCACCGTGCCCTGCGGCGCGAGCAGTTCCGGCAGGCGACGCAACACCCGTTGATAGTCCTTGGTCAGCAGGAAGCTGCCTTTCTGGAACGACGGCGGATCGATGATCACCAGGTCGTAAGGTCCGTTATTGATCACCTTGCCCCAGGATTTGAACAGGTCGTGGCCGAGGAAGCTCACCTGGCTCAGGTCGTGGCCGTTCAGGCGGTGGTTGTCGCGCCCGCGACTCAGGGCGGCACGGGACATGTCGAGGTTGACCACATGCTCGGCGCCGCCCTCGATGGCCGCCACCGAGAAGCCGCAGGTGTAGGCGAACAGGTTCAACACCCGCTTGCCCTGGGCCTGGGCCTTGACCCAGTTGCGCCCGTAGCGCATGTCGAGGAACAAGCCGGCGTTCTGCTTTTTACCCAGGTCGATGCGATAGCGCAGGCCGCCTTCGGTCAGCGTCCACTCGTCGATTTCCGGCCCCAGCAGCCACTCGGTGGTGCTTTGTGGCAGATAGCGGTGTTGCAACAGCAGCGTGTGGGCCGCGCTCGCCTGCCACTGCGGCGTCTGGCTGATCTGCCGCAGCATCTGTTGCAAGGCCTGCAACTGCTGCGGTTCGGGTTCCTTGAACAGCGCGACCAGCACAATGCCCTGCAGCCAGTCCACGGTCAGTTGCTCCAGGCCCGGCCAGCAACGCCCGCGTCCGTGAAACAGGCGGCGGGTTTCTGCGGGTGGGGCTGCCAGGGCCGTCAACAGATGGTCGTGCAGGGTGGCGAGGGCTTCAGGGGTCATCGAGCAGGGGCCGGCAAGTCAAAGGGGCGGCATTTTATACATAAATGGGCTGCCGGGACTCGCAGCATTGGCCACAAATCCCGCCAGCGGCAGGGCTCAGAGTCCCAGGTGTTGCAAGGTCGCCTCGGCCGTCGCTGCCGATGACCCCGGGTTCTGCCCGGTGATCAGGTTGCCGTCGGCCACCACATACGACTGCCAGTCCTCGCCCTTGGAGTAGTGCGCGCCGTGGGCCTTGAGCATGTCCTCCACCAGGAACGGCACCACCTCGGTCAGGCCGACGGCCGCTTCCTCGGAATTGGTGAAGCCGGTCACCGACTTGCCTTTGACCAGCGGCTGCCCCTGGGCCTGGGTGTGGCGCAACACCCCTGGCGCATGGCACACCGCGGCCACCGGTTTGCCGGCGCCATACAGCGCTTCGATCAGGGCGATGGAGTCGCGGTCTTCGGCCAGGTCCCACAGCGGACCATGACCGCCCGGGTAGAACACCGCGTCAAAGTCGCTGGCCTTGATCTGGGCCAGCGGCTCGGTGTGGGCCAGCGCCTGGAAGGCCACCGGGTCCTCGCGAAAGCGCTGGGTAGCCTCGGTCTGTGCGTCGGGGGCGTCGCTCTTCGGGTCGAGCGGCGGTTGCCCGCCCTTGGGCGAGGCCAGGGTCACGTTGACCCCGGCGTCCTTGAACACGTAGTAGGGTGCGGCGAACTCTTCCAGCCAGAACCCGGTCTTCTCGCCGGTGTCGCCGAGCCGGTCGTGGGAAGTCAGTACCATCAGGATGTTCATCGTGACCTCTGATTGCCATTGATAAGCCCCCAGGCCAGCAAGCCCGGGACGTCTAACTATGGTCGCCAGCGCCAGGAATGCCAGCACTAAAGGACCAAGGGTCATGCGCGCATTTGCACAAGTGCCAGGGTGGATCAACACTGTAGCGATCGGCACGGAGCACTCATGAACGATAGCTACACCCGCACGGCGGTGTACCTGCACTGGTTGGTAGCGCTGGGACTGATCGGCACCTTTGCCCTGGGTCTCTACATGCCGGACCTGGCCCTGTCGCCGACCAAGCTCAAGCTTTATTCGTGGCACAAGTGGGCCGGGGTCAGCCTGTTCCTGCTGGTGCTGATCCGCCTCGGCTGGCGCCTGAGCCATGCCGCGCCACCGCTACCCGCCAGCGTGCCGGTGTTGTTGCGTCGAGTCTCGCGGCTGACCCACGGCCTGATGTATGGGCTGATGCTGATCATCCCCTTGAGCGGCTGGCTGATGAGTTCAGCCAAGGGTTTCCAGACTGCCTGGTTCGGCATCTTGCCCCTGCCGGACCTGCTGGCCAAGGACGAAGCCCTGGGCGAACGCTTGCTGACGCTGCATCAAAGCCTGAATTACGGCCTGCTGGCGCTGGTCCTGCTGCATACCGGTGCGGCGCTCAAGCATCACTTCATCGACCGCGATGACGTGCTGCGCCGCATGCTGGCGTTCCGCCAAAAAGCTGATCCCTGACTGCCGGCTGGAGCCTGTCATGAACCATCGAACAGCGACCGTCACCCTGGTGCTCGCCATGCTCGCGTGCGGCTCGTCGAGTGCGGCGCAGTACCGGCAAGTCAACCCGAGCGCCAGCCAGGTCAGCTTCACCTACAACCAGATGGGCGCCCGGGTCTACGGCACTTTCAGCCGGTTCGAGGCGACCATCGATTTCGACTCGACCAACCCCTCGGCGGCACATGCCGGGATCATCATCGAGCTGACCAGCATTGACGCCGGCAACCCCGACGCCAATAGCGAATTGCAAAAGCCCGGTTGGTTCGACACGGCGGTCTATCCCCAGGCCCGGTTCGAATCGCAAAGCGTCACCGCCCTGGGCGATAACCTGTACCAGGTTGACGGCCAACTGACGCTCAAGGGCCTGACCCGCGAGGTTGGCGCGCGGATCGCCCTGAAGCCGGAAAGCGGCATCGGTATTTTTGACGGCACCTTCATTCTCAAGCGTGGCGACTTCAATATTGGTGATGGCGAGTGGGCGGACTACGGTGTGGTCTCCAACGAAATCAGCATCCGTTTTCGGGTGGTGGCGCCCGAGCAATAAGTGTCGAGGTGGATGCTCTCGGTCGGCTGAGCAGCGCCTCACACCAGTACGCGCAAGGTCTCGAACAGTGCCCGGTCGGGTTTTTTCGCCGAGCGGGCGTGACGGCGGATCACCTGTAGCAGGCAGTCGGCAAAACACTGCGCAGCCTGGCTCAGCGAGCCATTGCGGCGGGTGACAATGCTCAGTTGACGTGGCTCGAATGGCTCCTTGAGGTCGAGCGCCACCAGGCGGCCGAGGAAGAACGGGGCGCTGCTCAGCAACGCCGGGCCCCAGGTGCACATGTCGGCGCGCTCCACCAGCATCTGCAGGATCGCCAGTGACTGGGCCCGCACGATGCGTTGTTCGGCAACCTGCGCGTGGTGGCGCCAGAACAGCTCGTGCATCAGGGCATCATGGCCATCGGGGGCGTAGTTGAGGGTCCAGTTCTGCTCCAGCAGGTCGTGGATCGAACGGGCGTCCTGGCACGGGTGACCTTGGCGGACCAGCACTGCGGTCTGGTAGTCGAGCAGGGGCTGACAGGCAAATTCGGGGCTTGCCTGGGTCGGGTGCAACTGGCCGATGGCAAAGTCCATGCTGCCATCGCGCAGCAGCGGTTGCGCCACCGCCATCAGGCTCTCGAACAGTTCCAGCTGGATGTCCGGCATCCGCTCACGAAAGGCCAGCACCACTTCCGGCAGGAAGGTCAGGGCGACCCACGGCGTGACGCCGACGCACAGTCGTCCGCGGTGCTGGCCGCGCAGCTCATCGAGTTCGGTTTGCGCACGCTCCAGTTGCTTGAGTACCAGCCGGGCGTGGGTCACCAGCACCTTGCCGTATTCGGTGAAGTTCAGGCCGCTGGCCGTCCTGACGAACAGCGGTAGCTGTTGCGCGCTTTCCAGTTCGCGCAGGGCCTTGGTCACGGCTGCCTGGGACAGGTTCAGCGCACGGGCGGCGGCGCGAATGCTGCCGGTCTCGGCGCTGCTGACCAGGGCTTGCAATTGATGCAGTTTCATCCGCTCACCGATGTGACAACCAAGGGTTGTCATCATAACCAAACTGCGCCTCCCCAGCCTACGCCAGGCTGCATAAGATCGATGCCAGCCACCCACCCTAGCCATTGAGGAGTAGCAGCATGCTGACGGGCCATGTCCTGCCGGGAATCGCCGCACTGCAGGAGGAAATGATCACCCTGCGCCAGCGCATCCACGCCCACCCGGAGCTGGGCTTCGAGGAGTTCACCACCAGCGCACTGGTTGCGCAGTGCCTGCGCCAATGGGGCTATGAGGTCAGCACCGGCGTCGGCAGGACCGGCGTGGTCGGTACCCTGCGCACGGGACCGGGTCGGGCCATCGGGCTGCGTGCCGACATGGACGCGCTGCCCATTGTGGAAACCACCGGGTTGCCGTACGCCAGTCGCAACCACGGCGTGATGCACGCCTGCGGCCACGACGGGCATACCGCCACGCTGCTTGCGGCGGCCAAGCACCTGGCGCAAACCCGCGCTTTCAGCGGCACTGTGCACCTGGTGTTCCAGCCAGCCGAAGAAGGCCTGGGCGGGGCGCGGGCGATGCTCGACGACGGGTTGCTCCAGCGTTTTGCCTGTGATGCGATCTTCGCCATGCACAACGTGCCTGGTCATCCTGCCGGGCACCTGGGTTTTTACAGCGGTGCGTTCATGGCCTCGGCCGATACGGTGACGATCAAGGTGATCGGGGTGGGCGGTCATGGCGCGGTACCGCACAAGGCGGTGGACCCGGTGCTGGTCTGTGCATCAATCGTGATGGCCTTGCAAAGCATTGTCTCGCGCAACGTCAATCCGCAGGACGTGGCGATTGTCTCGGTGGGCTCGATCCATGCCGGCACGGCGTCGAATGTGATCGCCGAATCTGCCGAAATGAGCCTGAGCGTGCGCGCGCTGACCCCCCAGGTACGGCAGTTGCTGGAACAGCGCATCACCGAGCTGGTGCACGGCCAGGCCGCGAGTTTTGGCGCACGGGCCGAGATCGACTATCAGCACTGTCACCCGGTGCTGATCAACGATGCCGGGCAAACCGCGTTCGCCCGTCAGGTCGCGCAGGACTGGCTGGGGGCGGAGCATTTGATCGAGGACCTGCGGCCCTTTACCGCCAGTGAAGACTTTGCCTTCATCCTCGAACAATGCCCCGGCAGTTACCTGGTGATCGGCAACGGCCCGGGTGAGGGCGGCTGTGTGTTGCACAACCCCGGCTATGACTTCAATGATGACTGCCTGCCCATCGGGGCGAGTTACTGGGTGAAGCTGGTCGAGGCCTTTTTACCTGTCGAGGCGGCGATTTCACGCCACAGCTGAGCCAACTCTGGAGCACAACAATAATGAACAAGATGATCGCAGCGATTTCCCTGACCCTGATCAGCGCCTCCGGCCTGACAGGCGCGGCGGACTGGTCGGGCAAAGTGTTGCGCCTGGGAGTTGATCCGAGCTATCCGCCACTGGAATACAAAAACCAGGATGGCAGCCTGACCGGCTTTGGCGTCGACATCGCCCAAGCACTGTGTGACGAGCTCAAGGCCCGGTGTGTGTGGGTGGAAAGCAGTTGGGACGGGATGATTCCTGGTTTGCTGGCGCGCAAATTCGACGCCATTGCTTCCTCGATGACGGTCACCGCCAAACGCCAGGAAATGATCGCCTTTACCGACAAGGTCTCCAACGCCCCGGCACGCCTGGTGATCAAGCGCGGGGCGAATCTGCAGCCAACCGTCGAGTCGCTCCAGGGCAAGCGTGTCGGCGTCGAGCAGGGCTCGACTCAGGAAGCGTTCGCCAAGGCGGTCTGGGGCTCGAAGGGCGTCGATGTGTTGTCCTACCAGAATCAGGATCAGGTCTACAACGATCTGGTGGTGGGCCGGCTCGATGCCTCGTTGCAAGGCTCGATCCAGGCCAGTTACGGCTTTCTCAATAAACCGCAGGGCCAGGGCTATGAGTTTTCCGGTGCCACCCTCGACAACCCGAAGTTCTTCGGTGTGGGCGACGGTATCGGCGTGCGCAAGGCCGACGTCGAGCTGCGCGAAGACCTGAACAAGGCACTGGCGACCATCCTGGCCAACGGCACCTATGGGCGGATCAACGACAAGTACTTCGATTTCGACGTCTACGGCGCGAAATAATCAGCCCGGGACTGGGTAACCCGCTGGCGCTGCCTGCGCCAGCGGCTACAGCGGTTGTTAGCTGATGACCCGGTAGCACGGCACGTACGCCGCGCCGCCGGGCAGTTTCATCCGGTGCTGGGCAACAAAGGCCTGCAGCAGTTTGTCCAGCGGTTGCATGATTGCCGCATCGCCATGGATCTCGTAAGGGCCATGTTCCTCGATCAAGCGAATACCCATGTCCTTGACGTTGCCGGCAACAATCCCGGAGAACGCCCGGCGCAGGTTGGCCGCCCGTTCATGGGCGGGCAGGTCGAGGCGCAGTTGCAGGCTGGCCATGTTTTCGTGGGTCGGGTCGAACGGACGCTGGAAACCCTCGTCGATCTTCAGCAGCCAGTTGAAGTGGAAGGCGTCGTTGCGCTCGCGGCGGAACTGCTTGACCGCCTTGAGCCCCTGGACCATCTGCCGGGCCACCTGGGCCGGGTCGTCGATGATGATCTCGTAGTGGTTTTGCGCTTCTTCGCCCAGGGTGGCGCCGACGAAGGCATGCAGTTGCTGGAAGTACGGCGCGGCACTGCGCGGGCCAGTGAGGATCACCGGGAAGGGCAGGTCGCGGTTGTCCGGGTGCATCAGGATCCCGAGCAGGTACAGGAACTCCTCGGCCGTGCCGGCGCCGCCGGGGAAAATGATGATGCCGTGGCCGACGCGGACGAAGGCTTCCAGGCGTTTCTCGATGTCCGGCAGGATCACCAGCTCGTTGACGATCGGATTCGGTGCCTCGGCGGCGATGATCCCAGGCTCCGTCAGGCCCAGGTAGCGGCCGTTGGTGATTCGCTGTTTGGCGTGGGAAATGGTTGCGCCCTTCATCGGGCCTTTCATCACGCCTGGTCCGCAACCGGTGCAGACGTCCAGGCTGCGCAGGCCCAGTTCGTGGCCGACTTTCTTGGTGTACTGGTATTCCTCGGTGCTGATGGAGTGACCGCCCCAGCACACGACGATCTTCGGCTCGACGCCGGGGCGCAGGGTGCGGGCGTTGCGCAGCAGGTGGAAGACGTAGTCGCTGATGCCCTGCGAAGTACTGAGGTCGATGCGCTGGCTGTCCAGCTCATTCTCGGTGTAGACGATGTCGCGCAGGGCGCTGAACAGCATCTCGCGGGTGCTGGCGATCATCTCGCCGTCGACGAAGGCATCGGCCGGGGCGTTCAGCAGTTCGAGGCGTACGCCACGGTCCTGCTGGTGAATGCGGATCTCGAAGTCGCGGTAGGCTTCGAGGATGGTCTTGGCGTTGTCGACATGGGCGCCGGTATTGAGGATGGCCAGGGCGCACTGGCGAAAGAGCGAGTAGATGCTGCCTGTACCCGCGGCGCTCAGTTGTTGTACTTCGCGTTGGGACAGTGTTTCCAGGCTGCCTTTTGGGCTCACCGACGCATTGATTACTTGTCTTGCTGTCATTCTGGATTCCCTGAGAACGATGGTCGCGAGCCCGACGGGCTCAATTACATCAGGATAGTCAGCGCCGAAGCGATCGTGCTGCCGTCATCTTCTAGGCGAGCGCCGTTGAATGCAAATATCCATGAGCAGTGGTGCACGTGATCGCAATTTGTCTGATAGCGCTGTCCCAGATTTCCCGCGCCTGACTAACAGTGGCTGCCTCTTTTCCTGCCACGAGACCCGCCATGGCCCGCCTGCACCTGGAGTTTCCCCACAATCCGTTTTTCTACGCCACCGCCCTGACCGTGCGGGTGACCGACGTCAACGCCGCCAACCACCTGGCCAATGACTCGATGATCTCGATGATCTCCGAAGCCCGGGCGCGGATGCTGTTCGAGTATGGCGTGAGTGAGGAGGGCATCATTGTCACGGACCTGGCGACGGTCTATCGCGCCGAGGCTCACGCCCGTGATCGCCTGCTGTTCGAAGTGGGGTTGATGGACCTCAACAAGTACGGGGGCGACATCATCTTTCGCATCACCCGGCCGGTCGATGGCACGCTGGTGGCGCTGGCCAAGTCGGGGTTTGTGTTCTTCGACTACGGCGCCGGCAAGGTGGCACCGATGCCGGCGGACTTCATCTCGCGGTTTCCCGAGGTCAACGTGCTGTTTGCCGCCATGCCTGCGCCGCACTGAAGCCGTCTCTACCCCTTCAGGGGTACCCCTTCGACGGGATTACGCCAGCCCTGGCTGGCGCCCCATACTCGGCCACAGCCTGAAAACGGGCTGCCTGGTCGGATAGCTCGAAGGACAACCCATGAAGATTGAACTAGTACAACTGGCCGGTCGCGATGGTGACACGGCGTACAACCTGCAACGCACGCTGCACACCATTGCCACCTGCGCCCCGGACACCGACTTGCTGGTGTTCCCCGAGACCCAATTGATGGGCTTTGCCAGCGCCGCGCAACTCGGCGAAGTGGCCGAGGCGGCCGATGGGCCCAGCGTTCAGGCGGTGCTGCAGGCCTTGCGCGAGCGGGATATGGCGGCGGTCGTAGGCATCGCCGAGCGTGATGGCGAGGATTTCTACAATACCTCGTTGCTGCTGACACCCCAGGGCATTGCCTTGCGCTACCGCAAGACCCACCTGTGGCCGTCGGAGCGTGGTGTGGTGCAACCCGGCGATCGTTTCGGCACGACCCTGTACAAGGGCGTGCGGGTCGGGCTGCTGATCTGCTACGACATCGAATTCCCGGAGCCGGCCCGTGCGCTGGCGCAACTGGGGGTCGACCTGATGCTGGTCTGCAACGCCAACATGGACCCCTTCGGCCCGGTGCACCGCACCGCGATCCTCGCCCGAGCCCAGGAAAACCAGGCGTTTGCGGTGCTGGTCAATCGTTGTGGGGCAGGCGATGGCGGCCTGGTCTTTGCGGGTGCCAGCTCGGTGGTCGATCCCTCGGGACGGCTGCTGTTCGAGGCCGGGCGCGAGGAATGTCGGCAGGTGGTGGAGCTGGATTTCAGCGAGCTGCAACGTTCACGCAAGGACTACGACTACCTCAAGGACCGGCGCCTGCCACTGGCCTGCCGGCAGATCGACCACGCCGATGGGCGCCGCGAACTGCTGATTGACTGAGTCTTTTGCATCAGCGCCGCAGACGGCGCGTTCCTTAACCTTTACCGGTAGCCGGCAGCGTGCGCATGCCGTTGTCCTGGAGTCTTGCGATGAAACCACTGTGCAGTCTGCAACTGGCCGCGGCCGCCGTGCTCAGCCTGGCAATAAGCGGCGTCAACGCCGCCGAGCCCAGCGTCTCGATCTACAACTGGTACGACTACATCGCTCCGGATGCGACCAAAAACTTTCAGCAGGAAACCGGGGTCGCCACGGTCTACGACGTGTTCGACAACGGCGATGTGATGCAGAGCAAGCTCATGGCCGGGCGCAGCGGGTATGACGTGGTGGTGGCCAGCAGCGAACTGCTGCCCAACCTGATCAAGGCCGGGGTACTCCAGGAACTGGACCGCAGCCAGTTGCCAAACCTGCCCCACCTGGACCCGGAGATCCTCGCCAAGGTCCAGCACAATGATCCGGGCAACCGCTACGCGGCACCCTACCTGTGGGGCACCACCGGGGTCGGCTACGATGCGGACCAGGTCAAGGCGCTGCTGGGCACCGACGCCCCGGTGGATTCCTGGGACCTGATCTTCAAACAGGAGAACATCGCCAAACTCAGCCAGTGCGGGGTGGCCATGCTCGATTCGCCCGGCGAGATCATCCCGATTGCACTGCATTACCTCGGGCTGCCCTACAACAGCCAGAACCCCGAGGACTACCGCAAGGCCGAGGCGCTGTTGCTGAAGATCCGGCCGTACATTCGTTACTTCGACTCTTCGCGGTTTATCTCGGACCTGGCCAATGGCAATGTCTGCGTAGTGCTCGGTTGGTCGGGTGGGGTGTATGACGCGCAACTGGCGTCGGCCAAGGCCGGCAATGGGCGCAACCTGGTGTACCGCATCCCCCGCGAGGGCGCGCCGGTCTGGGTCGAGAACCTGGTGCTGCTCAAAGACGCGCCGCACCCGCAACAGGGCCTGAGCTTCATCAACTACATGCTGCGCCCCGACGTGATCGCGGCAACCTCCAACTACCTCGGCTACCCGAATGCCAACAAGGACGCCACGGCGCTGGTGGAGCAGAAGGTGCGCGCCAATCCGGGTGTCTACCCGAGCCCGCAGACCATGGCCACCTTGTACCCGCTGGAACCCTTGCCGCTGAAGATGGAACGGGTGCGTACCCGGGTCTGGAGCAAGGTCAAGACGGGCAGTTGAGCCTCAGGCATCACGCAGCAGGTCGTTGGCGTTGAGCAGTTCGTAGGCGATTTGCGGATGGTTTTCCAGGCCCCGGCGAATCGCCGCCGGGATCGCTTGTCGGGTCTTGCGGCACAGCCCCGGTTGGTCGCGCAGGCGAATGCCGATGCCGCGCATGCTGCGCACCTCGTGGAAGCTGGGGCTGATTTCCACGCCGATGCCCAACTGCTCGAACATCCGTTGCTGCAGATGCTCCAGGTCGGCAAGGCTCTTGAGGTTCTCCAGGCGTTCGAGCAAGCGCTTTTCTTCCTGGCGGGTCAGGTGGAGGATGCGCGGGTCGGCGCCGGGCAGGTCGAGCAAGGCCTCACGCCCGCAATCGCAGGCGCCGGGTGGGCAGGGTTGGCGAATCGGCAATGAGGCTGTCATGGCTTGCAGCATAGCCAGATGCGCGTGCTTTTGCTTGTCCTGGCGGTGACCCGTTACCCCTTGTTGGCACTCAGGATACTGGCCACCTGGCGCGGCTGGCAGTTGAGGTAGGGCGAGGACTTCAGCCAGCGCTGGTCCGGGTACCAGGAAAACATGAACTGGCCATCCTTGAGTTTATCGATCACCTGGCGCGCCACCTGCGGGCGTACCGCCGGGCAACCCTGGCTGCGGCCGATCCGGCCCTGACGCTCACTCCACAATGGGTTCACGTAATCGGCGGCATGGATCACGATCGCGCGATCGCGGGCCAGGTCGTTGAAGCCCGGCTCCAGGCCGTCCATGCGCAACGAATAACCGTGGGCGCCCTGATAGCTTTCCTGGGTGCGGAACAGGCCCAGGCTCGACTGGTAGCTGCCCATGCGATTGGAGAATTGGGTGGCGAAGTTTTCCCCGGACATTTGCCCATGGGCCACCAGGTCGCGCAGCACCAGGGATTTTTTGCGCAGGTCGAATATCCACAGGCGGCGCGCGGTCGAAGGCTGGGAATAGTCGATCACTGCCAGGTGCTCGGCGCGCTGGGCACCGCTGCTGACCGCACATTGCATGGCGCTCAGGGCGCTTTTTAGTGCTTGGGGATTGAGTTCCGGGGCGGCGTGGGCGAGGCTGTTGTATAACGCCTGTTGTGAGGTATTGGCGGCGAACGCCGGAGTACAGATGGCGCCCAGGGTGATCAGTGCCAGGCCAAGCCGGCGCAAAAGGGTAAACATGCGAAGAGAGTCCTCAATGCTATTGTTGGCTCCCGACTTCCTGTCGTGCCCCTGGCAGGCCCATGTTGGGCTCGCCTGATTGCTTGCCGCACCTGCTGCAGAGGTCGACCGTCAAATCGTGACGGCCATGGATTGGAGTAAAGCAGTTGTTCAAAAAACACGCATCTTACTTGAGCCTTTGCCTGCTCGCTGTGCCATTGGTCGCGACTGCCCAGAACGAGTTGGCAGACCACCCCGGGCCGATGCAATTGGCCGTGACCCAGGTGCCGGTGGATTGCCCGGGCCTGAAGCTGCGTCCGGACGCCTCGGCGCAGGCATTGCTGCAGGCCTTCTACCAGCAGCACGACTATCTGCCGGTGTGGACCGACGAGGCCCGGGTCGCGGCCTTGCTGGCGCAGTTCCAGTTGCTGGTCGATGATGGCCTGGACCCCAATCGCTACAGCCTGCCGCCGGCGGATGCGGTCGGTGGCCTGTTGTGCACCGACATCGGCATCAGCCTGCGTTACCTGCAGGCCCTGCGTGAGTTGCATTACGGGCGCCTGCAGCAAAGCCGCTTCGAGCCACTGTGGCATGCGCAGCCGCCCGCGGATGATCGCACGGCCCAGTTGCTGGCGATTGCTGGCCCCGGCGTGCATGACCTGGGTGCCGCCTTCGAGGCCGCACGCCCGTCACTTGAGCAGTACCGCAGCTTGCGCCTGGTGTACGCGGCGCAGCGTCAACAGCCGTTACCGCACTGGCCGCAATTGCCCGCGGGCGCCTTGTTGCGCCCGGGCATGCAGGACCCCAGAGTCCCCGGGTTGGCCCAGCGCCTGGTCAGCGAGGGCTACCTGCCCAGCGTGCCGGCCCATGTCGGCAGCGACTACAGCGCGCAGTTGGCCAGCGCGGTGAAAAACTTCCAGCTCGACCACTCGCTGCAAGCCGATGGGGTCATCGGCGCCGGCACCCTGGCGGAGCTCAACATCAGCCCGGCACTGCGCCGTGAGCAACTGCGGATCAACCTCGAACGTTTTCGCTGGCTGGCGCAGGACATGGAACCCGACAGCCTGCTGGTGAACATTGCCGCGGCCCAGTTGACCCTGTTCCAGGGCGGGGTGCCGGTGTGGCAGACACGCACCCAGGTCGGCCGCGCCGAACGGCAAACCCCGTTGTTGAAATCCCGGGTCACGCGGCTGACCCTGAACCCGACCTGGACCGTACCGCCGACCATCATGCGCGAGGACAAGTTGCCGCAGATCCGCCGCGACCAGTCGTTCCTCAGCCGTCAGAACCTGCAGGTGCTGGACCGCAACGGCAATCCCCTGGCGGTGGACGAGATCGACTGGGACAACCCGGGCAATATCCTCCTGCGCCAGAGCGCCGGCCCGCGAAACCCCCTGGGGCAGATGGCGGTGCGTTTCCCCAATCCGTTCTCGGTGTATCTGCATGACACCCCGAGCCAGGCGTTGTTCGAGAAGGGCCCGCGGGCGTTCAGTTCAGGTTGCGTGCGGGTCGAGCATGCCTTGCAGTTACGCGACATGCTGCTCAGCCCGGCGGAGCGCTTGCGCACCAACGAATTGCTGGCCACCGGGCTGACGCATGAGTTCAGGCTGACGACACCGGTGCCGATCCTGCTGACGTACTGGACAGTACAGGCCGACAGCCACGGCCGTCTGTTGTACGCCCCGGACATCTACAGCCGCGACCCGGTGCTGTTGAACGCGCTGGGCGTGACCCTGTAGACAACCCAGGGACATTAACCCCACAAAGTCCTGGCTGTCCCCATGGTTGCAGCGCCCCGAGGACCGTAGGAGCAAGGCTTGCCCGCGATGGCGTCAGCGGGGCTTGCCGCGAATTGCGCAAGATTGTTCAAGACAGCCCGGCGTTTGGCTGGCACATTCAGATCCCCTCTTTTTGTTGTAGAGCACTATGTCTGACACTCTCCTGCCGCGCAGTGCCTTCCTGCGCGGTGCCGCGGCCGTGATGCCGTTGTCCCTGGCGACGGCGCCGTGGGGGCTGCTGGCCGGCTCCATGGCCATCGAGGCCAACCTCACGCCCCTGCAGGGCCAGGGCCTGTCGAGCATTGTCTTTGCCGGCGCCGCGCAACTGGTGGCGATCGGCATGCTCAAGGGCGGTGCGGGGATTTTCTCGATTCTGCTGACCACCTTGCTGCTGACCTCGCAACACCTGCTGTACGGCATGAGCCTGCGCCCGGTGGTGTCACCTTTACCGGCGCGCTGGCGGGTTGGCCTGGGTTTTCTGCTGACCGATGAGTTGTTCGCCCTCACCAGTCAGTTCGACCGCCAGCAGTTCAATCGCTGGTACGCGCTGGGGGTGGGGCTGACGTTTTATATCGCCTGGAACCTGTTCACCCTGGCCGGCATCGTGCTGGGCAGCAGCATCCCGGGGCTTGAACACCTGGGGCTGGACTTCTCCATCGCCGCCACCTTCATCGCCTTGATCACCCCGGTGGTGCGCAATATTCCCACCGTGGTCTGCGTGGCGGTCTCGCTGTTCTGCTCGGTGCTGTTCGCCTACTGGCAAGTGGGCTCGGCGCTGGTGCTGGCCGGGTTGCTGGGGATGACCGCCGGTTTTATCTGCAACAAGTTCCAGGGAGCACGCACATGATGGTCTGGGCAGTCATATTCGGCATGGGCCTGCTGGTGTTTCTCAACCGCTACCTGTTCCTCGAACCCCGTCTGCCGGTGCGCCTGAGCAGCAACGCGCGCCAGTTCCTCGGCTTTGCCGTGCCCGGCATGCTGACCGCGATCTGCGGGCCGATCGTGTTCATGCCCGAGCAGCAACTGAACCTGCAGTGGGACAACCCCTACCTGCTCAGCTCGCTCGTCGCCATCGGCCTGGTGCTCTACACCCGCAGCACGCTGATCAGCATGCTGTTGAGCATGGCGTTCTTTTTCCTGCTGCGCTGGTGGCTCTAAGGCTTGCCAGGTTTGCTGCTGCCGGGGATGTGCAGGTAGCTCATCACGCTTTCGGTGAGTTCAGTGGCCAATTTCACCGCTTCCTTGTTGCGTGCCATGACCCCGGCGACCAGCCCTTCGATCAGCGCCAGCACGGCGATGTAGGAGCTGGTCAACACCGGATGATCGGCCGGGGCGAACAGCACGTGCCGGGCGACGTGGGTCAGGGGTGAGGCCGGGGAGTCGGTGATCGCCAGCACCGTAGCGCCTCGCTCGTGGGCAAAGCGCGACAGTTGCAGGGTGTCCAGGGAGTAGCGGGGCAGGGAGATCGCCAGCAGCACGTCGTCCCGGGTGATGGCGGCCAGGCGGTAGGCGGCGTTTTCGTTGCCGCCTTCCATGCTGATGGCCGTGGCGTCGGCGCAGAACGGCATCAGTGTCGAGGCGGCCAGGCCGGCCAGGTAGACGCTGTTGCCAAAACCGAGGATGTAGATCTTGCGTGCCTGGATCAGGCACGTGACCACGGCCTCGAATGTGTCGGGGTGATTGTTGCTGCCGGCGGTATCGAGGTTGCTGGTGGCGCTCTGGATCTGCTCGTGCAGGCCGAACGCGCCACCGGGACGTTGCGCCAGTTCGTTGCGCAGCTTGTCCACGGGCGAGACCATCTGCTGCAAGGTGGTCACCAGCTCGGCCTTCATGCCGCTGTAGCCACCGACGTCCAGGGCCTTGGCCAGGCGATTGACCGCCGCGGGGGAGGTGGCGGTCTCGGCAGCCATTTCCTCGATGGTCAGGGTCGCGGCCTTGAGCGGGTGGCGCAGGATGAAGTCGGCGACCTTGCGCAGTGAAGGCGGCAGGTCCGCGAGGATCTGCGCCAGCTTGCGCATCACCGGGGAGGCATAGACCGTGGTGTTTTTCGGGGAATCAGACATAACCGGCTCGCCATCTACCAGAGGGTTCAAGGGGTCGACAGCGCCCCCTCGACATAAGTGGGCGCCAGTGTAGCCGAAGCGCATCGGCACTGCGTTCGCGATGGCCGGCGCCGATCAGCGCATTACTTCAAACTGCCGGCCAGGAACTGTTGCAGGCGTTCGGACTGGGGGTTGGCGAGCACGTCACGAGGCACGCCCCGTTCCTCGACCACGCCTTTGTGCAGGAACACCAACTGGTTCGACACTTCCCGGGCAAAGCCCATTTCGTGGGTCACCACCACCATGGTCCGGCCCTCCAGGGCCAGGTCCTGCATGACCTTGAGCACTTCGCCCACCAGTTCCGGGTCGAGGGCCGAAGTCGGCTCATCGAACAGCATCACCTCAGGCTCCATGGCCAGCGCCCGGGCGATCGCCACACGCTGCTGCTCGCCCCCGGACATATGGGCCGGGTAGGCGCCCCTGCGATGGGAGACGCCGACTTTATCCAGGTAGTGCTCGGCCTTTTCCCGCGCCGCCTTCTTGTCCATCCCCAGCACATGCACCGGGGCCTCCATGACGTTTTCCAGGGCGCTCATGTGCGACCACAGGTTGAAGTGCTGGAACACCATGGCCAGGCGCGAGCGCATGCGCTGCAGTTGCCTGGGGTCGGCAGCCTTGAGCCCGCCGGTCTTGTTGGCCAGCAGCTTGAGCGGTTCGCCGTTGAGCACGATCTCGCCGGCGTTGGGTTGCTCCAGCAGGTTGATGCAGCGCAGGAAGGTGCTTTTGCCCGAACCGCTGGAGCCGATGATGCTGATCACATCGCCGGCCCTGGCCTGGAGTGAAACGCCCTTGAGTACTTCGACGCTGCCATAGGATTTGTGCAGGTCGCGAATTTCCAGTGTGTTCATGGTCTTGGTCTCGGAAGTCAGTCGCTGAGCAAGCGACCCTGGCGAATGGGGGTGCTGCCTGCGACCTTGGCCAACCACAACCCGGGCTGGGCAAAACGCAGGCGTTCGCGGGCGTAAAGGATGCCATCGGTGCTGGCGGTGACCACGCTGTGGCGGTCGGTCAGGGGGTCGAGCACCTCGAACAACGGGTCGCCGACCTTGACGCGGGCGCCCACCGGTTGCAGGAAACTCACCACGCCCGGGTGCGGCGCATAGGCGTACTGGGCTCCGGCAAAGGGCGTCGCTTCACAGCATTCGACCGGCGCGGTTGGCCAGTCACCGCTGATCAGGCCGACTTCGGCCAGGTAGCCGAGGATCTGTTCGGCATCCAGCGCGCAGGTATCGCCCTCGGTGTCGAGCATGCCGCGCAGTTCCACAGTGGTTGCCACACAGGCCAGGGGAATGTTGGCCTGCGGGAAACGTTCGGCCAGGTGCAGCCATGGCACCGCGCAGGCTTCATCGAAGGCATTGCCGCCAGCGTCCTCGGCCAGCAGCACCGCGCCGGCCGCCAGGCGCGCGGCCAGCGAGCGTACCCGTGGCCAGTTCTGGGGCAGGGCGTAGAGCAGCATGATCGACTCGAAGTCGCAGTGCAGGTCCAGCACCACATCGGCGGTGCAAGCATGCTGCATCAGCAGCACGCGCAGGCCGTCGAGTTCCGACGCGGCGCCCGGCAGTTGATTGAGTGCTTGGACCATGGCCTCGCGAATCAATCCCACGTTGGTCTCGGCATCGCTGCCCAGTTGGCCGGCGACCCGTTCGGCCACCGCATCGGCGAGTGCCGGGAAGTCGCGGTTGAAATTCTTGCCGCTGTTGAATTCGAAGCGCCCCTGGTGGGTGGCCTGGAACATCTGTCCGATGCCAATCGGATTGGCCATCGGCACCAGTTCGATGACCCCATTCAGGCGGCCTTGTGCTTCGAGTTCGCGCAGCCGGCGCTTGAGTTCGACCGCCACACGCATGCCGGGCAGTTCGTCGGCGTGTAGGGACGCCTGGATATAAGCCTTGCGCGGGCCGCTGCCGAAGCGGAACACCGAGAGGGTGCGTTGCGTGCCGCTGGCGCTCCAGGGCAGGACGTGTTGAATGTGCTGCATGGCAATTCCTTAGTGTTTACGTGGGGCCAGGTGCGCCAGCCAGTGGCGCTCGGCGAGCTTGAACAGGCGCACGAGGATGAACGTCAGGGCCAGGTACATCAGGGCGGCGGTGATGAAGGCTTCGAACGGCATGTAGTAGCGCGAACTGACCGTGCGCGCCGCGCCGGTGATGTCCACCAGGGTGACGATGGAGGCCAGGCTGGTGGTTTGCAGCATCATCAACACTTCGTTGCTGTACTGCGGTAGCACCCGGCGCAGCGCCGAGGGCAGCAGGATGCGTCGGTACAGGGTCAGGCGCGACATGCCCATGGCCTTGGCGGCTTCGATCTCGCCGCCGGGGGTCGACCTCAGGCTCCCCGCCAGCAGTTCGGCGCTGTAGGCACTGGTGTTGAGGGCGAAGGCCAGGCAGGCACAGAAGGTCGCGCTGGACAGGTACGGCCAGAGCACGCTGTGACGCACCGCCTCGAATTGCGCCAGGCCGTAGTAGATCAGGAATAACTGCACCAGCATCGGGGTGCCCCGGATGACGTAGGTGTAGAGCCAGGCCGGTGCGTTGAGCCAGGGCGCCCGGGAGACGCGCATCAGGGCCAGGGGCACCGCCAAAATCAGGCCCAGGGCCAGGGAAATCAGCAGCAGCTTGAGGGTCAGCAGGGCGCCGCCGAAGTACAGCGGCAGGCTGTCCCAGATCAAGGTGTAGTCGAGCATGGTCAGGGTCTCCCGGTCACAGGTCGGCGGCTTTGATGCCGACCGAATAACGTTTTTCCAGGGTGCGCAGCAGCACCAGCGAGACACTGGTGATCACCAGGTACAGCGCCGCAACCGCGAGGTAAAACGTGAAGGGTTCATGGGTCGCATCGGCGGCGTTCTTGGCCTTGAACATCATGTCCTGCAGGCCGATCACCGAAATCAGCGCGGTGGACTTGGTCAGTACCAACCAGTTGTTGGTGAAACCGGGAATGGCGAAGCGGATCATCTGTGGCACCAGGATCCGCCAGAACACCTGCCAGCCGCTCAGGCCATAGGCCCGGCCGGCTTCGCCCTGGCCCGCGGGAATGGCCATGAAGGCGCCGCGAAAGGTTTCCGACAGGTAGGCTCCGAAGATGAACCCCATAGTGCAGACCCCCGCGACAAACGGGTTGATGTCGATGTACTGCTCGTAGCCAACGCCTTGGGCAATACGGTTCACCAGGTCCTGGCCGCCGTAGAAAATCAGCAGGATCAGTACCAGGTCGGGGATGCCACGAATCACCGTGGTATAGGCCTCGCCCAGATTCGCCAGCCACTTGACCGGCGACAGGCGAAACGCCGCGCCGAGCAGGCCCAGGGTAATGGCCAACGCCATGGCACTCAGGGCCAGGTTGATCGACAGCCAGGCGCCATCGAGAATGCTCGATCCGTAGCCGTGCAACATGATGAAATCCTCACCCGACACGCGTTGGGCGTGCGGGACGACAGGGGTTGATGACGATCAGACAAGGGGTAAAACCTGTGGGAGCGGGCTTGCCCGCGATGAGGCTGGCACCTTCAACATCGATGTCGGCAGGCCCACCGCCATCGCGGGCGAGCCCGCTCCCACATTGGATCGGGGGCGAACTCACATCTGTATTCCACCCATGCCCGCGATGGCGCCCATGCAAGCAACTCTGCAGTCGCTTTACCCACCTTTACTCGGCAGTCGAACCGTAGATGTCATAGGCGAAGTACTTGCCCATGATCTGCTGGTATTTGCCGTTGGTGCGCAGGGTGTCGATCGCGGCGTTCAGGCGCTCGACGTTGGCCGTGTCACCTTTGCGCAAGGCAATCCCGGCACCCCGGCCGAAGTACTTGGGGTCGTTGATGTCCGGGCCCACCAGGGCAAAACCCTTGCCGGCCGGGGTCTTGATAAAGGCTTCGTCGGTGTTGACGATGTCCGCCAGGGTCGCGTCCAGGCGACCTGAGGCCAGGTCCAGCGAGGCTTCGCTTTGCGAGGAGTAGCGCACCACCTCGACTCCGGCCGGGGCCAGTTGCTCGGTGGCGTAACGGTCGTAGGTCGAGGCACGCTGCACGCCGACCTTCTTGCCCTTGAGATCCAGCAACGGGTCGTTGATTACCACGTCGTCCTTCATCGCGAGCTTGCCGGGGGTGTGGTAGTACTTCTTGGTGAAGTCGACGGACTTCAGGCGATCGGGGGTGATCGACATCGATGACAGAATCGCATCGACCTTGCGCACCTTGAGCGACGGGATCATCCCGTCGAAGGCCAGGACCACCCACTGGCACTTGAGCTTCATCTCATCACACAGCGCATTGCCGACGTCATAGTCGAATCCGCTGATCTCACCTTCCGGGGTCTTGAAGGAAAACGGCGGGTAGGCGGCTTCGATGCCAATGCGCAAGGTGCTGTCGTCGGCGTGGGCGAGGGTGCTGGCGGCACAGAAGGCCAGAGCAGCCAGAAGTCCGGTCGTGTTCATCGTGTTGACTCCGTGAGTAGGGGGCGGATGCCCTTCTTATGGGTCTATGATTGACATGAAATAATTCATTAATCAATACAATGAAAATAAAAATATCAGTTTGGCGCTTTATGTCAGCCAGACGGTCATGGCGCAATGGCTGTGTGGGGCTAGAGTTGCCTGACTGAACTCCTGCCATCGAAGAGGGCACTGCCATGAATACCAGCGATCTGCTTGAACAATTACTGCGCGCCGGCCAGGGCGCGCAGGGCCAACAGGGCGGTGGTGCCGCGGGTGGGCAAGGCGGCCTGGGTGACTTGGGCGGGCTGCTTGGCGGCCTGTTGGGCGCCGGTGGTGGTGGCGCCGCTGCTGGTGCCGGCGGCCTCGGTGGCTTGGGTGGCCTGCTCGGCGGGCTGGGAGGATTGCTGGGTGGGGCGGGGGCCAGCGGCGGTACGACCCAGGGTCGCTCCAGCGGCACCAATTATGCCGCGCTGGCGTCCCTGGGGATGATGGCCTTCCAGGCCTATCAAGCCTGGCAACGCAGCCAGGCTTCAGCCCCGCAACAGGCGCCGCAGACTGTTGACCAGTTGCTTGCCGGCCCGCAAATCGAAGCCCATAGCCATGCCGTGTTGCGGGCACTGATCGCCGCCGCCAAGGCTGACGGGCGTATTGACGACCAAGAGAAGCAGATGATCAGCACCGAGATCGGCCGGCACACCGACGACCCCGACCTGCAGCAGTGGCTCGATGACGAAGTCGCCAAGCCGCTGGACGCCAATGACGTCGCGCAATCGGCCACCGACCCGGCCATCGCCGCGGAAATGTACCTGGCCAGCGTGATGCTGGTCGATCACCAGCAGGATGCCGAGCGCGCCTACCTCGACGAGTTGGCCGCAGCGTTGAAGCTCGATCCGCAATTGCAGGTGCAGCTGGAGAAACAGGCTGGCGTGTGAACACAAGCCCCCTGTAGGAGCAGCCGGGATTGAGGCAGGAGGGGCTGCACGCGTGGTTATAAAGTCAGATCACATTGATATAAGTGGTTATAAGAAAAATCGCTATGCTGCCTGCCAGTTTTTGCTCGTCACGCTGGTTCTGTAAGGTATGGCAATGGATTTCGGTAATTTGGGTTTTGTAGTTGCAGGCTTGGTTGTCGGATTTATTGTCGGTATGACCGGTATTGGTGGCGGCTCGTTGATGACCCCGATTCTGCTGTGGTTCGGTATCAATCCGGCCACCGCCGTCGGCACCGACCTGCTGTACGCGGCGATCACCAAGTCCGGTGGGGTGCTGGTTCATCAGAAGAACAAGAACATCGACTGGAAAATCACCGGCTGGCTGACCGCAGGCAGTGTGCCGGCCGTGGCCCTGACCCTGCTATTTCTCACCTTCTTCAACAACGACGCCCAGGCGACCAACGCGATCATCAAGCAGGCCCTGGGTTTTGTGCTGTTGCTGACCGCGCTGGCGATTTTCTTCAAGAAGCAGTTACTGGCCTTCGCCCATAAACACGCGGGCGATCACTATCACCTGAGCGAGCGCAAACTCAATCTGCTGACCATCGGCACCGGGGCGTTGCTCGGGGTGATGGTGGCGCTGACGTCCATTGGCGCCGGTGCCCTGGGCACGGTGGCGCTGTTCCTGCTGTACCCGTTCCTGGCCACCAAACGTTTGGTGGGTACCGAAATCGCCCACGCCGTGCCCTTGACCCTGGTCGCCGGCCTTGGCCACGCGAGCATGGGCAACATGGACTGGCACCTGCTGGGGTTCCTGCTGATGGGGTCGCTGCCGGGGATCTACATCGGCAGTCACCTGACCGGCAAAGTCTCCGACGGCGTGCTGCGTCCGTGCCTGGCGGCCATGCTGGTGTTCATCGGCTACAAGCTGGCGTTCTGATTCAGGGCGCTGGCCGGGCACTGTTGCCGCAGTGCCTGGCCATTCTCCAGTTACTTGCGCGCCTCCAGAATCAGGTTGAACGGGGTTTCCGCCGCCCGGCGGAAGTGCTTGAACCCGGCTTCGCTGAACACGTCCCGCAACCGTGCCTCACCCGCTTGCGCCCCCAGCCCCAGGCCCACTTCCTGGGACAGCGAGTTGGGCGTGCAGATGAAGGTCGAGGCGGCGTAGAACAAGCGACCTACCGGGGTGCTGTTCTGGTCCAGTTGATCGCTGGCGTAAGGTTCCACCAACAGCACGCTGCCATCGGCCTTGAGCGATCGATAGGCGTGCTTGGCCGCGCCCACCGGGTCGCCCATGTCGTGCAGGCAGTCGAAATAGCAGACCAGGTCGTAGTCGTGGCCCGGGTAGTTTTTGGCGGTGCCCTGGATGAACTGCGCGCGGTCGGCCACGCCGCCTTCTTCGGCGCGTTGGTTGGCGGTGGCGATGGAGGGGGCGTGGTAGTCGAAGCCAACAAAGGTCGAGGCCGGGAAGGCCTTGGCCATGACCACGGTGGAAGCCCCGTGGCCGCAACCGATATCCGCCACCTTGGCGCCGGCTTTGAGCTTGTCGACCACGCCTTCCAGGGCGGGCAGCCATTCATCCACCAGGTGAGCGCGGTAGCCGGGTCGGAAGAAGCGTTCGGTACCACTGAACATGCATGGGTGGTGATCGCCCCAGGCCAATGCACCGTCGCCGCGCATGGCCGCCAGCAGTTTGTCCTTGTCGTGGTACAGGGCGGCTATTACCCCGGCACCACCTGCGACATACACCGGGGAGTCCTCGTGGGCGAGCGCCATGGCCTGTTCTTCCGGCAGGCGGAACTGCCCGTCGGCGTGCTCCATGTAGCCTGATGCCGCATGGGCGCTGAGCCATTCACGCAACAGCCGGGCATTGCAGCCGGTCTTGGTGGCCAGTACCTCGGGGGTCACCGGCAGGCTGTCCGCCATGGCGCGATACAGGCCCAGCTCTTCGCCGACGATCACATTGGCGAGCATCGCGGCACCGCCCATGTCGGTCACCAGCTTGCCCATGAAGTCCTGCAGTTTGCCTTCGTCCATAACCGCGCCTCCTGAAAAAGGCCACCGCTGAACCAGGCACACCATGCAGCGACAGCAGCCTGTCAGGCGATGGTCGGATGGATGATCGGGACGACCGTGGGCGAACTGCCTGCCACGCGAATGCCCGGGCATAGACCATGTCCGGGCGTGTTGGACGCGAAGTCGTCGTCCTGCAGAGTTGTCGCTGTGGGGCAGGGCCCCACAGGACGCTTACGAAGTGGCCATTGGTTCCAGCGTCATGAACGTGGTAATGGGCAGGCACGCTGCTGACGGACGCGGATTTGGCTACGTCCCCCTATTGGGAACACTAACAGTGTAGTACGCGTTGTATAGATGCGCCTGGCCGTTGGTCTTGCCTGGCGCATTGCACGCTATGCCCGTTCCTTTGAGGCTGGCGGCCAGTGGCGGATTAACCCTGCTGACCTAAGCTTGGCAACATGGCGATAGAAATTTCCCACATCAAAACTGGATCTTTCGCCTTGATGCGCAATCATAAGCGTGAAAATCAAAAGGAGATGCGCATGCTCATTCGGTCACTGACCCTCGCTACTTTGCTGGCTGTCGCGGGCCCCTTGTTCGCTGCCGACAACGACACGCCTCTGGCCCAGGAACGCGGCAAGAGCCGGCCGCTGATTGTCATCGCCCCCAGCAGCATCGACCCGACGCTGGTCAACCTGAAAAAATCCCTCGACGACCCGGCCACCAAAAAAGCCTTCCAGGACCGCAGCATGGTGCTCTACACCGTGGTTCAGTTGATGGGCCAGCGCGATGGCAAGGACCTGGATGCGCAAACCACCATGGCGTTGATTCGCGAACTGAAACTGGGGGTCAGCGGTGAGACCAAGGTCATCCTGGTGGGCAAGGACGGCGAGAAGAAACTCGAACACCTGGGCCCGATAGACGCCAAGGCGCTGTTCGAGACCGTCGACCAGTTGCCTGCCGCCGAGAAAGAAGCGGCACCACCGGCACCTGCGGTCGCCGAAACGCCAGCCAAAGGCACCAAGGCCGCCAAGCCTGCCAAGCCGGCGAAACCACCACAGCCGCTGGATGATTGAAACTCGAGCGGGGGTGCTCCTGCATAGGTCATCGACTTGACCAGGCCACCCCCCACCGCTGCTCCAGGTTCATCGCCAGCACGCTGATCAACACCACCAGCGCTCCCACCATCACCATCAATCCCGGCCGTTCTCCCAGCAGGGCGGCGGCAATCAACATGGCGGTGGGAGGTGTCAGGTACAGCGCCATGGCGGCGCGGCTGGCCTCGACCTGGCGCAAGACAAAGGCCCAGGCCAGATAGGCCAGGGCACTGGGGAACACCCCGAGAATCGTCACCGCCAGGTGAACCTGCGCCGGTGCCCTGGCCACCGCAGCGCCCAGGCCCGGAAGGAACACCAGCAACAGCAGGGTGCCGGACCATACCGTGTAGCAGACCATCGTCAGGCCGCTGTAACGCTGGCAATGACGTTTGTGCAGGGCGAAGTACAGGCTCCAGGACAGCGCGGCCAGCAGGATCAACAGGCCGTGGGGGTCGATGCTGCCCAGGCCGCGATCACCGGCGACCACGATGCCGGCGCCACACATCCCCAGCACCACACATCCCCAACGCCAGGCGCTGACGCGGTCGTTGAAGATGAAATGTGCCAGCAGCGCGCTGAACAACGGGGTTGACTGCGCCAGCACGCTGGCGGCGCCGGCACTGACCCCGCGTTGACCGAAATTCAGCGCAATGTGGTGCAGGCTCACGGCAAACAATCCCAGCATGAGCAACAGTGGCAGGTCGCGCAGGCGCGGTAGCTCGATGCCCTTGCAGGCTGCGATCAACGCCATCAACAACGAGGCCACGAGGAACCGCAACAACGCCAGGTGTCCGGGTTCATAGGCGGTCAGGCCGATGCGGATGCCGGTCGGCGAGTAACCCCAGCAGACGATCACAAACAGCACGGCCAGGAGAATCTTCAGGGTTGAACGAGTGGGCATCAGGTCGGCCTGCCAGGTCAGGTGCGCAACGAAGACCGCGACGAGGTGACGGCTTCTGCCCCTTGAGTATTGGAGCCTTACCTATTCACTACAACTGACTTAACATGAGGTGAATGTTCACTTTTGGTGATGTATGGAGCTGGCGCAGATTCGCATGTTCAAGACGGTTTTCGAGACCGGCAGCATTGCCCGTGCTGCGCAGGTGCTGCATTGCGTGCCCTCGAACATCACCGCGCGCCTCAAGTCGCTGGAAAGCGAGCTGGGCGTCGAATTGTTTTACCGGGCGGGGCGGGGGTTGCAGATCAGCCCGGCCGGTGAAATCTTCCTGACCTACGCTGCGCAGATCCTGGCCCTGTCCGAGGAAGCCAAGCGTGCCGTGGATCCCGGAGCGCCGCCGTCCGGGCCGCTGCGCATCGGCGCGATCGAATCATCGGCCAGCGGCCGCCTGCCCAGGTTGTTGGCCCGATTCCATAGGCGTTATCCGGCGGTCGCCCTGGAGCTGACGACCGGGCCTTGGGCGCAGTTGCTCGAGGACACGCTCCTGCACAAGCTCGACGGGGTGATTGTGGCGGTCGACGTCGAGCGACCACTGCTCAAGCGCAAGCTCATGTACCGCGAAGACCTGGTGCTGATCGCGTCGCCGTCTCTGGGACCGTTGCGCGAGGCCGCCGACCTGCGCGGCAAGTCGATCTTCATGTGGCCCTCGGGGTGCCCGTACCGGGCAACGCTGGAGCGCTGGCTGCTAGGGCAGGGGGAGGCCTTGCCGATCATCAGCATTGCCAGTTACGGCAGCATTGTCGGTTGCGTCAGTGCGGGGGCCGGCGTGGCGCTGGTGCCCAGGGGGATTTTCGAACAGTACGGACCGGGCGCCGGCTGGGCCAGCTACGAATTCCCGGAGCTGACGGCCATCGACAACCTGTTCTATTGGCACGAACACTCCCGGCATCACCCGGCCCGGGAAGCGTTCGTCGCGATGCTGCAGGAAGAGTTTGCGACTGCCAGCTTGTAGGTGCGGGCTTGCTCGCGATGGCGGTGAGTCAGGCACCATCGATGTTGAATGGGCCGGCCCCATCGCGGGCAAGCCCGCTCCCACAGTGGTTCTGGGCTTTCGCAGATTTTGGGTACACCCCATCAACCTGTGGGAGCTGGCTTGCCAGCGATGGCGGCATGTCAGGCACCATCAATGTTGAATGGACCGGCCCCACAGTTGCGGGTTGAATCAGTCCCGTTCGATGGCCAATGCCACGCCTTGGCCGCCACCGATGCACAGGGTAGCCAGGCCTTTCTTGGCGTCGCGCTTGATCATCTCGTGCAGCAACGACACCAGCACGCGGCAGCCCGAGGCGCCGATCGGGTGGCCGAGGGCAATCGCGCCACCGTTGACGTTGACCTTGCTCGTATCCCACTGCAGCTCTTTGCCAACCGCCAGGGACTGCGCGGCGAATGCTTCGTTGGCTTCGATCAGGTCCAGTTGCGCCAGGTTCCAGCCAGCCTTGTCCAGGCAGCGGCGGGTGGCCGATACCGGGCCGATGCCCATGATCGCCGGATCGACACCGGCATTGGCGTAGGCGGCGATCTTCGCCAGTACTGGCAGGCCCAGTTGCTTGGCTTTTTCAGCGCTCATCAACAGCACGGCAGCGGCGCCGTCGTTGAGCGAAGAGGCGTTGCCGGCGGTGACGCTACCGTCTTTCTTGAACGCCGGCTTGAGCTTGGCCAGGGAGGCGGCGGTGGTCTCGGCGCGCGGTTGCTCATCGACCGCGAAGGTCAGCGGATCGCCTTTGCGCTGAGGAATCAGGATCGGCGTGATCTCGTCGGCAAAACGCCCGGCTTCGATGGCGGCCATGGCCTTCTGCTGGGAGGCGGCGGCGAAGGCGTCCTGCTCCTCACGGCTGAGGCTGTACTTGTCCACCAGGTTCTCGGCGGTGATACCCATGTGGTAATCGTTGAACGCATCCCACAGGCCGTCGCTGATCATGCTGTCGACCATCTTCGCGTGACCCATGCGCAGGCCGGTGCGGGCGGCTGGCAACACATACGGCGCCAGGCTCATGTTTTCCATGCCGCCGGCGATGATCACGTCGGCGTCGCCGCAGCGGATCGCCTGGGCGCCCAGGTGCAGGGCCTTGAGGCCCGAACCGCAGACTTTGTTCAGGGTCAGCGCCGGCACCGCGTGGGGTAGGCCGGCGAGAATCGAGGCCTGGCGCGCCGGGTTCTGGCCCGAGCCTGCGGTCAGGACCTGGCCGAGGATCACTTCATCCACCTGGTCGGCGGCCAGACCGGTCTGTGCCAGCAACTGGCGAATCACCGCAGCACCGAGTTCCGGCGCCGGGATGCAGGCCAGCGAACCCTGGAAGCTGCCGATGGCAGTCCGGGTGGCGGCGACAATCACGACTTCTTGCATCGTATTTCTCCTCAAAGGGTTCAGGCGAACTGCATTTCTGGAACGTGGTCCGGAACAATCAGTTTACCGGCAGTCTTGCTGACGATTTCCTCGACGCTGACACCCGGTGCGCGTTCCTTGAGGATGAAGGCGCCGTTTTCGATTTCCAGGTAGGCCAGGTCAGTCAGGACCCGCTTGATGCAGTTGGCGCCGGTCAGTGGCAGGCTGCAATGGCTCAGCAGCTTGGACTCACCGTCCTTGGAGGCGTGAGTCATGGTGACGATGATGTTGTCGGCACCGGCTACCAGGTCCATTGCGCCGCCCATGCCCTTGACCAGTTTGCCCGGGATCATCCAGGAGGCGATGTTGCCTTGTACGTCGACTTCGAACGCGCCGAGCACGGTCAGGTCGATGTGGCCGCCGCGAATCATCGCGAAGGATTCGGCGGAAGAGAAAATCGATGCGCCAATACGCGCGGTCACCGTTTGTTTGCCGGCGTTGATCATGTCGGCGTCGACCTGATCATCTGTCGGGAAAGCGCCCATGCCGAGCAGGCCGTTTTCCGACTGCAGCATGACTTCCATGCCTTCGGGAATGTAGTTGGCAACCAGGGTCGGAATGCCGATGCCCAGGTTCACGTAGTAGCCGTCCTGCATTTCGCGGGCGACGCGTTGAGCCATTTGTTCGCGGGTAAGAGCCATTTTTTATTCTCCGTTGTTCGTCGGGCTGGGGGCGTGGATCACTTGCGCACGGTGCGCTGTTCGATGCGTTTTTCGAACGTGCCGCAGATCACCCGGTCAACGTAGATGCCAGGGGTATGGATGTGCGCAGGGTCCAGCTCGCCAGGCTCGACGATCTCTTCGACTTCGACCACGGTGATCTTGCCGGCAGTGGCGGCCAGCGGGTTGAAGTTCTGGGCGGTGTGGCGATAGACCACGTTGCCGAAGTGGTCGGCTTTCCAGCCTTTGACGATGGCGAAGTCGCCGGTGATGGACTCTTCCATCAGGTATGGGCGGCCATGGAACTCACGCACTTCCTTGCCTTCGGCCACGGGCGTGCCGACGCCGGTAGCAGTGAAGAATGCAGGGATACCCGCGCCGCCAGCGCGCATTTTTTCTGCCAGGGTGCCTTGTGGGGTCAGCACCACTTCGATTTCACCGCTCAGCAGTTGTTTCTCGAACAGGGCGTTTTCACCGACGTAGGACGCCACCACCTTGCTGATCTGCCGGTCTTCGAGCAGCACGCCGAGGCCAAAACCGTCGACGCCGCAGTTGTTGGAAACCACGGTCAGGTCGCGCGTGCCCTTGCGTTTGATCTCGGCAATCAGGTTTTCCGGAATGCCGCACAAGCCGAAACCGCCAGCGATCACGGTCATGCCGTCTTCAAGGCCGGCGAGGGCCTCTTCATAGGAACTCACGCGCTTGTCGAAACCTGCCATATGCACCTCTTTTATTCTTTGTGGGCGGCTGGCTAGCCGTATGGGGTTGAGTGTTGCGCCATCCGATTCATTTGATAAGTTGATTTTTAAGGTGGATTAATAGATAAAACTCGTTAATCCGTGACGTACTTCATAATAAGGAACGCAGATGACCGTCAAGCAGATCCGCGCGTTTCTCGCCGTGGCCCAGAGTTTGAGCTTCGCCGTGGCCTGTGAGCGGCTGCACCTGTCGCAGTCGGCGCTGAGCCTGACCATCAAGGCCCTGGAAGAAAGCCTCGGCGGACGATTGTTCAGCCGCACCACGCGTAATGTCGCGCTGACCCCCGAAGGCGAGTCCCTGCTGCCCCTGGCCCGGCGCCTGATTGCCGACTGGGACAACGCCGAGGACGAAATGCGCCAGCGTTTCACCCTGCAGCGCGGGCGAGTGACCCTGGCGGCGATGCCTTCGTTTGCCGGCAACCTGCTGCCGCCGATCCTCAAGACCTTCCGCGCGCGTTACCCGAAAGTCAACGTCACGGTGAACGACGTGATCAACGAGCAGGTGCTGGAGATGGTGCGCGACCGTCAGGTGGAGCTGGGCGTGGCGTTCGAGCCGATGCAGAGTTCATCGCTGCAGTTCACGGCGCTCTATGTCGACCGTTTTGTCGCGGTGGTGCCCAGTGATTCGCCGCTGGCCGGTCTCAGCGAAATCGACTGGAACACCCTGCTGGAGCAGCCCTTCATTACCTTGCAGCGTCCGTCGACGGTGCGGGTGATGCTCGAAGAGCACCTGCAAGCGCGCCAGACCCGCCTGCCGGTGGCCTTTGAAAGTCACCAACTGGCGACGGTCGGGCGCATGGTCGCCAGCGGCCTGGGGGTCAGCGCCGTGCCAGCCTTGTGTGCCGCGCAAATGCGCGAACTGGGTGCCCATTGCATCACCTTGGGTGAACCGGTGGTCGAGCGCGCCATCGGCATCCTGACCAAGCCCGGCCACGAACTGTCGGCAGCCGCCCAGGCGCTGTTCGACATCCTCAAGGGTGAGGTACGTCTGTAGTCCTTGTGCCCTGATACCTGCACGATGGGTCTCGAATCGTCCAGGGCAATTCTGATTTTACCCCGACCCGTTCAACACTTCTGGACGCTCGCGCAGAATCACTGACCCTCGTTCTGCAGAGAGACAACGGATGCTCATACCTGCCCATGAACCCTGCTTTATCTTGACCGTCGACGGCCTGTGCTGGACCTACCGGCGCAATGCCCATGGCGATATCTGCGAACAGATCGACCCCCATGGCCAGGTCACCCGCTACCGACACGACGCCGAGGGCCGATTGCGACAAGTAATGGCGGCCGATGGTGCCACCCGGACCTTCAGCTACAACGCCTATGGCAAGGTCAGTGCCGAGCAGGATGAACTGGGCCAGGTCACACGTTACGAGTACGACCGCCACCTGCACCTGATCAGCCGACGGATCAATCCGGATGGCAGCCAGTTGTGCTATCGCCATGACCGCAGCAGTGGGTTGTTGTCGGAGATCGAAAACCCAGTCGGTGAGGTGTATCGGCTGGAGCGGGGCGCCAATGGGCGGATCGAGCAGGAGCGGACTTTTGACGGACGGCGCTTCACATTTGCCTATGATCATCAGGGCCATCTGCTGCAGAAAAGCCAATGGGCGACTGACGGCTGTGCGCTGGTGACGGGGTACCAGCGTGACAGGACGGGGCGCCTGCTGCTCAAGACATTGCCCGACGCCAGCCGGGTGGCCTATGACTACGACCCACAGGGGCGCCTGAGCCGAGTCGACGATGACAGCGACTGGCCACTGATCTTCACCTACGATCTGCAGGGACGGCTGCTCAGCGAGCAGCAGGGCTGGGCCTGCTTGCGCTACAGCTACAACGCCAGCGGCCAGCTCGAGCGCATGCAGTTATCGGACAACCACTGGGTCGATTATCACTTCGCCACCGATGGCAGCCTCGCAACCATTGGTTACAACGGTGAGCAGCTGTCCAGCCATCGCTTCGAGCGCGGGCAGGAGCAGCAGCGCCAACAGGGCCGGTTGCTCAGTCAGTATCACTACGACGCACGGGGTCGCCTGCAGGCCCACGCCGTCAATCAGCCACAGCGTCCGCTGTACTTGCGGCACTACAGTTATGGGGTCAGCGGCAACCTGGCGAGCATCGCCGACAGTCACCACGGTCAGCGCAGTTTTTATTACGACGCCGGCAACCGCCTGGTCCGGGTGCGACACTCACGGGGCGCGCCGGGGCAACAGTTCGCGTACGACCCGTGTGGCAATCGCCTACCAGACCCCGGCGACTGCCATTACGACTACGATGCCTTTGGCAACCTGATCCGCGTACGCCGGGACGGTCAACCTGCGCAGGTGACCCATTACCACTATGACTGCCAGCATCGCTTGAGCGCGGTGATCCTGCCCAATGGCAGCCGGGCCAGCTACCGCTATGACCCTTTTGGCCGGCGCAGTGCCAAGACTGTCGATGGCAGTACCACCGAGTTCGTCTGGCAAGGGCAACGGCTGGTTGGCGAAATCAGCGGCGATCATCAACGTCACTATCTTTATGAACCCGACACTTTCCGCCCGTTGGCCCTGGTCGAGAGAGGCGCTGCAGGCGATAGCCGCCGGTTCTACTATCAGCTCGATCATCTCGGTACCCCCCAGGAATTGACGGACAGCCATGGCGAAATCGTCTGGGCGGCGACCTATCAGGCCGGCGGCCAAATAGTCGGTCTTGAGCATTTGGGCCACGAGCCTGTGGAGCAGCCGCTGCGTTTCCAGGGGCAGTACTGCGACGAGGAAACGGGCTTGCACTACAACCGCCATCGCTACTATTGCCCGCACCTGGGGCGTTACCTGACACCGGCCCCGAACCGCCTGGCGGCTGGCCTCAACGCCTATCAGTACACAGTGAATCCAACGACTTGGGTCAACCCCCTGGGACTCAGCAGCTGCCCGGGAGGTGATGGCCGCAAGCCGCTACTGCAAGTGCATGATCCGTTGGCCAAGGCCGTGGTGGATGAGGCTGAGCCGCAGTTGCCGCAAGCCCTGATACGAGGCATCGGCGAGCGGTGGTGAGGAGGGAGGGCCGTCTGTCCTTTTTTCCTGCACGGGGGCTTTTTTTCACGAAATTCTGACATTCGCAGGTGCAGATTGAACGGACAAAAGGATTTGACCCCATAGACAAAAAGCCCGCCAGATGCGGGCTTTTTGTTGTCAATCTGCCAGCACTCAGGCCTGGCTTGCATCACTGGTTTGTCGTGCCTTGGCGATCGCCGCCTCAATCGCGGCACGTGCCTGCGGGCTGTTCTTCCAGCAGGTGGAGCCGACCACTGCCGACGCCTGGACCACGATCTCGCGGGCATTGGCCTGGCTCAGTTGCAGCAAGGTGGTGAACCCCAGTTGTTCAAGGCGCTGGACCACCGTCGGGCCGACCCCCTTGACGCTTAACAGTGTTTGTTTTTCTTCCGTTGAAAATCCCATACGGGCTCCTTTTTGGTGAGCGTCACTGTAGCGCAATGCTCGTCGACGATGGCGTGTGCTTCTGGGATAAACCTGCTGCCCTTGAAAGGCCCGCCGCTGCAGTCTGTTGCTGTTCGGCGTAGAGGGCTACTGCGCGCACCAGGTTGCCCGGTTGCAATTGCAGGCGGCGGGCGGTCGGCCGATCCACTATCAGGTTACTGCCATCACGCTGTGCGCGGGCGACGGTGATGCGGCAGTTTTCCAGGCGGCGGTTGTGGATCAGCCACACCGGCGCCTGGTCATCAGGTGAACCGATCAACAGGCTCAGCGGCTGGCTATCGCGCACCGCGCGGATAGTCCCGACCGGGGCTTCGATCACCGGTCCCGCATCAAAGATGTCGACATAACCCTGATGGACGAACCCCTCGGCATCCAGGATCCTGCGGGCCGGCTCGGCGTTTTCATGGGCCTTGCCGATGACGTCCCGGGCCTGTTCGGTGAGCAGGCAGGTGTACAGCGGCTGACGCGGGATCAACTCGGCGATCAACGTTTTGTTGCCCAGCCCCGACAGATGATCGGCATGCCGGAAGTCTTGTCGAAAAAAGTGTCGACCCAGGCTGTCCCAGAACGGTGAACACCCTTGCGCGTCGGCGCTGCCACGTAACTCGGCAATCAGTTTGTCGCCGAACAACTGTGGATACTCGGCGACAAACAGCAGGCGTGCGAGCGACAGCAGTCGGCCGTTGTGGCCCAGTCGATGCGCCGGGTGCAGGAACAACGAGCAGACCTCCGATTGGCCAGTCATGTCATTGTTGAGAAACAGCGTCGGTAACTGTTGTTCGATACCCAGGCTGGCGGACCGATTGACTGTCAGCCCGACACGGTAGTTGTACCAGGGCTCGCGCAGGCCTACGGCGCCGCCCAGCGCGCTGACCCCGAGCACTTGCTGGTCGTCGTCCTCGAGCACGAACAGGTAGTCGGCGTCCGCCCGTTCAACCTGACTGGCAAAGGTCCGTTGGGCCCAGCGGATCCGGTGGGCCAGGCGCTCTTCATTGGCCGGCAGGGTGGTGAACCCCGGGCCTGCGCATTGTGCCAAGGCCAGCACGGCCGGCAGGTCGCCGCTGTGTACCGGGCGCACGATCATCGGCCGGTTCCCTGGCCACTCAGCACTGGCCTCATAGGGCGACCAATCGCAGCGGGCTGCCGTCAGTCAGATGCAAGGCCGCCAGGGTGGCGGGGTCGAGGGTCACCGGCTCGTCGGCGCTCCAGTCCAGTTCGACCACCATCGCGCGAAAGTCATCCACGGCGTCATTGCAGATCAGGTAGGTGGTCTGGCCCGCGTGTGCGGTGCCTCGGCGGGCGGTCGCCGTGCGGCTGTGGGCAATCGAGCGGATGCTGGGGGTGCGTGCAAACAGCGTCGGGCCGGCGTCGAACAGGTCGACGTAGCTGTTGGTTTCGAAGCCTTCGCGCTCGAGGATGTCGAAGGCTTCCTGGCCCGCGGGATGGACCCGGCCAATGCATGCCTGGGCGTCTGGCGTGAGCATCGGTACATAAATCGGATAATGAGGCATCAGCTCGGCGAGAAAACTGCGGTCCTGCAGCCCACAGAGGCGTTCGGCCTCGACGTAGGACAGGTTGAAAAAGTGCTTGCCCAGGGCATTCCAGAAGGGTGACTCGCCCGCCGCGTCGCTGTAGCCGACGATCTCGGTAATCACCGCTTCGGCAAACCGTTGCGGATGCGCGGCAATGAACATCAGCCGGGCTCGCGAGAGTAGTTCGCAGAAAGCCGTGTGCTGCAGTTCTGCGTCGATGTGCAGGCCGCGCAGCAGGGTGTGGGGGCTGAGGTCCTGGCACAACGACAGCGCCGGTACGCCATGGTGTACGTTCAGTTCCCGGGACGCGCTGATGAAGGGGCGGTTGCGCAGGCTGTAGAACGGTTGCTGGTAGCCGGCGGTGGCGACGATTTCCGCGCAGCCGAGCAAACGCTGGTGCTCCAGGTCGTGCAGGACAAAGCAGTAGTTCTCCCGGCCATTGCTCTGTACCGGGCTGGCAAAGGAGCGCTGGGAGTCGCGGATTTTCTGCAGCAGGCAGTGGCTGTCGTCCGGCAGGGACGTGACCCCTACCAGGCTCTCGCGCGCCAGTTGCTGTAACTGGGGCAGGTCGGATGGCTCGACTGGGCGTAGGACCAGCATGGATAAACTCCTGTATCAGAACGACCGGGCCACGCAGGCCAGGCTTGACGATCACTGTCGGGTTCCACGCGTTGCAAGTGCGCTGGGTCAACCTCCGTCGACCGCGGGCCATACTAGTTGATCATCCCCAGGTGGCGCAGCATTATGCTAGCCGTTCGGCGAGTTTTTCCTGCCACAGCCTGCGAGTGAACCTGCGTGTCGGTAACCCGTTTGACCTTGATTTGCCACGCCCGCACCGTCGCCCAGAAGCGGGCGCGATTGCCCCTGGACGAACCATTGGAAATGGACTGGCAGGCGGCCCGCGGCAGTCGCGCGGGCGCCTTCAAGCGGCCCCCGCGATTACTCGGCGGTGGCGAAACGCGTGTGCGGCAGACCGCTGTGTTGTTCGGCAATGACCTGCGCCATGTGCCGGCGTTGGATGACTGTGATTTCGGTCGTTGGCGCGGCTTGTCCATCGACCACCTGCAACAACACGAGCCACTGGCGCTGCAGGCCTGGCTCGGCGATCCGCATTCGGCACCCCATGGCGGTGAGTCAGTCGCGCAACTGATCCAGCGGGTTGGGTGCTGGCTCGACAGCCTGGGCAGTCACCCCGGGCATTACCTGGCCGTGACTCACCCGTGGGTGATTCGTGCAGCCATGATCCATGTGTTGCAGTGCTCGCCCAGCGCCTTCCAGATGATTGATGTCGAACCCTTGTCCGCCACCGAACTGCGCTTCAACGGCCGCTGGCGCCTGCGCCTGATGGACAGTGGCGCGCCCGTCGAGGAACCCCTGGCATGAAGCAGCTCCTGGTGATCGGCATTGGTGCAGGCGACCCTGACTACATCACGATGCAAGCGGTCAAGGCATTGAACCGGGTCGATGTGTTTTTCCTGATGGACAAAGGCCCGAGCAAGGACAGCCTGATCGACCTGCGGCGGGAAATCTGTGCCCGCTATATCAGTCAGCCGGGTTACCGTTTCGTCGAGGCCCACAGTCCACAACGCAGGCCTGATGCTCTCGACTACAGCGCCAGTGTGCAGGCGCTCAATCGCGACAAGCAGCAGACCTTCGAGCGGCTGATCAACGAGCAAATGGCCGACGATGAATGCGCGGCATTTCTGGTGTGGGGGGATCCGGGTTTGTACGACAGCACCCTGCGTATCCTGCAGGCAATTCTCGACGCTGGTCGCTGCACCTTTGACTACGAGGTGATCCCTGGTATCAGCAGCGTCCAGGCCCTGGCGGCGCGGCACAAAGTGGCGTTGAACCGCATCGGCGGCGCCGTCGAGATCACCACCGGGCGGCGCCTGGCAGCGGGGCAGGTGAGTGCGGCCGACAGTCTGGTGGTGATGCTGGACGCGCAAGATGCCTACCAGCAGGTGGCGGATCAGGAGCAGCAAATCTACTGGGGAGCGTACCTGGGCACCGCGGATGAAATCCTCATTGCCGGTAAACTCAAGGACGTCGCCGACCAGATCGAGCAGGTCAGGCAGGCGGCGCGACAAGCCAACGGCTGGATCATGGACACCTACCTGATCCGCCAGCCCGACTAGCTGCCGTACACCGGCCAGGGCGTCAGTAGACCCAGACCTCGACCCGGCGATTCTTGATCCGGCCTTCGTCGTCACTGTTGGCGGCCACCGGCATCTGCGCACCAAAACCGCGAATGTCACGCAGCACCACGCCGTTTTTCACCAGTTCACGGCGCACCGCCATGGCCCGCAGTTTCGAGAGCAGGGCGGCGCGTTCCGGATCGGTCTTGGCGTCACCGAATCCCACCAGGCTCACCTGTCTGTCGAGCTTGCCGTGCTGCTTGAGGTAGTCGAGTACCCGGGACAGGTCCTGGCGTGCCTTGTTGTCGAGGCTGGCGCTGCCTTCTTCGAAACGAAAGTTGACCGTCAGCCGTTGCGCCTTGGCAGCAAGCGCCTGATAACCCTCGGGCATCTGCCGGCTGGCCGTGACATCCATGGCGTGCACGGTCTGCGCGACAAACCCGTTGGCAGCCACCAGCGCCTGGCCCTGGCGGCTTTGGGTAAAACCTATCAGTGCGGTGGCCCAGGGATTGTGCGCGGTCGGCGGCACATAGAAGTACAGCCGCCGCGACAGTGGATAGTCCTCGGTAGCGATCAGGCTGGTGAGTGGCAGCATGGGCTGCGAGGCACCGTCGACGATTGCCACCGCCTTGGCCTGGCGCACGTAGGGCAGGCCGATGAAACCAATGCCCTGGCGGTCCTGGCTGACGGCGTCGGACAACTGTTCACTGGATTCGAAGCGGCTTGCCGAGCGGGCAAGGGTTTTACCGCGGCCACTGAGTACCAGGTCCTTGAAGGTATCGTAGGTGCCCGACTGATCATCGCGCGCGTAGAGATGAATCGGTCCGCCGACGCCGCCGAGTTCTTCCCAGGTGCGAACCTCACCGCTGAAAATCCGCGCCAGTTGCTCGGTGTTCAACTGGTTCAACGGGTTGTGCGGGTGCAGGATAATGGCCAGGCCGTCGATGGCGATCACTTGTTCGGCCGTAGGGCTTTTCAAGTCGCCAAGGCCTTCCAGTGCCACCAGTTCGCTGTCCTTGATCGGGCGCGAAGAGGCTGCCAGATCGGCGCTGGTGGTGTGCAGGGCGAGGAAACCGGTGCTGGAGCCGTGGGCGGCGATCTCGATAATCACCCGTTGCCCTTGTGCCGTCTGGCCCACCAGCCGCTGTTCGTTGGGGTCGTCACGGGGTTCGCTGTGCACCTTGAGCAAACCTTGTTCTTCCATCAACCCCTTGGCCAGTGCCGGCCCCAGCGCCGCCCCAATGGTGTTGGAACCCTGGATACGCAACACCACGCCGTTATCGGGCAGCGGCAATGCGGTGGCGAAGGCCGACGGGGACAACAGGCTGCATAACAGCAGCGGCAACAGGGCACGCAACATGGAGCCGGCACCTTTGGCGGGCAGGGGAGGTGCCGGGACATTAAGACATTCAGGTTACGCAGATGTGACAGGCAGCGGCCTAGCTCAGCTCCAGCCAGATCGGCGCATGGTCCGAAGGTTTTTCCATGCCGCGCAGGTCGTAGTCGACACCGGCGGCCTTGATTCGTGGCAGCAAGCCTTGGGACGCCATGATCAAGTCGATGCGCAGGCCACGCTTGGGCTCATCCTCGAAGCCGCGACTGCGGTAGTCGAACCAGCTGAAGCGGTCGGCAACGTCCGGGTTGAGGTGGCGGAAGCTGTCCACCAGGCCCCAGTTTTTCAGGCGGGCCATCCACTCGCGTTCCTCCGGCAGGAAGCTGCACTTGCCGGTCTTCAGCCAGCGCTTCATGTTGTCCGGGCCGATGCCGATGTCGCAGTCCTCTGGGGAGATGTTGACATCGCCCATCACCACCAGCGCCTGGTCGTTGCTGAACTGAGTTTCCAACAGGTTTTGCAGGTCACTGTAGAACCGCGCCTTGGCCGGGAACTTGGTGGGGTGGTCGCGGCTTTCACCCTGTGGGAAATAGCCGTTCATGATGGTCACCGGCGTCCCGTTGGCGTCGGCGAAGGTGCCCCAGATGAAGCGGCGCTGGGCGTCTTCTTCATCGCTGGCAAACCCCTTGTGGATCGCCAATGGTTCCTGGCGCGAAAGCATGGCGACGCCGTAGTGACCTTTCTGGCCGTGGTAATACACGTGGTAGCCCAGCGCCTGGACTTCGGCGAGCGGGAACTGGTCGTCGTGGACCTTGGTTTCCTGCAGGCCGATGACGTCTGGCTGGTGCTTCTCGATCAGTGCCGCCAATTGATGGGGGCGGGCGCGCAGGCCGTTGATGTTGAACGAGACGATCTTCATGGTCGGCAGTCCTGGCAAAACTGCGATGCTAGCTGACATGTAGGATCGGAGCCAGCGTGGCAGTAGTTCCTATGCGCTGCTAATGTCTGTGGGCGTGGGAACGATCACAGCAGTGCCGGGCTCGTACTTACAAGAGCGGGGTCATTTGCGCCGCGCCAAGGGGAGATAAACCTCATGCCTGAAACATCGACCGCCATCGCGGACATCCATCGGCTCGACAGCGGCTACTCGCGTGAAGCGCGCTCATTGCTGTACCAGGCCTATCGCCACGAACCCACCTTCAAGTTTCTGTTTGAGGCCGAGCGCCCCGGCTATGAGCAGCGGGTACGGGCGACGGTGCGCGAACTGGTCAAGCAGCATTTTCTCCAGGATCTGCCCGCCATCGGCCTGCTGGTCAATGACCGCTTGATCGGCATCGCGCTGATCGCGCCGCCGCAGCGGCGCCTGGGCATTACCGAAAGCTGGGCCTGGCGCCTGCGCATGGTGCTCAGCACGGGTTTTCGCTGCACCCGGCGCTATCTGGACTATCACGCGGCCGTGGCTGCCTGCGTGCCATCGGACTCGGTGCACGTGCTGCCGTTGCTGGGGATTCATCCGCAATTCCAGGGCCAGCATTTCGGCGAGCAACTGTTGCAAGCGGTGCACAATTGGTGCGCGGTAGACGAGCATTCCCAGGGGGTGGTGCTCGACACCGGGAATCCGCGTTATCTGGAGTTCTATAAGCGTCAGGGGTATGAGGAGATTGGCGAGGTGGCGGTAGGGCCTGTACTTGAGCACGTGTTTTTCCACGCCAATCCGCAGGTGTTACATAGCGCAACAGCCTAAGGTCGAACTTTTGTTCAGATTGTTCGCTCTATCACGCTCCCAAGCTCGTGATAGCATCCGCGCCTATGAAGTTTCCTGGAAGATTTACCAGTGGCGTGCTCATGCTGATCAGCAGCGCAGCGGCCCTGGCGCAAAGTGAATTGGACGTCAGGATCAAACCGTCCAATGACGAGCTGAAGGCCAACATCGAAGGCTATATCGGCGATCTCGGCGAACGCGATGAAGAAGCCCTGTTGCGCTTCAGTCGCGGTGCCGAGGAGCAGGCGCGCAAGGCCGCCCAGGCCTTGGGTTACTACCAGCCGCAAATCGAAAGCGAAGTCAAAGACGGCAAGTCACCCCGACTGGTGTTGAATATCGACCCCGGCGAGCCGGTACGCCTGCGCTACGTGACTATCCAGATCCTGGGGCCGGCCGCCACCCTCAAGTCCTTTCGTGTGCCCCAGAGCGACGTGCTCAAGCCCGGCGCCGTGCTCAATCACGGCCACTATGAAGACGCCAAGCGGCTGATCCAGAACCAGGCCTCGCGCTTCGGTTTTTTCAGTGGTCGCTTTACCAGCCAGAAGCTTTCCGTCGACCCTCGGGCCGGTGTTGCCGACATCGACCTGGTCTATGACAGCGGCCCGCGTTATGCGCTGGGCAAGGTCAGCTTTGCCGGCGATACGCCCTTCGACGAGGACCTGCTGCAACGCATGGTGCCGTTCAAAAGTGGCGCGCCTTATGATTCCGAGTTGATCGCCGAGCTTAACCAGGCCCTGCAATCGTCGGGCTATTTCGAGTCCGTGCGGGTGGATGCCGCGCCGACCACTGCCGCCAACGATGTAATTCCCGTGGCCGTCACCCTCGACACCCGTAAACCCCGGACCATGGGCCTGGGCCTGGGTTATTCGACGGACGTCGGGCCGCGAGCCAAGGCCAACTGGACACGCCACTGGGTCAATCCCGAAGGCCACAGCTATGGCTGGGAGGCCGAGCTCTCGGCGCCACGGCAGAACGTCGGCCTGTGGTACGACGTGCCGTTGGACCCGCCGTTGACCGACAAGTTGCGGTTTGCCGGGGGCTATCAAAATGAAGAACTGGCCAACACCGACAGCTTGAGCAAACTGCTGACCCTGGGGCCGGAATGGCACAGCAAGCTGCCCAGCGGCTGGCAACGGGTGATCTCGTTGAAATGGCAGCACGAGGAGTATCGCCTGGGCGATGACTCGGGGATCAGTAACCTGTTGATGCCGGGCGTGAGTTATTCCTACCTGCGCAGTGACAACCGGATCGATCCGCACAACGGTTATCGCCTGCAATTTGACAGCAAGGTGGCCAAGGAAGGGCTGGGCTCGGACAACAACCTGTTATACGGCACCGCCCTGGCCAAGGGCCTGACCACGGTGCTGGACAACCACCGATTCCTCGCGCGTGCGCAGATCGGGGGTTCGGCCACCAATGGCTACAAATCGATTCCGCCATCGCTGCGCTTCTTTGCCGGTGGTGACCAGAGCGTGCGCGGTTATGACTACCAGAGCCTGTCGCCGGAAAACTCCGACGGCGACCGCGTAGGCGGACGCTACATGGTCTCCGGCAGCCTGGAGTACCAATACTCGGTTGCCGAAAAATGGCGAGTCGCAACCTTTGTCGACCAAGGCAACTCGTTCAACGACTTCGAACTGCCGAACCTCAAGACTGGGGTCGGCATGGGTGTGCGCTGGGTTTCGCCAGTCGGCCCGATTCGTCTCGACCTGGCCCATGCGCTGGATGACCCCGGCGGTATTCGTCTGCACTTTTCCATGGGGCCTGAGCTGTGAAGCGTGGTTTGAAAATAGCGTTGCTGGCATTGCTGTCACTGGTGGTCTTGGTGCTGCTGGTGGTGGTGAGCCTGTTGGGAACCCAAGCCGGCAGCCGCTGGGCACTGAGTCAGGTGCCGGGTTTGACCGTGGAGAATTTCCAGGGCCGCCTGGCCGGCGAGTGGAGTGCCGATCATGTGCTGTGGCAGCAGGGCCAGGACCGAGTTGAGCTGATCAAGCCACTGCTGGCCTGGTCGCCGTTGTGCCTGACGCGCATGACCCTGTGCATCGAGCAATTGCACGCCGAGCAGGTGGTCCTGCAGTTTGCGCCGAGTACCGAGCCAAGCAGCGGGCCGATCAGCTTGCCGGAGTTGAAACTGCCGCTGGCGATCGAGCTGGGCGAGGTGCGAATCGGTAGCCTGCTGCTGGACGGCAGCGAGCAACTCAAGGACCTGCAACTGGTAGCGTACTGGACGGCGCAAGGGTTGCAGATCGACTCGTTGCGTCTGCAGCGCGATGACCTGCACCTGGAACTGACCGGGCTGCTGCAACCGACCGGCAACTGGCCGCTGAGTGCCAGCGGCAATTTGACTATGCCGATGCCCGGCAACACGCCCTTGGCTCTGACGCTGAAGGTCAATGGCAACCTGCTGCAAACCCTCAACCTCGAGGCCGACAGCAGCGGTTACCTGCAGGGCCGTCTGACCGGCGAGCTGCAGCCGCTGGCCGACAACCTGCCGGCCAAGGTGCGCATCACCGCCGATGGTTTCAAAGCCAGTGCCGACCTGCCGGACACCCTGCAACTCAATCAGCTTGAACTCAGCGGTAGCGGTGACCTGAAAAACGGCTATCAACTGCTGGGCAAGGCCAGCTTGCCGGCCGAGGACGGACCGGTGGCCCTGCTGCTGCAAGGCAAGGTCGACGCCAAGGGTGCACAGATCGCCGGGCTGGATCTCAACGCCAACGATCAGCAAAGCCTCAAGCTGACCGGCCAGGTCGATTGGTCCGAGGGCCTGGTCGCCGAGGCGAAGATCGACTGGCTGGATTTCCCCTGGCACCGTTTGTATCCGCTGATCGACGAGCCAGAGGTGGCGCTGCGCAGCTTCAACGGTGAGGTGGCGTACCGCGACGGTAACTACCTGGGCAACTTCAAGGCAGCGCTGGACGGTCCTGCCGGGGCCTTCAGCCTGAGCAGCCCGTTCAGTGGCGACCTGACGCAAATCTTCCTGCCGCAACTGCAATTGGTCGCAGGGCAGGGCAAGGTCGCCGGGCATTTGAACCTGAAGTTTGCCGACGGCATCGCCTGGGACACCGCGCTTGACCTGTCGGCGCTCAACCCGGCGTACTGGCTGGCGGAGCTGCCGGGCACCCTGGCCGGGCCTTTGCGCAGCAAGGGCGAGATGCGCAATGAACAACTGAGCCTGAGTGCCGACCTTGACCTCAAGGGCAAGCTGCGTGGCCAGCCGGCGGTGTTGCAAGCCAAGGCCGACGGCGCGGGCGAGCGCTGGAACCTCAGTGCCTTGCAGATCCGCCTGGGCGAGAACCGCATCGATGGCAGCGCCAGCCTGCAGCAAACACTCAGCGGCCAACTCGATATCAAGGCCCCGCGTTTGGGCCAGCTGTGGCCGCAGTTACGCGGTCAGCTCAATGGCCGGCTCGACGTCGCAGGCACATTGCAGGCGCCCCAGGGCAAGCTCGCCCTGCAGGGTGTGCAGTTGGCCCTGGACGACAATCGCCTGAAAAGCCTCAACCTCGATGCCACTCTCGACAGCGCACAGCGGGCGCAGATCGACCTCAAGGGCAGCGGCATAACGGTCGGCGATAACCAGTTGGGTACCCTGACTGCCACTGGCACGGGCACCCTCAAGCAGCAGAAGCTGCAACTGGACCTGCAAGGCCCATTGCTGAAACTGGCACTGGGCCTGGACGGCAACCTGGACCAAGGCAACTGGCGTGGACGCCTGGCCAGCGGCGACGTTCAGGCCGGCGGCCAGGACTGGCAGCTGCAGGGTCCGGCGAAAATCGAACGCCTGGCCGATGGCAAGCTGACCTTCGGCGCCCACTGCTGGACGTCTGGCCCCGCCAGTTTGTGTGGCGAGGATCAGCGCCTGATGCCCGAGCCGAAACTGCGTTATCACCTCAAGCAATTCCCAATCGACAGCCTGGCGCAATGGCTGCCCAAGGATTTCGCCTGGCAGGGCAAGCTCAACGCCGACGTGCAACTGGACCTGCCGGCCAGCGGGCCGAAAGGCCAGGTGCTGGTGGACGCGAGCGGCGGCACCTTGCGCATGAAGGAAAAGGACCAGTGGCTGGATTTCCCTTACCAGACACTGAAACTCACCAGCACCCTCAACCCCAAGCGTATCGACACCCAACTGAATTTTGTCGGCGGCAAACTGGGTGAGCTGATGGTGCAGGCGCAGATCAACCCGCTGCCTAAAAACAAACCCCTGAGCGGCTCGTTCCGCCTCAGTGGGCTGGACCTCTCGGTGGCGCGGCCGTTTGTGCCAATGGTCGAGAAACTGGCCGGCCGCCTGAACGGCAGCGGTACTTTGTCCGGCGGGCTATTGGCGCCCAAGGTCAACGGTAACCTGACCTTGAGCGACGGTGAGATTTCCGGGCCACAACTGCCGACGCGGTTCGAGGCCCTGCAGTTGCAGGCGCAGATTGCCGGCGAAAGCGTGCAACTCAATGGCGGCTGGAAAAGCGGCAAGAGCGGGCAGGGCAGCCTCACGGGACAGGTGGACTGGGGGCAGGCCCTGGTGGTCGACCTCAGCCTGCGGGGCAGCCAACTGCCGGTGAGCGTCGAACCCTACGCGGCCCTGGAAGTGGCGCCGGACCTGAAGATCTCGATCAAGGACGACAAGCTGGCGATCACCGGCAAGGTGCTGGTGCCCAAGGGCGAGATCACAGTGCGCGAGTTGCCGCCATCGACGGTCAAGGTCTCCGATGACACGGTGATCGTCGGGCACCAGACCGAAGAGGGCAAGGCACCTATGGCCATGGCCATGGATGTCGAAGTGATAGTCGGCGAAGACCGGCTCAGCTTTGCCGGTTTTGGCCTGACCGCCAACCTCAAGGGGCACGTGCATATCGGCGACAACCTCGACACCCGGGGCGAATTGTGGCTCAACGACGGGCGTTACCGCGCCTACGGCCAGCGCCTGACTGTACGCCGTGCACGGCTGCTGTTTGCCGGGCCCATCGACCAGCCGTACCTGGACATCGAAGCGATTCGCCAGACCGACGACATCATTGCCGGTATCCGCCTGAGCGGCAGCGCCGAGCAGCCGACTACGCAGATTTTCTCGGAGCCGGCGATGAGCCAGGAGCAAGCATTGTCCTACCTGGTGCTCGGCCGTCCGCTGAGCACCAACGGTGAAGACAACAACATGCTTGCGCAAGCGGCGCTGGGCCTGGGGTTGATGGGCAGCTCGGACCTCACCGGGAGCTTGGCGAAGAACCTTGGCATCGATGATTTCCAGCTCGACACCGAGGGCAGCGGCACCGCCACCAGTGTGGTCGCCAGTGGTGACATTACCGAGAAGCTCAGCCTGCGTTATGGCGTTGGTGTGTTTGAGCCGGCCAACACCATTGCCTTGCGCTACAAGCTGAGCAAAAAGGTCTATCTGGAAGCCGCCAGCGGGATCGCCAGTTCGCTGGACATCTTCTATAAGCGGGATTTCTGAGGGCTCGGCTTTGTTGAGCTGAAAGGAGCTGTTATCGTTTGGTCTTGGTCTTGGTCTTGGTCTTGGTCTTGTGGGTATATCCGTTGCTGCGGTAATGGCGGCTTAAGGTTTCGCCCTTACGGCGAGGCACTTTTGTCAAACGACACAAAAGTACCCAAAAAGTCTTGCCCCAGCGTTCGGCCCCTCGCTAAGGCTCGGGGTACCTTCGCTACGGTATCCATCCGGGGGCATCGCCTCCGGTTTGCTTCGCTGCACCTCCTCTCGATGCATGCGGCTCCGCCGCACGGCGCTACGCGCCTCCCCCCGGATGGACACCTTCGCTCAGCCTGCCGAAGGGGCGGGTGGATCAAGATCAAAAGCAAGAGCACGGCGACCTGACAGTCGGCCTGAGTGGTAAGAGCGGACGAGGCGGCCTACCGGCCGGCCTGTTTGCCCTGGTGTCGCGTTCCCTTGTGGGAGCGGGCTTGCCCGCGATGACGATCTCCGCCAAACCGCATTTCTCGGCAATACCCCAATCCCCCGTAGCAGCTGTCGAGCCCGCGAGGCTGCGTTCGAGGACGCAGTCCTCGCCGCCCTTCAACGCACCGATTTCCCTTACTCATCCTGCCGACGGTGCAGGTGGATCAAGAGCCAAATCACGACGACCTGACCAGTCGGCCTGAGTGGTAGGGCGGGCGAGGCGGCCTACCGGCCGACCTTTTTTTCTGGGGGGTACGCATTTCTGTGCAAGCCGGGCGGCGCTTCGCTTGTTCGCGATAGCGGTCCGGCGACTGCCTATTTTATAAATTGCAAAGCTTGCTAACGATTTCATTTGACATTAACTGCCTAGGCAGTAATATCTCGACACATATTCACTGCCTAGGCAGCCAATAGGTCGTCAGATGAAACATTTCTCCCCGGAAAACTTTCGCAATTGCCACCTCGGTCTCCTGCTGGGGCGCGCCGCCTTGCTCAAGGATCGGATCATCGACACCCACATGGAACCCCACGGCATTACTGCCGCGCAGTTCAAGGTGTTGATCATCATGGCCCAGTACGGCGTCGACACCCCGGCCGAGCTGTGCCGCCATCTGTCCCTGGATAGCGGTTCGATGACCCGCATGCTCGACCGTCTGGAGCACAAAGGCCTGCTGGTCCGCCAACGCTGTGCAGATGACCGGCGCCTGGTGCGCCTGGGCCTGACCGAGGAAGGCCAGGTGCTGGCCGACAAGTTGCCGGGCATTGGCGTCAACGCGATGAACCAGTTGGCCGGCGCCCTCGACTCCGAGGAGTTGCAGACCCTGGAAGCCATCCTCAAGAAAATTTTGCTGGCCGCCGGTGATCCCATCACCGTGCTGCGGGTAGGTGACCAATGAGCGATAAAACCCTGGGTTCCCGACTGGCCCTGGTGCTGATGGCCATGAGCCTGGCCGGGTGTGCCAACTACAGCGGCCTGACCACCAAAGGTGTGAGCCTTGATGCAAAAGCCCTGCAGGCCGGGCAATCCCTCAACGGTGTGACGCTGTCGGCGGCGGCATGGCCGAAAAACGACTGGTGGCAGAGCCTGGGCGATCCGCAACTGGACGGGTTGATCCGCGAAGCCCTGCGTGACAGCCCGGACATGCAGATCGCCAGCGCCCGGGCCCATCAGGCCAGTGCCGCTGCCGGTGCGGCGAATGCTGCGCGCATGCCGACCCTGGATGCCAGCGCCGGTATCCGCCGCGAGCGGTTGGCCCAGTATCAGGACCCGACCCTGCAGGGTGACTCCTACGACACCATGCGCAGCCTCGGCGCGACCTTCAATTACACCTTCGATCTGTGGGGCGGCCAGCGTGACGCCTGGGAGGCTGCGTTGGGCCAGGCCCGGGCCGCCGAGGTCGATCGCCAGGCGGCTCAGTTGACCCTGGCCGCCGACGTTGCCCGCGCCTACAGCGACCTGGGCCAGGCCCATATCGTCCACGACCTGGCCACTGAAGACCTCAAGCGCACCCGGCAATTGCTGACCCTGAGCCAGCGGCGCCTCAGCGCCGGCATCGACAGCCAGTATCAGTACCAGCAGAACCAAAGCCTGGAGGCGAGCTCCGAGGCTTCTCTGATCGATGCCGAGAAAAACCTGCAGAGCGCCAAAATCGCCCTCGCAGTGTTGCTCGGCAAAGGCCCGGATCGGGGTAACGAAATCACCCGGCCGCACATTCTGCAAGCCAGCGCCGTGGCCTTGCCCTCGGTGTTGCCCGCCGAACTGCTGGGCCGCCGCCCGGACCTGGTCGCGGCGCGCTGGCGAGTCGAGGCGGCGAGCAAGAGTATTGATGCCGGCAAGACCACTTTCTACCCCAACCTCAACCTGAGCGCCGCGGCCGGGGTCGAGTCGTTGCTGGGCAACGCGATGTTTGGTTCGACCAGCCGCTTCTTCAACGTCGCCCCGACGATTTCCCTGCCGATTTTCGACGGTGGTCGCCTGCGCGCCGACCTCGATGCCAAGGATGCCGACTACGACCTGGCGGTGGCGCAGTACAACAAGAGCCTGGTCAAGGCGCTGGGGGAAGTCAGCGACAGCCTGTCCCAGTTGCGTGACGTCGGTCGGCAGATCGTCGCCCAGCAACACGCCACCGACATTGCCCAGGACTCCTACAACACCGTGCTGGAGCGCTATGGCTCCGGCGTCGGCAACTACCTGGACGTGCTCAGCATCGAGCAGCAACTGCTCGGCGCCGAGCGTCAGTTGGCGAACCTCAATGCCGAACAGATCGATCTGTCGATCCAACTGATGCAGGCCCTGGGCGGCGGCTTTCATGGCGACAGCCTGGCTGCGGCCCGCCCATCCCCGGCGCCTGCCACGCGCAATCAATAATTCAAGGTACTCGTCATGGCCAACGTGCAGAACACCCCGACTCCTGAAACCGCCCAAGACACGGGCAATCCCGGTAAACGCAAGTTCATGCTGCTGGTGCTGACACTGCTGGTGGTCCTGGGCTGCCTCGGCGTCTGGGGCTGGCATCACCTCTACGGGCGCTGGAACGAAAGCACCGATGACGCCTATGTGAACGGCAACGTGGTGGCAATTACCCCGCTGGTCACCGGCACCGTGGTCAGCATTGGCGCGGACGACGGCGACCTGGTCCAGGAAGGCCAGGTGCTCGTCAACTTCGACCCCAACGACGCCGAAGTCGGCCTGCAAAGTGCCCAGGCCAACCTGGCACGCACGGTGCGCCAGGTTCGTGGCCTGTACAGCAATGTCGATGGCATGAAAGCCCAGGTCAATGCGCAGAAGGCGGAAGTGCAGAAGGCCCAGGAAAACTACAGCCGACGCAAAAGTCTCGCCGCCGGCGGGGCGATTTCCCAGGAAGAACTGTCCCATGCCCGGGATGACCTGACCTCGGCGCAAAACGCCCTGGCCAATGCCCAGCAACAATTCCAGACCAGCAGCGCACTGGTGGACGACACCGTGGTGTCCTCCCATCCGGACGTGCAGGCGGCTGCTGCGCAATTGCGCCAGGCCTACCTGACGAAGGCCCGCAGCACCCTGATCGCCCCGGTCACCGGCTACGTGGCCAAGCGCACCGTGCAACTGGGGCAACGGGTGCAGCCGGGCACGGCCTTGATGGCGGTGATCCCCCTCGACCAGTTGTGGATCGACGCCAATTTCAAGGAAACCCAGCTGCGCGACATGCGCATCGGCCAAGCGGTGGACATCGAAGCCGACCTCTATGGCAGCGATGTGAAGTACAGCGGCACCATCGACAGCCTCGGTGCAGGCACCGGCAGTGCGTTTGCCTTGTTGCCGGCGCAGAACGCCACCGGTAACTGGATCAAGATCGTGCAGCGAGTGCCGGTACGCATCCACATCAACGCCGAGCAACTGGCCAAGCATCCGTTGCGCGTCGGCCTGTCGACCCTGGTCAAGGTCGACCTGCGCGACCAGAGCGGCCCGGTGCTGGCGCAGCAACCGCCGCAAAAGGCTTCGTTCAGTACTTCCATCTATGAGCGCCAGTTGGCCGACGCCGACGCGCTGATCAGTCGCCTGATCCACGACAACAGTTCAGTGGCGAGTAAAACTGCTCAACGCTGATTTCGCCAATCCGACCGCTGCGCCGCCTCCAGGGCGCAGCGCCTGCCTCGATTCAAAGGATTCGCGATGAGCAATAACGCGTCTTTCACCCCGCCCAGCCTGCTGCTCGCGACCATCGGCCTGTCGCTGGCGACCTTCATGCAGGTGCTCGACACCACCATCGCCAACGTGGCGTTGCCGACGATTTCCGGCAACTTGGGTGTGAGCTCGGAGCAGGGCACCTGGGTGATTACCTCGTTTGCCGTGAGCAACGCGATTGCCTTGCCGCTGACCGGCTGGCTGAGCCGGCGCTTTGGCGAGGTCAAGTTGTTCCTGTGGGCGACCATCCTGTTCGTGCTGGCCTCGTTCCTGTGCGGTATTTCCACCTCGATGCCGGAGTTGATCGGCTTTCGTGTGCTGCAAGGGCTGGTGGCCGGTCCTCTGTACCCGATGACCCAGACCTTGCTGATCGCAGTCTATCCGCCGGCCAGGCGCGGCATGGCCCTGGCGTTGCTGGCGATGGTCACGGTGGTGGCGCCGATTGCCGGGCCGATCCTCGGGGGCTGGATCACCGACAGCTACAGCTGGCCGTGGATCTTTTTCATCAACGTGCCCATCGGGATCTTCGCGGTGATGGTCGTCCGCCAGCAGCTCAAGGCCCGTCCTGTGGTCACCAGTCACCAGCCGATGGACTACGTGGGGTTGATCAGCCTGATCGTCGGCGTGGGGGCATTGCAGATCATCCTCGACAAGGGCAATGACCTGGACTGGTTCGAGTCGAATTTCATCCTGATTGGCGCGGCCATTTCGGTGATTGCCCTGGCGGTGTTCGTGATCTGGGAAATGACTGACAAGCACCCGGTGGTCAATCTGCGGCTGTTTGCCCATCGCAACTTTCGCATTGGCACCATTGTGCTGGTCTTGGGCTACGCCGGGTTCTTCGGCATCAACCTGATCCTGCCGCAGTGGCTGCAGACCCAAATGGGCTATACCGCGACCTGGGCCGGCCTGGCGGTGGCACCGATCGGTATCCTGCCGGTGCTGATGTCGCCATTTGTCGGCAAGTACGCGCACAAGTTCGACCTGCGCCTGCTGGCCGGACTGGCGTTCCTGGCGATTGGCCTGAGCTGCTTCATGCGCGCCGGGTTCACCAATGAGGTGGACTTCCAGCACGTAGCGCTGGTGCAGCTGTTCATGGGCATTGGCGTGGCGCTGTTCTTCATGCCGACCCTGAGTATCCTGATGTCGGACCTGCCACCCCAGCAGATCGCCGACGGCGCCGGACTGGCGACCTTCCTGCGGACCCTGGGCGGCAGCTTCGCGGCCTCTCTGACCACCTGGATCTGGATCCGCCGGGCCGACCAGCATCACGCCTACCTGAGTGAACACCTGAGCACCTTCGACCCGGCCACCCGCGAGGCTCTCAATACCCTGGGGGGCGCCGGCACCCCGGCTTACGCCCAGCTCGACCAGGTCCTGACCAGCCAGGCCTACATGCTGTCCACCGTGGACTACTTCACGCTGCTGGGCTGGGGTTTTGTCGGTTTGATCCTGCTGGTATGGCTGGCCAAACCGCCGTTTTCGGCGAAGCCCGGACCCGAAGCGAGTGGGCATTGAACGGCTTACCGCTGTAGGAGCATGGCTTGCCCACGATGAGTATCGGTATCTACACAACGTCGCACCACAGTTGTGTAGATACCTATGCCGCGATAAGGCCGGCATAGCCAGCATTTATGGTACGTGACACACCGCGCTTGCGAGGCTCAGTCGATCAGGCGCTTCTGGAAGAAGTAGCGCTTGCTCCCCGGCGGATAGTCGACAATCTGTCCGACTTCGGTGAAGCCCAGTTTGCTGTAGAACCCAGGCGCCTGGAATTCGAAGGTGTCGAGGTACATGCCGATGCAGCCTTTGTCCCGGGCCAGTTGCTCGGCCATGTGCATCAGCCGGGCGCCTATGCCCTGGCCACGTAGCTGTTCCTGCACGGACAGCAGGTCGATGAACAGCCATTGGTAGAACATTTTCCCGTAGAGCCCACCGAGGATCGCTTCGCTGTGTTCATCGCGCACCAGCAAGGCAATTTCCTGATAGTGGCCGTCACCGGCATGGGCAATGTTGTGGGCGCGCAGTGGGTCGAGAATGGCCTGGCGTTCTGCGGGTTGCGGGTCTTGGGTTACTTCGATGCGCACGGGCATGGTCGACGTCCTTGTGTCGGGGAAGGGGGATGCAGGCGCAGCCTAGCGTGTGGAACGGGTTGTAGGAAAGTCGCCCAGGGCGTTTTACGTGCAAAAAAAAGCCCGCATGGGGGGATGCGGGCTGAATGTTCCTTGGATGTGCGTGCTGACTATAAGGGGCCAACTGGGCGGGCAGGGTGAAGAATTTTTCATCTGCCCGACCGTTCGTCCGCCGGCCAGCACGTTGGCGGGCTGGTCCTCTCAAAGCGGTATGGCTCGTGCGTCGGCCTCTCGACCGTTCACCCGCTGGTGTCCACGACGAGAAGCGGCGGGTGTAAGTTGAGTGCGGGCTTATCGACTTCAATGGAGGTGGCTATGAGTATGCCCATGCTAAATAAAATGCACATGAACGGTTATGAACTGGTGAGCGTCAACAGCGGCCCCTGGCGGGTCTGCACGCAGCGCGACCGGATCGGCACCTTTGCCACCCGGGAAGAGGCGCTGGCATTCGCCGCCTCACTGCCGGGCTACAAACCCCGCACGGCACCGACTGGCAACCGCTAGGCACGCGCTGGCTCGCGATGGACCTCAAGCAACCCGCGGGCGTGTTCAATCCCCGCGGCGTGCTGCAGTCCATCGCGAACCGGCCAGTTGAAGCTACATCATGATTTGCGCCGGTCAGGGCCGGTCGGGTTGCCGGTGTCGAGCAGTCGGCGCTCTATCAGCACGTTCTGCAGGGCCTGACGGTCGGTGGGAGCCAGTTGATGCTGGCGTTCCTTGAGCTCCAGCAGAATCGGGTTGGACCAGGTGCGATAGGTCCGCTCGGCCTGTTGAATCGGGTTCATCTTCGTCTCCCAGACAAGATGGTGCACGAGAAGGGCTGCAGGGCATACCGCGCACAGGCTAGTCGAGAATCCCGTCACTCGCCAGGCGCGGGCGGGTCAGCCATTGCCCTTTTCATCGCCGCCCCTGAGGACCTTGCCGATGGGCGTGATCAACCCCGGTTGGTGGTTGCGCACGTTGCCCACGGCACTGTCGACCTTGAACCATTCAAAGGCCTCGGCAGGCTCCGCTTCGTGCAGCACCATCTGCTCGGCACGTTCCTTGGGCATCCCCAGGTTGAGCCATTCCCGGGCCAGTTCCGGTGACAGCACCAGCGGGCGCCGGTCATGCAGGTCGACCAGGCCGCCCACGCTGTCCGCGGTGATGATCACAAAGCCGTCATCGGCTCGCGGCTCGCGCCCACCCGCCGGGTATTGGCCAATGGCAGCGCAAAGGATCGGCGCCCGGTCGCGGCGCCGGATCAGGTACGGCTGTTTGTTCGGACCGCCTTCGTAGACCCACTCGAACCAGTTGTCGATGGGGGTGATGGCGCGATGCGGCCAGATCGCCCGGAAGAACGCGCCGTGGGCCACTTTTTCTACCCGGGCGTTGATTGGCAAGGAGTGGTCGGTGGACCAATGGGGTCGCCATCCCCAACGCACGCGATCGGCGTGCAGGGTTTCTCCCTCGAGATGAATCAGGGCGACCTGGGTGGTCGGCGCGACGTTGTACTGCGCCAGTGCATCGTCGCCCAGGGTGTTGACCAGGGCGTTGGGCATGCCGAGGGCTGCGACAAAGTCGTGAATGCCGCGGTACTGTGAAAGTCTTCCGCACATTGGAAAGCCCTCCGCTGGAGCTTTGAGCTTAGTCCAAGGGCGAGCGCAGGGTTTTGGCCTGGGTTACAGATCTCCAACAATCAATCTGTTTAATCCGCCCCCGGCGCCTTTCTACAATGGCGCACGATCTTCAGGAGATGGGCAGATGAGTGTGCGCACGCGAATGGCCACGGTGGAGGATGTCGAAAGCCTGTTCGAGATTCGCACTTCAGTGGCGCAGAACCACTTGAGCCGGGAGCAGATGGATGCGCTGGGCATAACCGCGCAAGTGTTGAATTCGGCGATCAAGGAGGGGCCTTGTGTGTGGATCGCAGAGGTCGATGAACGGCCGGTGGCGTTTTCCATGATTGACCGCGACGAAGGCGAGGTGTTTGCCATGTTTGTCCGCCCGGCCTATGAAAATAGAGGCCTGGGGCGCCTGTTGATGGCCGCCGCCGAAGCCGAGCTGTTCCGGGCCCATGAGCGCATTTTCCTGGTGACCGATGGCCGCCAGGAAATCCGCGCCAATGGCTTTTATCAGCGCCTGGGCTGGACGGTGGTGGACAGGGTGGATGCCCGGGATGTGCGTTATGAAAAGCGCCGGCCACTGGCCTGACACCGACGGGCTCATGCGGAGCGGCGCAAATGACTGGCGGTGTTGTCCAGGGCCAGGTTGACCTGGAGCCACTCAAAATCTGCACAGGGCAGGCAATGGTGCCTGGCGATTTCTTCGGCGCGCTGGGGCGAGAGCATCGGGTCAAGCCATTCGTTGGCATGGTCCGCTGCCAGCACCAGTGGCCTGCGGTGGTGAATGCGGGTTATGCGCGTGTCACCAGCGGTGGTCAGGATCACAAAGCCGCCCCCCTGGTGCGGTGCATCTCCACGATGGATGTGGGCTAGCGCGGCAAAGAACATCGGCTGACGACTTCGCAGGCGCATGAAATATAGGTGCGGGGTATGCGGCGCTTGCGCATCATCCACCCACTCGTACCAGCCATCGCTGGGCACTACGGCCCGGCCATTGGGCCAGAGCAACCTTAAATCGGTCTGCGTCGAAACGGTTTCCACCGGCATCTGCACTGAATCAGGTTGCTTGCCGCGTGCCCCAAAAGGCGCCCAACCCCAACGCACGGCATCAATATGAAGCCCGTCCTCGCAACCGTGCAGGACCTGCGCGCACTTGGCTGGCGCGACGTTGAATGGCCGCAGCGACTGGTTCTGGTAGCCGGTAGGCACCGCACCTTTGGGGTTTAACGCTGCGATGAAGGCCGCCATGCCCTCGTGCTGAACAAAATGCCCACACATAGTTCACCTGCCCGTCGGATGCTAGCTGCCCGAAGTAGACCCGCTGTTTTCCCGATCTTGACCGGGTAGTGGGTCATAACGATTACAGTCACTGCAAATCCAGGGCCAATCTTCACCAGTGGGGTAAGTTAGGTGCAACGCACCTCTGTAGGAGCGCAGCTTGCCCGCGATGGCGGACGAAGGTTCGCCATCGCGGGCAAGCCTTGCTCCTACAAGCCCCGTCTTATTTAGACCCAGCGCCGATCTGCCAGACGTATGGCGGTTCGGTGCCGTTGATTTCCCAGTCGCCGATGATCCGTTCCTTGTAGATCAGCGGGTTGTGCGAGGCGGCGGTGCGCGCGTTGCGCCAGTGTCGATCGAAGGCCTTGCTGGTGCTGGTGGCCGAGGCGCTGAGGGCGTTGAACAGGTCGCTGGTGGCGCGCAGCACCAGGTCGGCGATGACCACCTGGGCCTGGGCCGACTCCAGTTCGGCGGCGATGTTGGCGGCGCGTTCAGCGACCGGGTCCTGGGCGAAGCGGCTTTCATACGCCAACTGCAAGGCCGTCGCCGCGCGCAGGGTGGTGGCGTGGGCGGCGTAGACCTGCGCCGAAGCCTTGCCCAGCACTTGCTGCACCTGGACATCCTGACTGACGTGGCTGGCGTTGCCGGTGCTGAAGACGCGTTTGCGGGTGCGTACTTCTTCGCTGATGTCGAGCACGGCGGCGCGCCCGGCACCGGTCTGGACCGCCAGCAGCACCAGTTGATAAAAGGCCGTCTGGTATTTGAAGCGGGTGGCGAAGTCCAACAGATTCTCGGGCTCCACCACTGCGTTGACGAACACTGAGGTGCCGCTGCCGGTGGTGCGCTGGCCAAAACCGTCCCAATCGTCGCTCTGGCTGATGCCCAGCTGTTGCACACGCACGGCGGCGATCACGTCGGCACCGTTGTCATCGCGCTGGGCGTAGAGGTCGATCCAGTCGGCAAAGATGCTGCCGGTGCTGTAGTACTTGGTGCCGCTGACCACCCACTGCTCACCCAGGCGCGAGACGCGGGTGCCGACCTCGCCGATCTTCACGCTGCCGACTTCGGTCCAGGCGTTGCCGACCAGCTCACCCTGGACAAAACGTTCGAACCAGAGGTCCTGCGGCGTGTCGGCCTGGGCGTTGAGGCGGTCCTCGACAAACGCGAAGTGCCCGCGCAACGCCTGGGGCAGGTTGGAGTCGGCGGCGGCCAGCTCGATCAGCAGTTCGAACAATTGCGGCAGGGTCGCCCCCGCGCCACCGTACTGCACGGGTACGCGCACGGCACCAAAGCCGGCTTCCTTGAGCCACTGCACAGGCTCAAAGGGCAGGCTGCGACTGTGCTCGCGCTGCAGGGCGCCGGCAGCGATGCGCGCGAAGATCGGTCGGAAGCGCTCGGCCAGGGCCTGGTAGTCGGCGCCGCTGGCAAGGGGCAGGTGCTGCTGCTGGATGGTCATGGGGCAGTTCCTTAATCGAAGGCAAGAGAAGCAACAACGCAGTGCAGCTGTTGCGTCCTGCTGCCAGTGCACAGGTCGTGCCTGGCGTGGCAAACCCCGCGATAACAGGGGATTACCGGGATTTGCGCTGCTCACGGCTGTCGCCTGGCGGGCAACTTGCTGAAGTGCTGACCGCCCGGCAACAACGACCAGGGCGCATCGCGGCGCAGGGCTTCGCACGCCAGTGTTGTGCGCGCAACAGTTGATCAACAGCCTGTGCGCTGGGCGACACTTGGCTTTCGCAGAAAATACACATAACTATTTGATTAATAATGGTTAATTCAAGTGGCACGGTTGCTGCTCTAGTCCTGTTGCAGGTGCCGCGGTGGCCTCTGCCAGCAGGAGTACATGCAATGAGCCAGGACAACATCAAATTTGCCTACTGGGTGCCCAATGTCAGCGGCGGGCTGGTGGTCAGCAAGATCGAACAGCGCACCAGTTGGGATATCGACTACAACCGCAAGCTGGCGCAGATCGCCGAACAGGCGGGCTTCGAGTACGCCTTGTCGCAGATCCGTTTCACCGCCGGTTATGGCGCAGAAAATCAGCACGAATCGGTGACCATCAGCCACGCACTGTTGGCCGCTACCGAAAAGCTCAAGGTCATCGCCGCGATCCTGCCGGGTCCCTGGAGTCCGGTGTTGGCGGCCAAACAGTTGGCGACCATCGACCAGTTCACCAATGGCCGGGTGGCGGTCAATATTGTCTCGGGCTGGTTCAAGGGCGAGTTCCGCGCGATCGGCGAGCCGTGGCTGGACCATGATGAGCGCTATCGTCGTTCCGAAGAGTTCATCCGGGCGCTGACGGGCATCTGGACCGAGGACAACTTCAGTTTTCACGGTGATTTCTACCGCTTCCACAACTACACGCTCAAACCCAAGCCGTTGCAGCAACCGCACCCGGAAATTTTCCAGGGGGGCAGCTCGCGCGCGGCGCGGGACATGGCTTCGCGTGTCTCCGACTGGTACTTCACCAATGGCAACACGGTGGAAGGGATCAAGGCCCAGGTCGACGATATCCGCGCGAAGGCGGCGATCAATGGCCACTCGGTGAAAATCGGCGTGAATGCCTTTGTCATCGCCCGTGAAACCGAAGCGCAGGCGCGCGCGGTATTGCAGGAAATCATCGCCAAGGCCGACCCGGAAGCGGTCAACGGTTTTGGTGGCGAGGCGAAAAATGCCGGTGCCTCCAGCCCCGAAGGCGAGGGTAACTGGGCCAAGTCGACCTTCGAAGACCTGGTGCAGTACAACGATGGCTTCAAGACTAACCTGATCGGTACGCCACAGCAGATTGCCGAGCGGATCGTCGCCCTCAAGGCCGTGGGCGTGGACCTGGTGCTCAGTGGTTTCCTGCACTTTCACGAAGAGGTGGAGTACTTCGGTCGCAAGGTGTTGCCGCTGGTGCGTGAGCTGGAGCGCGAGGCGCTCGCGACCCAGTCCGCGGCATTGGCGTAAAGGACACCAGAGTCGGCATTGTTTTGCCCGAATGAGCGCGGTGGCCTGACTCAGATCGACAGGTTGGCAACTTTCACCGCCTGGCTATCCTGGGTCGGGCGGCGCTTGTTGACCACCAACTCACCGATCTTGATCAGCATGGCTCGGGTGATGTTGCGACTCAGCCCCAGCAGGCTCGCGGTGTGCACCTGGTTGTAGTGGCTGAACTGATAGGCCGCGCGCAGCAACGCGTGCTCGACCCGTTCGTGAAGGGCGCCGCTTTCTTCCTCGAACAGGCGCTGGAAGGCTTGCTGCAACAAAGCGTCGGCGCTGTCGTCGGTGGCGCTGCTGCTGGCGTCCTGGCGCTCGATACGCAAGTTGGACAGGTGCAGGTCGTGGACGCGGATCAGGTGATTGCGGCAGATCAGCAGGGTGTGGTGAATGACGTTTTCCAGCTCGCGGATATTGCCCGGCCAGGAGTAGCCCACCAGCTTCTGCTCGGCCTCGCTGTCCAGCGCCACTTCGCCGTAGCCCAGGCGACGGCTGTATTCGGCGATGAAGTGACGGATCAGCGGCAGAATATCCCCGGGCCGCTCGCGCAGTGGACTCAGTTCCAGGCTGACCACGTTCAGCCGGTAGTACAGGTCCTCGCGAAAGTGTCCGGCGTTGATGGCTTTTTCCAGTTGCACGTTGGTTGCTGCCAGCACCCGCACATCGATCGGGATGCTTTTACGCGAACCCAGGCGCACCACTTCACGCTCCTGCAGCACCCGCAGCAACTTGACCTGGATCGGCATCGGCAAATCGCCGATCTCGTCGAGGAACAGGGTGCCGCCGTTGGCCTCCTCGAACCAGCCGGCCTTGGCGCTGAGGGCACCGGTGAAGGCGCCTTTTTCATGACCGAACAGTTCGGCCTCCACCAGGCTTTCGGAGAACGCGCCGCAGTTGACCGCGATAAACGGCTTGTTGCGCCGGGCGCTGAGGTTGTGCAGGTGACGGGCCACCAGTTCCTTGCCGGTCCCGGTTTCGCCGATGATCAACACGCTGGCATCACTGGGGGCGACTTGTTGCAGGTGCGCCAGCAGTGCCTGTGATTTGGGGTCTTCGAACACTTGCGCGGTGGCGCGTATCGAGGTGGCCAGGGCAGGAGAGGGCGGCAGCGTGAGTAGTTGCATAGTCGGGCCTATGAGTAAAAGGTCGGAGTGGGCAGGGCCGTGTTGAGCGCCCAGTCACCCAGTTCGTGGAGCTTGTAGTCCACGGGGTCGTGCAGGGTCTGGGTGCGCAGGTTGCGCCAATGCCGGTCCAGGCGCAGCGCGGCGTGGGTGGCACGGGCGCCGGTGACTTCGAACAGGCGGCTAGCCAGGTCCAGGCCAGTGCGGGTGGCGGCGACCTTGGCCGTGGCGATGGCCAGCGCCAGTTGGCCACGCTTCTCGGCGTCGAGCCGTTGTTCTTTGCTCCAGGCCTGGTCGAGCAAGGCGTTGGCGCGCTCGGTGAGCAGGCGCACGCTCTGGAGCCCGACCCAGAACTCGCCGTAATGGCGCAGCACATAGGGGTCCTGGTTGGCCTGCTCGACGCTGGCCTTGAACCAGGGGCGGGTTTCCTTGAGGGTGTAGTTGCGCGCCTCTTCGAAGGCACCTTCGGCGATGCCGAGGAAGATATTGGTGAAGGTCAGTTGGGCAATCAGCGGGCGCAGGCAGGCAAAGGGTGTGCTCAGCGGCCCGGGATCGAGCAGCAGTTCGTTTTCTTCCACGCGCACCCGTTCAAAGGTGGCGCTGCCGCTGTCGGTCTGGCGTTGGCCGATGTTGTCCCAGTCACCATGCAAGGTGATACCGGTGCGATGACTGGGGATGGCGGCGATCAACAGCTTGCCGTGGGTGGACTCATGCAGCGCCGAGGCAATCAGCATTTCCGAATCGGCGGAGCCGGAGCAGAAACTCTTGCGCCCGGAGAACTCGCGGTAGCCGGAAAACTGTTTGGACAGGGTGCGGGTGTCCAGCGGGTTCAGGGCATTGCCCCAGAACCAGTTGTTGCGCGCGGTCTGCTCGAACCACGGCTGCCATTGTTCGGGCCGGGAAAACAGGCGCACCGTGGCCAGCATCAGGTGTTGGAAGCCGAATACATGGGCGATCGAACTGTCGACCCTGGCGAACTCGCGGACCACCTCCAGGGTGTCGCTCCAACTGGCGCCCAGGCCGCCGTACTGCGGGTCGATTTTCATCGCCAGCAGGCCGCTGCGGCGCAACGCATCGCGCTCGGCCTTCGGTGTGCCACCCACTTGGTCGCGTTCGGCGGCGGTGCGGGAAAACTCGGCCGCGAGGGTGCGGGCGATCTGCAGCGGGGTTTGCAGTCGAGATCGATTGATGGCGGTCACGAGCGGCTCCTCAGGCTGTCTTGCGCAGGTCGGCGGCATGGGCGCTGAACAGCGGCGCAGCCCGTTCCACGGCCAGGCGGATGCGGGTGTTCAGCGCTTCACTGGTGATCTGGTAGTCACTGAAATCAGCCTGCGAGGCATACACGCCCAAGGGCAGGGTCACGGACTGGAAGAAGCTAAACAGCGGGCGTAACTGGTGATCGATCACCAGCGCATGCCGATCGCTGCCACCCGTGGCCGCCAGCAATACCGGGGTGTCGATCAGTGCATCGTGGCCAATCAGGTCGAACAGGTGCTTGAACTGGCCTGGGTACGAGCCACGGTAGACCGGCGCCGCCACCACCAGCAGGTCCGCCGATTCGATGGCTTGCAACTCGAACTCGACGGTTTCCGGCAGCTCCTGACGGGACAGGGCGCTGCCCAGCGGACGGACAATGTCGCCCAGTTCGATGATGCGGCTGTCGATGGGCAGGTAGCGGGCCAGCTCCGCAACAATCGCCTGGACCAGCACCAGGGTGCGCGAAGGGCGAAAGGTACCACCGGAAACGGCGACGACTTTAAGTGGGGTGCTCATGGGCTGTGTTCCTGTGCGAGTAGGGGATGTACAGCCGTCAGAGCAAGAGTCGTTCCATGGTCTAAATAATCATATAAATCAAACGATTATGGTTGTTTTGCAGGGCAACTGCTGTTGCTTGGGCAGCGAACTGTTGGGCGACTGTTGCCCTGGCAACAGCGGGGATCGCTGTTGCTGGGACAACATTGCACAGCTCGTGGAGGGAATGTAGATGATCTAAAAAAGGCTCAATAAATACTTTTTAGTTATTAGCTTAAGGCCCGCATTGGCCCTTTTCGGACCGCGATTGATCGAGTACGGGCTTAGCTTGGGGTATCTCAATGAAGCACTCTGCGACTCTCGCCAATCCTTATTCGATCCAGGGCTCGGTTCAGCGCGTCCAATGCATCCAGAAGGGCTTTCGCCTCAGCCTCCCTGCCATCGCCCCAAAGACGTTCGGCCATTTTGTTCAGGGCCTGGATAGATCGCTCAATGTCGGCAGCGGTTGTTGTCACTTTGCTTTCCGGTGGTTTGTTTGGCATTCAGGAACCCTTGCAGGGCATCGCGTTGCAGCAGATCGCGTCGGACTGTCCAGCTCAATACGTCAGCCAAAAAGGGCACGCTGCCATTGCTGCTCACCGATGATGGCGATAGGGGAGCCGGCCTCTCTGAGTTCGACCGCTTTGATTATCTTTGTCCCATAGGTGCTATGGCGCCACTGGTCATTGCCAATACTGCCAACCACCAGGTAATGAATTTTCTTGCTGACCCCGCCGCCAATGATGCCGCCACGCTCCTCCACCAGGACCTGGCAGTCTTTACGCGGTCCATAGGCCATGATTCCGGTGAAAACAAACAAATTGCCGTCCCAAGTGATAGCGGGTTCAGGGTGATTGAAGGGGAGGTCATTGGGCGGTGTGAAGGTGTGATCGCCAGCCTTGGGTTTTTCGCTGCTCAGGCCAGAAAACCCTTGCAGCAGACCGATTAGCTCAAGGGATTCATCTGCATCCAGCACCCCGTCCAGGAGCATATTGGCGAGGCGTGAATAAAGCAGGTTGATGACCGGATCATCAAGGTGTGCCAGATTCGTCTCCAGCCAATCCCTGAGGAACAGCCCTTCGGCGGTCGATACGACGCCGTCGGCGGCGAGGCCTGCTGCCAAGCCAACGAGTGCATCCGCTGAACGCCTGTCGATCCGCGAGCGATGGAAGTAAGTGCTTCGCTCGAATTCGCCGTGAATGTCGGTCATCTGAATTCCTTGTCGTGATGTGATGCAGCGAGAGCTTTAAGTATCCACCGGGCCAGATGGCTGCATCAACCCGGCCGGATTTGTTTCTAATAGCATGTTACGCGCTTCAGTTTGTTGTCATGAATCAGGGCGATTGGGATGGCCGCGCAAATCACCCATGTCGTGATCGGAACTGCAGGCTACACGCCGGCTAACACGCAGACGGCTTTGCGCAATCAGGTGGCGGTTTACCCCATTTCTGACGGGGAAACCCTGAGTTCCACCCTGCTGCATGTCACGGCGGTGGCGGATGGTCCGCAAGCCATTTGGGTTCGCGAGATTGGCTACCTGCTGTCGGACGGCACGTTGTTTGCCGTCTGGTCGCACCCCACCGATGTACTGGCCTACAAGCCGGCCGGAAACAAGTTGCTGTTGGCTTACGACCTGTCGTTAACCGCGTTGCCGCCTGACAGCGTCACGATCACCTCAACCGGCGCGGGCTTGAACCTGTCGCTGTCGGAAGAGCTGGGTGCCCTGGCTGCGGCAAGTATCGCGGAAATGCTGCGGGGTCTGGAACAGCAGGATGTGGTCGAAAGCCAGGCCAGGCTGCACCAACTGGAAGGCGACCAGATTGCCAACCTGATGGACCGCATGCGTAAAGCCGAGGCGCGCCAGGATAGCGACTACGTGGGATTTGCGGAGCAGGCTGCCGCGCAGGCGTCGGCCGGGATCGCGGACATGCTGCGCGGTGCGACGCAGCAAGACCAGATCGAAGACCAAGCGAAGCAGCACGAACTGGAAGGGCGGCAGATTGCCAGCCTGACGAGTCGCATGCGTCAGGCCGAAGCGCGACAGTCTGGCGACTATGAGGGATTGCTGACGGCTATCGCGGCTAACGCGACGGCGGTTGTCAGTTTGCAACATCAAATTACTAAAGCAACTTACGGAGTGTAAGAGTTATGAGTCTTGAATCCACTATCGCGGACCTGGTGACGAAAACCACCAACTTGTTGGATTACTTCAACAACAAGAAAGCGGGTATTGATTCGGCGGTGGCAGCCGCTATTGCGGCAGTGCCGGCTAACCTGAAAGTGTTTTATGTAAACCAATTGACCGGCGTTGATACCAACGTGGGTTCCACTTCGGCGCCGCTGAAAACATTGGATCGGGCGCTTTATAACACTCCCGTTGGGGGCGTATGCCGCGTTTATTTGCAAGATGACTACACCATGTTGTCGAACATCAACGTGGACGGTCGTTTCTTAACGGTTTTTAGCGACGTTACCGGTGTGCGCCGTAAGCTCAATACGACGTATTACGTGGCAGCGGATGGAACAGCAAACTACCTTTCTGGCTTCCCCGTCATGAATGGCGGTCAGATCATGTTTCAGGATGTCACTATCAACATTCCGAGCAGTGTGGGTCTGGCTATTCCGCCTGTGGGCTTCACCAATTCAGTTTTCAAAACGACCTCTAATGGTGGTACGCCGCTGGTGGCGGTGAAGCTAACGCAGTGTGAAGTGATTGCACCTGGTGATTTTAGCGGTGCTGTTATGGGTATTCCTAACAGTGCTGTGATCTTTGAAGTATTGGCTGTGACTTTCCCCGCCAATTTCGGCGGTCGCTATGTCTATGGTGTTGCGGCGGGCACTGCTGCAAACACACTGAGTAACGTCCTTACTAACCTTTCGACCCTGTGAGAAAAAAATGCAAAAGCAAAACCTGAACTTCGACTATGACGGTCGCACGTTTGTCGGCTTCAACTTTGCCGACTTGCCTCTTTCTGCGGCGCTGTTAGTTGCTGCCCAGCAGATTGACCAAAGTGCGGACAAGGCTCGCAGCGCCGTGCTGGGCGACCCACTGCGCGCGGTGGAGTACCGACTGACGGCGGATGAAGCCGAGCGCTTCGCGGCTGCAGCCTATGACGGCCCTGTCCCGGCCACTGTTCGGGCTTGGATGGACGCGGCAGAGTTGGATGCCAAGGCGGCAACGGACAACATTCTGGCCGAGGCTCATGCCTGGAAAGCGGCCATTTATGCCATTCGCGCCGCTCGCCTGAAGGGCAAGCAGCAGGTGCTCAAGGCGCAAACCCACGACGCGGCCGAGGCGCTGGCCGACGAAGCAATCAATGCCATCCGCGAAAGCGTCCAGGGCGTCGGCAACGTCGCTTAATTCCGTCCCTTACACCGTCAACCCAAGGCCGCTATGCGGCTTTTTTTGTGCCTGGAGGGCACGCAATGAACCGAACCCACCTTGAGCACGTCGTTGCGGCGCTGCTGATCATGGGCGCCCTGTGGGGCGTCCTGGCCCTGCTGGCGATCCCTGGCGGCCACTGGGCCGGCGCTGCTGCCGGCGTCTTCTTCTTCGTCGGCCGCGAATACACCCAGGGCGAGCGCAACCTGGCGTATGTCGAGTCGGTACACCTGGCCAATCTGCGCTGGTACGACGGTTTGCGCTTCTGGCGATGGACGCCGGACGGGCGCCTCGATCTGCTCTTTCCTCTGCTGGCGTGCCTGGTAGTGGCACTGCTGGTGCAGCTGTTGCTGCGCTGACTGATCCTTTTCTTTCCACCCCAGGGCCGCGCATGACGCGGCCCTGTGCTTTCTGGAGTTCCACATGGCTGGATTCTTTCACGGCGTTACCGTAACGAACATCGACACCGGCGCGCGCAACATCGCGTTGCCGTCCTCTTCGATCATTGGCTTGGTCGACACTTTCACCGAGGGCGTGAACGCCACGGCCAAGGCTGGCGACGTGGTACTGATCACGAACGAGCGCGAGGCTATTGCCGCATTCGGTCCTGAGTCGGCCATGACCAAGTCTTGCCAGGCGATCTATACCCGCTCCCGAGCGGTGATTGTCGCGTCGGGTGTGGCCAAGGCCGTCGACGCGGCCGCGCAGACGTCCTCGATCATTGGTGGCGTCCAGGCCAATGGCAAGCGTACCGGCCTGCAGGCGCTGCTCGATGGCAAGAGCCGCTTCAACGCCCAGCCGCGGCTGATCATCGCGCCCAAGCACAGCGCTACCCAGGCGGTGGCCACCGCCATCGATGCGCTGGCCGGCAAGCTGCGTGCTATCGGCATCATCGACGGGCCGGGCACGACTGACGAAGCGGCCACCACCTACGCCAAGCTCTTTGGCTCCAAGCGTTTGTTTATGGTCGATCCCGGCGTGCAAGTGTGGGACGCCGTAACCAGCAAGACCGTCGATGCGCCGGCTTCGGCCTGGGCGGCGGGTCTGTTCGCTTACACCGACAGCGAATACGGCTTTTGGGCCTCGCCGTCGAACAAGGAGTTTGTCGGCATCACTGGTACCACTCGCGCGGTCGAGTATCTGGACGGCGACGAGAGCTGTCGGGCCAACCTGCTGAACAACGCCAATATCGCGACCATTATTCGCGATGACGGCTTCCGCCTTTGGGGCAACCGTACCCTGTCGAGTGATGCCAAGTGGTCGTTTGTGACCCGCGTGCGCACCATGGATATCGTCATGGACGCCATCCTGTACGGGCATAAGTGGGCGGTCGATCGCGCGATTACTTCGACGTATATCCGCGACGTAACCGAAGGCCTGCAGGCCTTTATGCGCGACCTGAAATCGCAGGGCGCAATCATCAACTTTGAGGTCTACGCCGATCCCGTGCTCAACACGGCCAGCATGCTGGAGCAGGGTAAGGTTTTTTGGAACATTCGCTTTACCGACGTTCCGCCGGCTGAAAACCCGAATTTCCGTATCGAAGTCACCAACCAATGGCTGACCGAAGTCCTCGATCAAGTCGCATAAGGAGCGCATGACCCATGGCAATGATTCCCGAAACACTGGCAAACCTTAACTTGTTCGTCGACGGCCAGAGCTTTCAAGGCGACGTGCCCAGCCTGACCCTGCCCAAGCTCACGCTCAAGACCGAAGAACACCGCGCCGGCGGCATGGACATGCCGATCGAGCTGGACATGGGCATGGAGAAAATGGAGTCCAATTTCGTCACCACCGGCGTGCGCAAGGAGTCGTTGAAGTTCTTCGGCATCGCCGACGGCAACGCCTTCAATGGCACGTTCCGGGGCTCCTTCAAGGGCCAGAAGGGCGAAACCAAGGCGGTCGTGGTCACCCAGCGCGGCATGTTGAAAGAGATCGACATGGGCGACTGGAAGGCCGGCGACAAGGCCGAAATCAAGCACGCCGTAGCCCTGACTTATTACAAGTTGGAAATTGCCGGCGAAGTGATTTACGAGATCGACCCGGCGGGCATGAAGCGCGTCATTAACGGCGTCGACCAGCTGGCCGGCCAGCGCCGCGACCTCGGCCTGTAACCCCAACCCTTTCGCACACCTTTTCGAATCAAGGACACCCTGTCATGAGCAAGCCGCTGCCGAAGTTCATCAAGCTGGAAGCTGACCGCGTTACCGTAACCCTGACCAAGCCGGCCGAGCTGAACGGCGTCACCCAGGATCAAATCACCCTGCGCGCGCCGACCGTGCGCGATATCCGCAACGCTTCGAAGGTCGCCAATGGCGACGAGGAAGAGCGCGAAATGAACCTGTTCGCCTCGCTGGCTGAGGTCGGCGTGAAGGATCTGGACGGCCTGGCTTACAAGGATTACACCCGCCTGCAGGACGGCTATTTTCGCCTGGTGCAAGACGACGAGCTTTAATCCGGACACGCAAAAACGTGCGGCCAAGCGGCTGGCGGCCGAGTTGAATTTCTCGGCAGCTGAAATCTTGACCATGTCCTATTCAGATATGGTCTGGTGGCTCACGGATTGAGCCGCAAGGGGGTAGGCAATGGCTTTAAAGCCTTTGATGCTGGTCATTGGCGGTGCCGTTGCTTCGTCGGTCGGCACCGCGTTTAAGACGGTTGAAAGCGGCATTCAGAAGCTGGAGGCCAAAGGCAACAAGGCCAAGGTGCTGAAAAGCACCATTGGCGAAACCATCAAGCTACGCGAGGAGTGGAAGCGCGCGCACGACAGCGGGTCTGCCTCGGCCGCCGGTCTGCTGGGCAAGCTCAATACCAATCTTGACTCGCTGCGCAAGCAAGGCGTCGAGGTTGGCCGTCTGGGGCGCGAATACCAGCGCTTGGGCCGCGAGGCCAAGGCCGCCGATCTGCAGCTAAAGGGGCACCAGCAACTGCAGGCCGGCAAGTCTTCGCTCAAGTCGAACATTGGCGCCGCTGTCGTCGGCGCCGGCATGACGGCGGTTCCCACCAAGATCAGCGCGACCTATCAGGCGATCATTCGTGACATCGCGATCAAGGCGGACATTGCCAACAAGCCGGAGGAAGCCCAGCTAACCCGGACGGTGATCGACACGTCGAAAGACACGGGCATGTCGCGCAATGACGTGGCGGATCTGGTCAATCAACTGGTCGGTGCCGGCATGGAGCTGGACAAGGCCATGTCCTACGCGCCGACGGCGGCCAAGTTCGCCATTGGCCAAGGGGCGTCGGGCGTCGACACGGCCAGCATGATCATGGCGCTGCAGCAGAACGCCAAGATCAATGACCCGCGTGTCATGCAGCAGGCCCTGGAGGCGATCGCCTTCCAAGGCCAGGCGGGCAGCTTTGAGGCCAGCGACATGGCCAAGTGGTTCCCGCAACTGCTCGCGTCGATGGAGAAGAATGGCAGCACCGGCATGGATGCGGTCACGTCCTTGGGCGCGATGCTGCAAGTGCAGATGAAGACGGCCGGCAGTTCGGACGAGGCGGCCAACAACCTCAAGAACTGGATGGAGAAAATCGGTTCCGGCGACGTGGTCAAGGCCTACAAAGACGCCGGCATTGACTATCAGGGCTCGCTCAATACCGGCATTCAGAAGGGCATGAGCGCGCTGGAGTCGTCCATGGCCCTGGCGTTGAAATACGTCGAGGCGACCGACCCGGCCAAGGCGCAAAAGATGAAGGATGCCCAGGCCGGCATCGACAAGGAGGTTGACCCGGAGAAAGCCAAGGCCGCGCTCGATGCCCTGGAAAAGACCCTGCGCACCGGCGATATCTTCGCTGACATGCAAGTCAAGGCCGCGCTCACGGCCTACGCGCAGAACCGGGGGCTGTATAACGAGCTCAAAGCCGATTCGCAGAAGGCGACCGGGATTCTTGACAAGAACCTGGCTGAGCGGCGCGAGACTTCGGCGCAGCATTGGTCTGAGCTTGGCCAGGCGGTGGATGACTCGATGCGTAGCATCGGCGATGCCATCCGCCCGGCGACGGATGCGGCGGCCAAGGGCCTGACCTGGGTAGCCCGTGGCATGACCTCGCTGTCTGACAACGCGCAGCCGGTAGTGCTGGGCATTGCCGGCATCGCGGCAGCGGTGGGTGCCTTCCTGACGGTTTCCAGTGGGGTGAAAATCGGGCGTGGGGTGTTCAACATCGCGCGCGGTCGCGGCCTGGAGCGGTTCGCCGGCCGTGGCGATCGGGGCGACGGTGCCCCGCTCGATCTGCCCAAGACCGGCAACAAGGTGGTCGATACCGGCATTGGCGTGTTGGGCAAGGTGTTTGGCGCCTCGACCGGTCCAGCGCCTGCCAATGAGTCAGGGGCGGGCGGTAACGACCTGCAGCGCGTTTTTGTGGTCAATGCCGATGCCTTCGGCGGGATCGGCTCAAGCGTTGCCAATAGAGCCCCTGCAGAGCCTGTAAGGGGGAGTCGCAGAGGTCGTCAGCGTGCGCGGCGGCGCGCGGGTGCGGTGGGCGCCACGGTTCGGCCAACGCCGGTCGAGGCCCCTAGAGCGCCTGCGGCAAAGCCCAGGATGTTTGCTGCAGCGTCGTCGTTCATTGGCGCTAACGACTTGGGCAAGGTGGCGCGTTCGCTTCGCGGCGTGACAGGGCTCGCCAAGCGTTTGCCTGGCGGCAGTTTCATGGATGCCGGCGCAACCGCGCTTGATGTGGCGGTGAACGCCAAAACCCAAGACGAAAAGGCCGAGGGTTACGGTGCTGCCGGCGGCAGTCTGGCGGGTACGCTCGCTGGGGCTGCAGCCGGGGCCGCTATTGGTTCGGTCGTGCCGGTGATCGGCACGGCGGTGGGCGGTGCCGTGGGCGCCGTCCTGGGCGGTCTGGGGGGTGAATCGCTCGGCGGTTGGCTGGGTAAGAAGCTGTTCGGGGATGAGCAGCCCGAAGGGGAGGCCAAGGCCGACGCGGAAGCGGCGCCGGCGCCTGCCGCTGCGTTAGGCGTAACGCTGGCCCCCGCTCCGGAAGCAACGCCGGCGATCGGCGACGCCTTGCGTGTCACGGCCGCACCGTCTGCGCCTGAGGCGGCCAAGGCGCCATTGCCGCCGGTGGCCGATCCGGTGCCGGTCGCGCCGCCAGTGCCTGCCCTGGGTGATGCCGTGCGTGACCTGGCCAAGGCCACCACGCCGGCACCTGCAGGGGAGGTGGTCAAGTTGACCGTTCTGCCGGCGCCGCGTGAGCCGGTGGCCAAGGCGCCATTGGTGGCACCTGCAGTGATCGACAACCGGGGGCCGGTGCCGGTCGCGTCGCCAGTGCCTGCCCTGGGTGATGCCGTGCGTGACCTGGTCAAGGCCACCCCGCCGGCACCTGCAGAGGAGGTGGTCAAGTCGACCGTTCTGCCGGTGCCGCGCGAACCGGTGGCCAAGGCGCCGTTGGTGGTGCCTGTGGCGATCGACAATCGGGAGCGTTTGCCCGCTGCCGGTCCGGTGCCGGTCGCGCCGCCAGTGCTTGCCCTGGGCGATGCCGTTCTTGATCTGGTCAAGGCCACCACGCCGGCACCTGCAGGGGAGGTGGTCAAGTCGACCGTTCTGCCGGCGCCGCGCGAACCGGTGGCCAAGGCGCCATTGGTGGCACCTGCAGCGATCGACAGCCGGGGGCAGTTGCCGGCGGCCGATCCGGTGCCGGTCGTGCCGCCAGTGCCTGGCCTGGGCGATGCCGTGCGTGACCTGGTCAAGGCCGTCACGCCGGAACCTGCAGTGGAAGTGGTCAAGTCGACCGTTCTGCCGGCGCCGCGCGAACCGGTGGCCAAGCCGCTGGTAGCACCTGCAGCGATCGACAACCGGGCGCCGTTGCCGGTGGCCGATCCGGTGCCGGTCGCGCCGCCAGTGCCTGCCCTGGGCGATGCCTTACGTTACCTGGCCAAGGCCACCACGCCGGCGCCTGCAGGGGAAGTGGTCAAGTCGACTGTTCTGCCGGCGCCGCGTGAGCCGGTGGCCAAGGTGCCGTTGGTGGTGCCTGTGGCGATCGACAATCGGGAGCGTTTGCCCGCTGCCGATCGGGGGCCGCATGTTCCAGAAGTGCGGTCGCCATTGGCCAGCCAGGCGCCGGGCGCCCTGGGTGATGTGGTGCGCGACATGGCCAAGGCCGTTCCGCCGGCACCGCCATTGCCTGAGGCGGCCAAGCCGGTCAAGGCGGCCGAGCCGGCGAAGGTGCCGGCGCCCAAGGTGGAGCAGTCGTTTACCTTCGCGCCGAATATCCCGATCGTCGTGCATGGTGATGTGAAGGACCCCGAGCAGCTGGTGCGCGAACTGGAGCCGCCGCTGCGGCGGCTGTGGGAAGCGTTCCAGCGCGATGTCGCGGCGCGCATGTCCTCAACTCAACTATTCGATCAACCACACATCTAAGGGGGAGCCGATGGCTTATATGGAGCAGCTGCAATCGGCCCTTACGGGGCTGGTGGCGGCCGGGGAGGCAGGGCGTAAGGATGCTGACAGCATGCTAGGACCGCTTAACGGCGCGATTGGCAGCATCACCGGCGCCGCTTCGGAGTTGGAAAACATACCGTTTGTGCCGCCGGAGGTCGGGGCAAAGCTGGGTCGGGTGGTGCGCAGTATCAGCGTGGCGCAGTCCCGTGTGGGGCAGGTGGCGTCAACCTATGGCCGGGGTGTGGCGGCCGCCGGCCAGGTGCAGGAAAGGCTGGGCACGTTCAAGCAGATGGCCAACAAGGTCACATCGGAAGCTGGACGGGTGGCGGGCATGGTCAGTCCGTCGCTATCCAGCATCCTGCCATCGGGTGGCCTGCTGGGCTCGGTCACGCCGGCGGCTGAGGCGGTCGCGCCTTATCCGCATCTGCTGATCATCCAGCCGCATCATCCCAATGCTCAGCCGTATTACTTCAACCTCGACACGGCGGCCTTTGACGAGCTGCGCCGGCAAACGGCGTTTCGTTGGGCTGGCCAGGAGCGGCTGCGCCGCAGCGTGGCGCAACAAGCCGTTGGCCTGGGGGAAGAAAAGATCACCCTCAAGGGGGCGATCTTTCCCGGGCACAAAGGCGGGATCAAGCAGCTAAACACGCTGCGCAGCATCGGCCGCAACCTGCAGCCGCTGAACCTGGTCACGGGTTACGGCGAGGTCCTGGGCAACTGGTGCCTGGTCAATATCGAGGAAGAGCAGAGCCATTTGCTGGCTGGCGGGATTCCGCGCAAACAAGGCTTTTCACTGGAGTTTGTGAGCTATGGCAACGATCTGCAGAACGTCTGACGGGGATCTTCTGGACGTGATCTGTCAGCACCATTACGGGCACCTCAACGGCACCGTCGAGGCCGTGCTCGATGCCAACCCGGATCTGGCCAGGGAGGCGCAGCCGTACCGCGCCGGCCTGCTGATCCGTTTGCCGGAGCTGTCGGCGCCGGCGGTCGAGCTGCTGCAGCTGTTCGGCTAATCGCGCTACGCGTAACGAAGCCCCGCCGAGTGCGGGGTTTCTCGTTTCTGGAGCAAGGCATGAAACCTACTTATCGAATCATGGCCGACGGCACGGACATTACCGCGCTGATCAATGACCGCCTGTTGATGTTGCGGATATCGGATAAACCCGGGATGGAGTCGGATGAGTTCGAATTGCGCATTGATGACCGCGACCAAGCCGTTGCGCTGCCCGCGCGCGGTGGGCGGATCGAGGTCTTACTGGGTTATGAAGGGCAAGCGCTCACGCGCATGGGAGCGTATACGGTCGATGAGGTGCAGTTGACCGGGCCGCCCGACACATTGGTGATACGCGGCAAGGCCAGCGACATGCGCGGCAGCGGCAAGACCATTCGCAGCGGAAGCTGGGAGAACGTGCCGCTGTCGCAAATCGTCGGTGATATCGCCAAGCGTAATGGCTGGGAGTCGGTGTGTCCTGTCACCACCAAGGTCGAGCGGATCGATCAGCGCAACGAGTCGGATTACAACTTTGTCACGCGCCTGGCCAGGCAGTACGACAGCACCGCGAAGGTGGCCGATGGCAAGTTGTTGGTCATGCCTCGGCAGGCTGGGCAGAGCGTTACCGGCAAAGCGCTTGGGGTGGTCACCATCAGAAAAACGGATGTAGCCCGCTATGAGTTTCGGCTGGGCGATCGCAGCACGCAAAAGGCGGTGAAGACCCAGCACCAGGACAAGAAAACCGGCGAACTGCAGGTGGTGGAGCTGGCCAACGGCGATTCGCCCGGCGGTTTGCCCCCAGTCCACACCGACCGCCATATCTACCCCAACAAGACCGCCGCCGAGCAGGCCGCCAAGGCCCGGTTGGCTGCGTTCAATCGCAGCACTGCAGCTGTGCGCCTGGAAATGGCAGGCCGCACCGATCTGTTTGCCGAGCGTTTGATCAGTGCTCAGGGCTTCAAGCCTGGGCTTGATGGCGAGTACCTGGTGGACGGCGTCGAGCATGTGTTTACGCAGAGCGGGTGGACTACGACCGTCGAGTGCAACGGTGGCAAGAAGGGCAAGGCGAAGGCCGCCGGCAAGAAGAAGAAAGAAGACAAGCCGCTCAGGGTCGAGCAGCTGTAACCCGATTCCCAAGGTCGCCATCGAGCGGCCTTTTTTTCGTCTGGAGTTTCACCTATGCCTATCACTGAGGCGCAGCTGCTGCGCATTCTCCCCAATGCCCGCCCAGTCGCGGGCATTTTTGTACCCGCTCTAAATCGGGCTATGTCACGTTTCGGCATTACTACGCCGGTGCGTCAGGCCGCTTTTCTGGCCCAGGTTGGCCATGAGTCCGGTCAGCTCCGATCGTTGTCCGAAAGCCTGTACTACAAGGACGCTACGCGGGTCGCGCAGTTGTTCAAGTACGGGTTTGACCTGAACCACAATGGCCGCGTTGATCCTGCCGAGGTGCGGGACGCCGAGAACTACCTGCGCAACTCCGAGAAGATGGCCAACCGCGTTTATGGCGGTCGTTACGGTAACGGCGATGAGGCTTCTGGCGACGGCTACAAGTACCGGGCTCGTGGCCTGATCGGTATCACCTTTCACGACAACTATCGTCTTGCCGGCAAGGCGTTGAGCCTGCCATTGCTCGATCAGCCCGAGATGCTGGAGCAGCCGGAGTATGCCGCGCTGTCGGCAGCCTGGTTCTGGTGGGATCGAGGCCTTAACGAGCTGGCCGACGCCGGCAAGTTCGACCGCATCAGCAGCGTGGTGAATGGCGGCGGCAATGGCGCCGCTGAGCGTCGCGCCCTGTGGGCCACGGCCAAGGAAACGCTATGTGCCTGATCAATCTGCTGCCGCCGGCGCTGCGCCCCTGGGCGGTGGTCTTGGTGCTGCTGGCGATCGCCGGCGTAGCCGCTGGCGGCGCCTGGCTGGCGCAAGACTGGCGTTATGGCAAGGTCCTGGCCGAGCAGGCCGGTAAGGTCGATCGGGCGGCGCTCAAGCGCACCGAGGATGCCCTGGGCGCTTTGGCGGCCGAGCAGGGCAAGCGCGCCGCCCTGGAGCGGCGCCTGCAGGACAACGATGCAACCCACAACAAGGAACTGTCTGATGCAAAGAAAACTCAGCAACTTCTGTCTGATCGCCTTGCCACTGCTGATGTGCGGTTGTCAGTCCTACTCGCCACCGGCCCCCTCGGTGGTGCTGGGGTGTCAGCCACTGCCAGCGCCGGCGGCGTGGTTCATGGAGCCACAAGAGCCGAACTTGACCCCGCGCATGCTCAACGAATTATCGGCATCACCGACGCCGGCGATCGAGGGTTGATCGCACTCAGGGCGTGCCAGGGTTATGTACGGGAAGTCTCTCATTGAGCGACGGACGGATCACTCAAGCGCCATAAGCACGGCGAGCGTCAGCTTGATGAAATCCTCGTTACGGTCGATCGTGTCTAGGGCGCCACGGACGTTTTCGGCGACATCAGCTGAGCCGCGCGCCTCGACCCAGTTCGATAGCTCCATGATGGCGGCCTCGAGCGCGAGCTGGTTTTCATTGATTTTGAACAGCAGGGAAGGGAGTAGGTCAGAATTTGGCATCGCGAATCCTCCGTGACAATTTCAGCGTAGCAGTGACTTGCCCCAGCGCATGCTCAACAAGTTGTCGCCACCACCAACGCCGGCAATCAAGAATTGACCGCGCTAGCGGCATGTCAGGCTTCGTCAGAGAGATGGCCCATCTGAATCACTGGTGTTCGGCCGCCTCCAACCTTCCAATCCTGAGTTTAACTAAGAGCATTTAGCGATAAGGTCTCTAATTTCCTGCGCATCTTTTGGTCTGGCGTTTTCGAGTGTTACTAGTTTGGGTTCAATGAGCTCAAGAATCTTCGCGTCTAGGGTTATTTTTGGCTCGATGAAGGCGGATGTGATTACATCCTTTGCTTGAGATATAAAATCTTCGGTTCGCCAGTTGTCCTTACAGGCTAGCGCGGCCTCTATGCCCTGCATAGCAGTCAATAATATGTTTGAAGGGATTTTTTTGATTTTCCAGATGTGTGTCTCGTTCTTAAAGAGATCTGTTCTTAAAGTTGCTTGATTTCTATCAAGAGAATTAAACTTTGTCTCGAGGTTTGTTTTTTCTGTTTGTAATTGATCAAGCCTCTCCTCTAGCGATGCTCTTACTGTTTCAAACAGTGATCTCACTTGGCTAGCTTGGTCTAGCATTCTGTTTAGATCTTGCTGGCTCCTTGTTTCTTGCGCGCTCGCCATCTCTTGGTTTGCTTTGGCAAGGATGGCGTCAAAGTCAGATCGAAATATTTTTATCTTTGCATCATAATCCTGCTGGATTCTTTGTATGTCCTTTTCATGCATTTTGAAGTTGGTAAAAAGACTTGCGCCAACCAACAAGATAACAACGCTAACTACAGCGCTGAGAGACCAAATTACGATCGAGATTAATGAACTTTGAAAATCGGCAATTAATACGTTTTTTTCTTTTAGTATCTTCAGTTCGGTGCCGACAGCTGACAGGCTTTCGCTGTTTACAACATCGTTTGACGAGTCCGGTGAAATAGTGGTATTTGCCTCAAAGGCTTTGGCTGGGAGTTGGTGTGTAGAAGGCTGAACTGGAGAGGTTTGGTTTGCAGCGGACACTCCTCCAAAACACAAAAAAATCATTAAGGTCAGTGATAAAATTAGCTTCGTTAACCGGTGGCAATTCATAATTTGTAGCTCCCTGCGAGTTTTTCGTGAGAATAACACTACAAATTGAATTAAGTGAAAGGTGGCTGTTGCTCCTGAGTCATGAGCACGGCGAGCGTCAGTTTGATGAACTCCTCGTTGCGATCGATGGTATCTAGGGCGCCGCGGACGTTGTCGGCGACGTCTTTTGAGCGGGGGGCTCCACCCAGTTGGAGAGCTCCATGATGGCGGCTTTCATGGCGAGTTGGTTTTCGTTGATCTTGAACAGCAGGGAAGGGAGCAGGTCAGTGTTCGGCATCGCAAATCCTCCGTGGAGTTTTCAGCGTAGCAGGGGGATTGGGAGTGGTGTTCGTTCGGCAGGACGCCGTGGGGTAGGGGCTTTCTTGTCGGAAGCCTGTAGGGACTTTTGCGGGGAAACGTGAAACCAAGCTGAACACCGTAGAGCGTCAATTGCAGTGGGCGCTTACGTAAAGGACTGTTATTTAAAGTATTTCAGCGCCCCAGCAAGCATGGGGTGCTTGTAGGTTTCGAGCTTGATGGGCGTGCCCATCCAGTCCGGCAGGGCGCCGGAGGAGGGCTAAAACGGCGTCAGTTATGGAACGCTTCCATAATAGTTATGGAACGCATTGCAGGCGCGGATCATAAAGCTAAACCCCAGAAACGACAAAGCCCTGAAAAATCAGGGCTTTGTCGTAAAAATGTGGCGGAAGCGTAGAGATTCGAACTCTAGGATAGTTGCCCATCGACGGTTTTCAAGACCGTTGCCTTAAACCACTCGGCCACGCTTCCAAACTGCTTTGCGGGCGCCATAATACCCGAATGAAACACACTGTCAAACTCTCTGCATAGCTAGTTACAGAGCGTCTGTTATGATCTTTGCGACTGAACGTTTCAAACCTACAGGAGTGTCGCCATGCGCGAACAGGATTACGCAGTTAATAACAGCGTGCAGGCTGAGCAGCTAGAGGTTAGCCGCGTCCTGCGCAACACGTACGGCTTGCTCGCCCTTACCCTGGCCTTCAGCGGTGTGATGGCGTTCGTGGCGCAGCAGATGCGGGTCGGTTATCCGAACATCTTTGTGGTGCTGATCGGCTTCTATGGCCTGTTCTTCCTCACCAACAAACTTCGTGATTCGGCCTGGGGCCTGGTGTCGGCTTTTGCCCTGACCGGTTTCATGGGCTTTCTGCTCGGCCCGATCCTTAATCGTTACCTGGGCATGCAGGGCGGCGCTGAAGTGGTCAGCTCGGCCTTCGCCATGACTGCGCTGGTGTTCGGCGGCCTGTCGGCCTATGTGCTGATTACCCGCAAGGACATGAGTTTCCTCGGTGGTTTCATCACAGCAGGTTTCTTCGTCCTGCTGGGCGCGGTGCTGGCGAGCATGTTCTTCCAGATCAGCGGCCTGCAACTGGCGATCAGCGCTGGCTTCGTGCTGTTCTCCTCGGTCTGCATCCTGTTCCAGACCAGCGCCATCATCCATGGCGGCGAGCGTAACTACATCATGGCGACCATCAGCCTGTATGTATCGATCTACAACCTGTTCGTCAGCTTGTTGCAGCTGTTCGGCATCATGAGCCGCGATGACTGATCGGCGCTCCTGATATTAAAAAACCCGCTTCGGCGGGTTTTTTTTGCCTGGCATTCGGCCGGGCTTCACTCGGTGACGATGATGCTGCCGTCAGCCTGTTGCCGGTAGATGGTGTACGGCAGCAGGGCGGTGTCCAGCACGCCGGAAATCAGCGCATCGATCAACACTATAATGGTGCCATTGTCGTGTTTTTGCGCGTCGATACCTTCCTTCAGTGGTGCGTAGAGGGTGCAGAAGTCATAAGTCACCCCGCTGTAGATTCGGGGTACGGCGCCGCAGTAGCTTTTCTGTTCCTTGAGGCTGGCTGCCGCCGCTTCGTCGCTGCGCACCACCGTCTGTACCGTTCCGCAGCCTGACAGCAGCATCGTTGCCAGGAGCACGCCGTGAATTTTCATGCCGCCAATCCTTCGCCGGAAAAATTGCACTCTACGCCGTTGTGCGTCGGACCACACTCACGCCATCGGCGGCAGGCGGCGTTTGACCGGGGTTTTCTTGACGATCGCGGTGTTGGTCTCGGCGTAGCTGTTGAGGCGGTCGAGCAGGGTGTCGAGCTGTTCCATCGAGCGCACGTGCAGGCGCGCGATGAAGCAGTCGTCGCCGGTGACCTTGTCACATTCGGTGAACTCGGGGATGGCCTGGATCTGTCGTTCGACATGCTGCAACTGGCCGGGCAGTGGGCGGATGCGCACGATGGCTTGCAACTGGTAGCCAAAACTCTTGGGGTCGATTTCGACGGTGTAGCCGGTGAGTACGCCGCGCTCTTCGAGGCGGCGCAGGCGCTCGGCGACGCTGGGTGAGGACAGGCCGCTGATCTGCGCCAGGGCCTTGAGCGAGCGCCGGGAGTCCTGCATCAGGGCGCTGATCAGCAGTTGATCAATGTCGTCAGTCATCTGAAGCCTCTTAGGCAATAACTCAAAATTGCCTTGATAAAAAAGGTGAATCCGCAGTTTAGCCTGCATTTGGCCATGGAGGCGGCAGATACCTCAGCGCCATACTTTGCGCTCACAACGAGGAACCTGATCATGGACAACACCCTTCGCCGCGGCTCGCTGGAAATGACCGCCGCCATGCTGATTTCCGGAACCATCGGCTGGTTCGTGCTGGTCAGCGGCCAGCCTGTACTGGATGTGGTGTTCTGGCGCTGCGTGTTCGGCGCCGCGACCCTGTTGCTGATTTGCGCGATGTTCGGTTTTTTGCGTCCGGGCCTGCTCAGTCGCACCACCTTCCTGTTGGCCGTACTCAGCGGGGTGGCGATTGTCGGTAACTGGGTGCTGCTGTTTGCTTCCTACTCGCGGGCTTCGATTGCCATCGGCACGGCGGTGTACAACGTGCAGCCGTTCATGCTGGTGGGGCTGGCGGTGTTGTTTCTCGGCGAGAAGATCAGCCTGCAAAAGCTGTCCTGGCTGGGGCTGGCGTTTCTCGGGATGCTGGCGATCGTCAGTGCCCATGGCGAGCAGGGCGCAGGCGGCGATCAGTACCTGCTGGGGATTGCCCTGGCGTTGGGCGCGGCGCTGCTGTACGCCTTTGCCGCGCTGATCATCAAGCGCCTGACCGGCACGCCGCCGCACTTGATTGCGCTGATCCAGGTTTGCACCGGCGTGCTGTTGCTGGCGCCCTGGGCCAATTGGGCGGCGCTGCCCCAAACGTCGACGGCCTGGGCCAGCCTGCTGACCCTGGGCATTGTCCACACCGGAGTGATGTACGTGCTGTTGTACGGCGCGATCCAGAAGCTGCCGACCGCGTTGACCGGAGCGCTGTCGTTCATCTACCCGATCGCTGCCATTCTGGTCGACTGGCTGGCTTTCGGTCATCGCCTGGGACTACTGCAATGGATCGGAGTGGCGGCGATTCTGCTGGCGGCTGCCGGCATGCAACAAGGTTGGGGCAGCGCCACTCGCAAAGCCGTGACCTCCTGAGCGCTTCTCAGATCTTCCAGTGGGGTGCCGACTTGACCAGGCGCTGGCGCATCTCGTTGAGGTTGTTTGCCAGTTGCCGGGTCAACAACCGGTAGCCGTCCAGAGCGCTGTACACCGGCGCCTCCATCGCGTTTTGCAGCAGCGGCTCACTGCTGTTGCGTTCAAGGCGCTCGGTGGCGCCCGATTGCAGGGCGCGCGCCATGCCGATCAGCAGGCGGCGAATCTCGCGATGCTCGGCTTTGAGCGCCAGTTGCATCTGCGCCATGGCGTGTTCATCGCGGGTGTCGGGGCGGGTGTTGGCGAGGATTTCCAGGGTGCTGATGCACAGCCGCAAGTTGCGTTGCAGGGCGTCCAGTTCGGTCATGGAGATGCGTACTTCCTTGGACACCGAGGGCATCAGCGAGCGCAGTTGCACCATCACGCCGTTCAAGCGCCCGAGGAGTTTGAGGTAGTGGTCGTCGGTTACCGACTGCCCGCTGATGATCCGGCTGTAGATGCTTGCGCAGTCACGCAGTGCCCCAGCCAGTTTGTAACGCCAGGAGTACACCGCATACAGCGGCAGGGCGAAGGAAAATGCCAGGGCCAGGACGATGCCGATGAGGATATCCACGGTACGCCACAGTCCATCGGTGACATGGTTGTCGCCGTGGCCGGCGACGATGAACACGGTGATCGCCGACAGCAGCGCGGTATAACCGCCCTTGCCAATGGCGTGGTAGGAGAAGAAGCCGCAGACCACCGACATGCCGAAGTAGGTCAGCCACGGCAGGCCAAGCCAGGCCTGCTGTAGCACCAGCAGCAACCCCACGGCGGCCCCGATCAATGTGCCATAGGCGCGCTCGGCGGCTTTTTTACCGATGTTGCCGTGGTGTTGCAGGCCGCCGATCACCACCAGCATGGTGACGGACGCCCATTCGCCATGGGGCAGGTTGATCCCCGTGGTCAGCAGGATGGTCGCCAGCAGGCCCAGCGAGACCCGGATGGCGTGGATCACCCGGGCGTTGCGGTAGCGCCGGTACGGGTCCAGCAAGGGCCGTAGCAGGCGCCGCAACAAGGGTGGCAGGCGCAGTGAGCGAAAGGCGGTCATCGGGTTGCCGGGGTGTCCTTGCGTCGTGTGCTAGAAAATGTAGTCGGTCGTCAGGAAGCTCGACTCCCGTCCGCGGATGATGTCGCTGATCAAGGTTTTGTTGCTCTCCTGGAACTTGGTCGCCACCAGGGTACGAATCGAGAACGTACGCAAGGCGTCGTGTACCGAAAGCGTGCCTTCAGCCGAATTCTTCCTTCCGTTGAACGGGAAGGTGTCCGGGCCACGCTGGCACTGGGCGTTGATGTTAATGCGGCCGACCTGATTGGCAAAGGTGTCCACCAGGCGTCCCACTTCGGCGGCGTTGGTGCCGAACAGGCTCAGCTGTTGACCGAAGTCTGACTCCAGGACGTAGTCGATCACCGTATCCAGATCACGATAAGGCACGATAGGCACCACCGGGCCGAACTGCTCTTCCTGATAGACGCGCATGTCGGTGGTCACCGGGTACAGCACCGCCGGGTAGAAGAATGAACCACGGGCCTGGCCGCCGTTGGCGTTGATCACCTTGGCGCCTTTGCGTACGGCATCGTCCACCAAGCCGTGCAGGTAGTCGACCTTGCCCGACTCCGGCAGCGGCGTCAGTGCCACGCCGTTTTCCCATGGCATGCCGGGCTTGAGGGTGGCGAGTTTGTGGTTGAATTTCTCGATGAAGCGGTCGACCACCTCTTCATGCACAAACAGGATTTTCAACGCGGTGCAGCGCTGGCCGTTGAACGACAGCGAGCCGGTGACGGCTTCGTTGACTGCGTTGTCCAGGTCGACCTCGGGCAGCACGATGCCAGGGTTCTTGGCATCCAGCCCCAGGGCGGCACGCAAACGGTGGGGCTTGGGGTGCAGCTTCTTCAGGTCGCTGGCGGCCTTGTTGGTGCCGATAAAGGCAAAGATGTCGATCTTGCCGCTGGCCATCAGCGCGCTGACGGTCTCGCGGCCACTGCCGTAGATCACGTTGATCACTCCGGCCGGGAAGCTGTCGCGGAAGGCTTCCAGCAGCGGGCGAATCAGCAGCACTCCCAGCTTGGCGGGCTTGAACACCACGGTATTGCCCATGATCAACGCCGGGATCAGGGTGGTGAAGGTCTCGTTGAGCGGGTAGTTGTAAGGCCCCATGCACAGGGCGACGCCCAGCGGTACGCGGCGGATCTGGCCGAGGGTGTCCTGCTCCAGTTCAAAGCGGCTGGAGCGACGGTCCAGTTCCTTGAGGGCGTTGATGGTGTCGACGATGTAGTCGCAGGTGCGGTCGAACTCTTTTTCCGAGTCCTTGAGGTTCTTGCCGATTTCCCACATCAACAGCTTGACCACGGCCGCGCGCTGTTCGCGCATGCGCCCCAGGAACGCCTCCACATGCTGGATCCGTTCGGCCACGCGCATCGTCGGCCAACTACCCTGGCCCCGGTCGTAGGCGCGCACGGCGGCGTCGAGGGCGGTGAGGGCGGTTTCGGCATCGAGCAGCGGGGTGCTGCCGAGAATGACTTGTTCGTCGACCCCGTCGACGTCCAGGTACACCGGGCTGCGAACCACCGCCAGTGGGCCGTTCCACGTGCGCAGGGTGCCCTCCACCAGGTACTCGCGTTGCTCGATCGGTTCACCTGGGCGGTACGGCTCGGGGATGTCGGCGAGAGCAGGAAACAGTGTGCTGAGAATGTTTTGTGTGCTCATGAAACTACCCCGTACTGGATGTGGGCAACGCCGTCGGCAGGCAGCGTGCGGGCAAAATATCGCGTTATCGGTTATCCGTAGCAGCTGTCGAGCTGCGCGAGGCAGCGTTCGGCGGCGCAGCCGTCGCCCAGCCAGACCCTGTTGTGTATCAGGTGCACCTTGTCGCCTGGATTGGCGAGTGCTGCGCACTCGAACGCAGGCTTCGCCAGCTGCTACAAGGTCGGCTACCTCCCCGCTAAAGTGCATTCTAGAGCGGTTTGGCTGTAAACGTCTGGCCCAAGAGTAGTCGATTTGGCGCGCTGCGGGTGTAACAAACCGTCACGCCTTGGTCGGAGGCAGCTCGACGCGCATGGCCTCGAAAGCCCCCTTGTTGACCCCCAATGCCCTCAACCCCAGGCAGCGACTGCCTTAGTGTTCAGTGGCCGGTCTTTACAACAAAAAATGCGCCAGGCCGCGGCGCAGAACAAGTGAGGAAACTTATGTGGGCACTGATTCGAGCCGAGTGGCGGTTTTCCTGGCGTGGGGCGGCGCTGGTGCTGGTGCTCGGGGGGCTGGGTGGCTGCGGCGAGGAGCCAAAGAGCGCACCTGATCGCGTGGCCGCAGCCGCGAGCATGCCCGCCGATGCCGGGTTGGCGCGCACCTACGACACCAGTTGCAAGTTGTGCCACGCCAACCCGGCCTCGGGCGCGCCGCTGACCGGCGACCAGGTAGCGTGGCAGCCGCGCCTGCAACAAGGCGTGGACAGCCTGCTGGATCACACCATCAACGGCCACAACGGCATGCCCCCGATGGGCATGTGCATGCAATGCAGCGAAGCCGATTTCCTGGCGCTGATCAGCTTCATGTCCGGCCAACACCTCCAATAAAAAGCACAAGGTGGGATTGATGACGATGGACCTCACACGACGCCAGCTTTTGCAGCGGGCCAGCCTGGTCGGCGCCCTGACGGCCTTGAGCAGCAACCCGGTGCTGGCACAGCTGGTGCGCGCGCCACGCCTGATTCCCTGGCGCAACTGGTCGGGTGCCCAGAGCTGCCTGCCCGAGGCTCGCCTGGCGCCGAAGGATCTGGATGAACTGGTGCAGGTGATCGGCCGCGCCCCGGGCAAGATTCGCCCGGTGGGTTCGGCGCACTCGTTCAGCGCCCTGGTGCCCACCGATGGCACCTTGTTGTCGCTGAGCAACTTCAGCGGCTTGCTCAGTCATGATCCGCAGACCCAGCAGGCCGAGTTTGGCGCCGGCACGCCGATGTCGCGCATGGGCCTGGCCTTGAAGGAAGTCGGCCAGGGCCTGAGCAACATGGCCGATATCGACTACCAGACTCTAGCAGGTGCGATCTCCACCTCGACCCATGGCACCGGCAAACAGTTTCCCTCCTATTCCGCCTACGTCGCCGGTTTGCAACTGGTCACGGCCACGGGGGAGGTGCTTGACTGCGACAGCAACCACAACCCGCAGGTGTTCAACGCGGCGCGGGTGTCGCTGGGAGCATTGGGGGTGGTCAGCAAGATCCGCATGCAGAATCGCCCCGCCTACCGCCTGCGCGAACACCAGTGGATCGCCAAGACCGAAGAACTGCTGGAGGACGTGGAAAAACACACCCGCGACAACCAGCACTGGGAAATGCTGGTGGTTACCCATTCGGACTACGCCTTGTCGATGGCCCTCAACGAAACCACCGATGCGGCGACACCGCCGATCAGTGCCGACGAGGAGGGCGGCAATGAATTCGTCAACCTCATCGAGAAGTTCGACAAGTACGTCAGTGATTTCCCTGATGCCCGTCGTACCTTGCTCAATAGTCTGCGGCACATTGCCAATTTTGATGATCGGGTCGGTGACTCCTTCGACATCTATGCCAATGTGCGCACGGTACGTTTCAACGAAATGGAGTACTCGGTGCCGGCCGAACATGGCCCGGCCTGCCTGCGCGAGATCATCAAGCTGATCACTGACAAGGACCTGCGCACCTGGTTTCCCATCGAGTACCGCTACGTCAAGGCCGATGACATCCCCCTGAGCATGTTCGAGGGGCGCGACAGTTGTTCGATCTCGGTGCATCAGCATTACCAGATGGACCATCACAACTTCTTCGCGGCCATCGAGCCGATTTTCTGGAAGTACGCCGGCCGCCCGCATTGGGGCAAGTTGCACAGTTTGAATGCGCGTAACCTGCAAGCGCTGTACCCGCGCTGGCAGGAGTTTCGTGAGGTTCGCGATGCGCTAGACCCTGGCGGCAAGTTCCTCAACGCGCATTTGTCATCGATCCTGGGAGTCAGTGGATGAGCATCGATCGACGCAATTTCCTCACTGGGGCCGCAGGGCTTGGTGTGTTGCTGTTGGGCGTGGGTGCGTTGCTGCGCCCCGGCGACCGGGGCAGCGCCTATTCCGAGTACTTCAGGGCCCTGAATCAGCAGTTGAAGGAGCACGGCCCGATGCGCCCGGTGCTGCTGATCGATCTGGATCGCCTGGACCACAACATCGATGTGGTGATGCAGTCGGTCAAGCGCGGTGGCAAGCACCTGCGCCTCGTGGAGAAATCCCTGCCGTCACCGGGGCTGTTGGCCTACATCTGCAAGCGCGCGGGAACCCAGCGACTGATGTCGTTTCATCAGCCGTTTCTCAATCATGATGCACTGGTTTTCCCCGAGTCCGACATCCTCTTGGGCAAGCCGCTGCCGGTGCGTTCGGCCGAGCTGTTCTATCAAACCCACAAAGGCGCGTTCGATCCGGCGCGGCAGTTGCAATGGTTGCTCGATACTCCGGAGCATCTGCAACAGTACCTTGCATTGGCCCGGGGATTGGGTACCCAATTGCGGGTGAACATCGAGCTGGATGTCGGCCTGCATCGCGGCGGCGTGGCAGACACGGCCACCCTGGGGCAGATGCTGGGGCTGATCCGCGCCAACGCGCAGCACCTGCAGTTTGCCGGGTTCATGGGCTACGACCCCTTTGTCGGCATGGGGGTGCCGGGCATCCTCGGCAGTGCCGATGAGCTGTTTGCCAAGGTCATGACTCAGTACAACGGCTACGTCGACTTCACTCGGCAACAGTTTGCCGACCTCTGGCGCCCGGACCTGACGCTCAATACCGCGGGCAGTCCCAGCTATCGCATGCATGAGCAGGAGTCGCTGAGCAGCGAGGTGTCGGTGGGTACGGCCATGCTCAAGCCAACCCATTACGATTTGCCCTCGCTGGTCGAGCACCTGCCGGCCACCTGGATCGCTACCCCGGTACTGAAACGCACGGGGGCGGTGCAGATTCCCGCACTGGACGGCAAGTCCAGGCTGTTGTCGTGGTGGGACATCAACCAGCGTGAGACCTACTTCATCTATGGCGGTAACTGGATGGCCGAGTTCGAATCGCCGGCCGGATTGCAGAACAACGGGCTGTACGGCCGCAGTTCAAATCAGGAAATGGTCAATGGCTCGCAGGCGGTAGGCCTGGCGGTGGATGACCAGGTGTTCCTGCGACCGACCCAGACCGAGTCGGTGTTGTTGCAGTTTGGCGATTTGCTGGCGGTGCGTGGCGGCAAGATCGTCGAGACCTGGCCGGTATATTCCTGAACGCCTGGGCGCAGCTATAAAGCCGCGCCCGTAGGGTGGGATCAGAAGTCGAACTTATCGCGCAGGCCGTAGTACCACGCACCCAGTGCGGCGAATGGGGTGCGCAGCAACTGGCCGCCGGGGAAGGGGTAGTGCGGCAGGTCGGCGAAGGCATCAAACCGCTCGGCCTGGCCACGCAAGGCTTCGGCCAGCACTTTGCCGGCCAGGTGGGTGTAGGTGACACCGTGCCCGCTGCAGCCTTGGGAGTAGTAGATGTTGTCGCCCAGGCGCCCGACCTGAGGTAGGCGCGACAAGGTCAGGAGGAAATTACCGGTCCAGGCGTAGTCGATCTTTACGTCCTTGAGTTGGGGGAAGGCCTTGAGCATTTTCGGCCGGATGATCGCCTCGATGTTCGCCGGATCCCGCGCGCCATAGACCACGCCGCCGCCGAAAATCAGGCGCTTGTCCCCCGAGAGACGGTAGTAGTCGAGCAGGTAGTTGCAGTCTTCGACGCAGTAGTCCTGGGGCAGCAGGCTGTTGGCCAGGGCTTCGCCCAAGGGTTCGGTGGTGATCACTTGGGTGCCGCAGGGCATCGACTTGGCGGCGAGTTCCGGGACCAGGTTGCCCAGGTAGGCATTGCCGGCAACGATGATGAACTTGGCTCGCACCTTGCCCGTCGGCGTGTGTACTACCGGGTTGGCACCGCGCTCGATACGCACCGCCGGCGATTGCTCATAAATCGAGCCGCCCAGGGATTCGACGGCAGCGGCTTCGCCCAGCGCCAGGTTGAGCGGGTGGATGTGGCCGCCGCTCATGTCGAGCATGCCGCCCACGTACTGCTCGCAGGCCACGACTTCGCGGATGCGGGTCTTGTCGAGCAGTTCGAGCTGGCTGTGGCCGTAGCGCTCCCACAAACGTTTCTGCGCCTCCAGGTGACCCATCTGTTTGCCGGTGATGGCGGCAAACACACCGCCATCCTTGAGGTCGCACTGGATCTGGTACCTGGCGACACGGTCACGAATGATCCGCCCACCTTCAAAAGCCATTTGCCCCAGCAATTGCGCCTGCTTGGGGCCGACACTGCGCTCGATCACATCGATGTCGCGACTATAGCTGTTGACGATCTGTCCGCCATTGCGACCCGAGGCGCCAAAACCGACCTTGGCAGCCTCCAGCACCGTCACCCGAAACCCGCTCTCCAGCAGGAACAGCGCGCTGGACAACCCGGTGTAGCCCGCGCCAATCACGCAGACGTCGGTTTCTACCTCACCCTGCAGCTCAGGGCGCGCCGGCACGGGGTTGGCCGACGCGGCGTAATAGGATTGCGGATAAGGAGTGTTCGCCATCCCGAAGCCTCTGTTTAATATATTTTACGAATGCAGCGATCCTACCTGAGTTAAAAATCCACTGCCAGCGGGCGCAAACCCCGGTTTGCCGCAGCAAAATTAAATATTTTGCATATTCATAGGGTTAGGTGAAAAAAAGGTGTTGACACCCCTGCGCAATTCCGTAGAATGCCGCCTCACAGCAGGCACGTAGCTCAGTTGGTTAGAGCACCACCTTGACATGGTGGGGGTCGTTGGTTCGAGTCCAATCGCGCCTACCAAACAAAATCCGCTCTGCTGGGCGGTCTAGAAGGGCTCACCGAAAGGTGGGCCCTTTTTTGTGCTTCAAATTTCATGCAGAACGTTCACAAAATACCGGGTTCGTTCACACTGGGCAATGTGAACGCCGTGAACGTCAGTTGCCAGGGGTGAAACTCTTCCCCTTCATCTCAGTCCTCTTCGCCACCCGTCATCTCTCTCTTGAGCCGCTGCTCTGCAAACTACACTGTTCGCATATACAGTATTCTGGTGCGTGCGTGATGGAAGACGATTTGATCGATGATTCTGGGTTTGAGCTGGGGATTCCGACTCGCGTAGAGATGCTCCAGCACTATTGCTCCGTCCTGGAAGCTGAGCTAGATACGACACGTCAGGACTTACGTAGAGCCCACGAGGCCATCGCTGGGATGATTGTCATGTGCCGGGACGGATCAAAGGAGATTGCCGCTCTGAAGATCGCACATGAGGGCCTGAGGTGGACACTGAGTGACGTGTGCGGGCTAGAGAGTGAGCAGGAGACAGCACAGATGGGATACGCCTATGGCGATCACACTATGCGGTAGAAGCAGTAGGCGAAAGCGAATTCGGGACTGGTCTCTAGGCGCTGGCCTCTACTAGTTACAGTGGATCTTTGTGATAGGTTTCGCCCTCGGCAAAAATCCCCCCCAGGCTATTTTTCTGGGTGAGCAACAGTGACAAACGGTCTAGCCCAGCAGTGTTGAGGCCTTCACGACGATTGGCTGTTTCATGCACATTTTACGCACAGCTTTATCCACAGGTAGTACGTTGCAATCACCACTCAAAACGCATTATCTTGTAGTCAGGCACAAAAAAAACCCTACATATAGGGTTTGGAGTGTCTGCCGTGCTCCAATGGAGCAGGTAAGAAGTCAGCGGGTGATTACGCTTAGTTTTGGTCGACAGAACGTAATCACTCGCCCCTCAAGCCGAGCGGTTTTTGAAACCTGACCTGAGATTGCGCATTAGAGCGAATCGATTCCCCATCGTCAAACGATGGATGATGAAATCGCTCAACGGTTCCTTTTCAGGCGGGAAAAATCCATGCTGAAAAAGGTAATGTCCAATGAGCAAGAATCCAAAGCAATCCTCCGCGAAGGTGGCCAAACTGGCCTCTGAAACCCTCCGCGATCCCCACGCTTCGACAATCGCCAAAAGCTTCGCTGCTTCTGCGTTGGCTCAAGCCCACACTGGAAAGCAAACGGGTGCCGACATGGAGGCTAAGGCAGGCAGGGCGCTTCAAAGTGAGAAGTACAGCGAAGACACAAAGATCCTTGCGGGCTCGCTTGTTTCTCAATCCAATAAAGCGCGGGGGAAGTAATCATGACCTTTCATGCGATCGTCACTGTTGATTTGAACGGCTATGTTTCTGACACGGCAAGGAAGACGTTCGAGCGTGTGCTTGCGGAGCATCACTATGTCAAACGCAAGCTAACAACTGTTTGGAGGGTTCAGTTCACTCCGAACACCACCGCAGCCGGTGCGGAAAAGGTGGTGCGAGAGCATATTGCACTCGCCGCTAGCACTGCTGGGATTCGTGACTACGAGGCGCTAGTGATGGTGGGTGAGCAACCACCTACGGAGTGGAAGATTGATGGCACATCCGCAGGCTTGCTGGCGGAGGCTCTTCGGCGCTTCAGCTAAGTGGTAAATGGCTACAGACCCTGCTTCGGCGGGGTTCTCTTCGCCCGCTTAGGCTCTTAGCGGGCATGCTCGCCCCTGTGAAAAGACTGCCGTCCGTTACCTATGCCTGACGTAGCCTCATGATTGCGTCTGTGATCCCTTGAGCGTTCGTGTCTAACATCTCCATAGCTACTATTGCGTTCTCTGCGACACCTCCGGCTCCGTTCTCAGCGAGCCATTTTGTAACCTCTTCTATCGCTGCACTTATGGCGTGCTGGTTGTGCAGAAGCAGTGTCAGTGCATCCGCTGTGGCGATGTTGCCTTCTGAGTTATTTGGCATGACTTCGTCCTTGGGTGGGTCTGACAAGCTACGTCCTATAGACAAGATTAGCAGAAGATGTCAGTTGTTATTCCCGCTCCAATTGCCGGGCATCTGACGTTACAGCTTCCATTATCGATACGAGCTCTTCAAGCAGTTCTGCGTAGTGGTGAGTTAGATACAGAGCTATCGCCTGATTTCGGAGAAGACGCATCAGGTACCCTTTGGCCACAACCAAGACCAGCATCGTTTCTCCAAGGGTATCCTCGACTTGCTTGTAGTCATGTTGCAGGTTTTCCATTTCCCGCTCCATTCGTGCAATGTCCACTGCACTCACGTCAGCGGTTGGTTTTTTCTTTTGTTCGATCAGCATCTCAGGGCGAGACGCTGCCAACACCATTTGAGCGTAATTCCTAGTGAAACAATTGGCTGAGACCATCATTTCCACCGTTTCGATCTGCCGAATTGGTTTCATCTGACGAAGGGCGCGAAATACATCCTGCGACACCATGCGAACCTTGAGCATTTCCGCTGCCTCCGGTGCGATGCCTCGCAGCAAGTTTTCTCGTTGGCGGACTCGGTCCACATTGATCCCTAGCACTGTTGCAATACGAGAGGCTTCGATACCCTTTTTCAATGCAGAGACGATCATTTTATGTTCTTGTATCGGCGTCAGTCGGTTGATTTGTCGGTTGTAGGTAAAGCCCTCGTCATCTGTAGAAATCAGGCATAGGGCTTCAGTTGCACCGAGTGTCTTGAGTGCCTCTAGCCGAAGGTGTCCATCCAACAACATAAACGAAGGTATCCCGCCGGCGATCACCTGCTTGGGATGAACCACCAATGGTTCAATTACGCCAAGTTCCTTTATCGAGCTCAAAATGCTGGCGTACTTCTTACTGCCTGACATTAGGTGATCGACCTTTCGCGATGGAAGAATCTGTTCCACGGGAATCGCTATGACATGTTGCTCGAAGGCTTGCTTGATCTCTGTCATCATTGCTTCTCCCCGAATATTCGGTCTGCGAGAGGCTTGGGTAAATCAGGGATTTCTTCGTTGTGAAGCAGGTTGCTGAAGTACTCATCGGCAATTAGTTTGCGCATGGCCGTAACGATGATCAGCAGTCGTTGCTCATTGATGTCCGACTTCTTAATCATTACTTTCTGGCGCCGCACTTCCTTTTGATAGGTGTTAAGGAGCTTCCGAGGTGTCGTTTTCTCCGTGCTTGCCGGCATTTGTCCATACTGTTTGCCGAAGGTTTTCCGTCTGTCAATCAGACGGCGTACCTTCATCAACTGCTCGCCTTTAAGTAGGCCGCTTTCGTAAGCTTCGATCATCGCCTGTTGGACGTCGCTATCTTTAGAGCGAGCGATGCTAATCGCCAGTTTTATGGATAACCAACCTTTCTCCACTGCGGCAATAAGTCGCTCTTCTCCTTGGCGAAGTAATACAAGAATGCCTTGTATGTAGCCGCAGTCGAGGCAGGTTTTGCCGGCTATCTGCTGACAGGTGTAGCCACGTTCCGAGAGTATCTGGATAGCAGTCAGAAGCTCGCGATTGGAATGCTTCCTGCGTGCCAGGTTTTCCACCAGACCGATCAGGTATCGATCAGCCTCGCTAGCACTCACAACGATGCATGGTATTTTTTGCTCGCCTAATGCTTGAAATGCCTCAAAGCGACCCTGGCCACAAATGATCTCAAATGCTTCACTGCCATTGGTTGTGGGGGCAACTGTTATCGGACGCTTGAGTCCTAAGGCCGAGATGTTCTCGACCAATTTGGCGAAGACTTGTTTGTTGCGCGCCCGGGGATTGAGTACGCGGATGTCTTCCAGTGGGATCAGACGAATCGTCGACTCTTCCGCGACATGCATACGGGCTCTGCGAGGGGTTTGAATTACTGTCATGCCACTCTCCTGTAATCAACTCGACGCGTCAGCTCCGAGAGGATGTCCAGTGTTTCGAACCGATAAATCTCAAGGCTGGCCTGATTGTTTTCTGTCAGTCGCAGGTGGGGGGAGGCCATGTCGATGGTGGGAAGGATGTAGTAGTCCTGAGCTGACTCTTCGTGCTCTTTCATTCGTACGGCGACTGTCAGGTCAGAGTTCAGGCCTAAGTCGAAACGAATGTGCCAGCGCTTGTAGCCAGCGATTGAAACCTGGCAGCGGCACAGTACTAGAGAAATGGATAACTCCTGGTTAACCAGCATGAGGTCGGTGCTTGGATCGACAGTAACATCGCCACCCACCTCTCTGATTTTCAGAATGGTTTGCTGAAGCAGCAGCGGATGCATCTCGCGAAGCCTTTTGTTGGCTTCGATGTATTGGAAGTCGCGTGCAGGCGTGTACCCTATTAGAGAATAACAGCGAAGCAAGCTTCCAAATCGATGCTGGTAAGCACTGCTTGAGGGGGATCCTTCCGCTTCGTCAATGACAAGACCTGACAAAAAGCCTCGACGCTCATAGATGACCTTCAGTACGTGCAGCATCTCGTCATCGGGCATTCGATATGAGCGCGTTTGGATGATCGATTGGGCTGCTTGAAAGAGTATCGAGTTGACGATAGGACGGAAGGCATCATTCGCCCGAACCCATTCTTCAGGGGGGTTATGGGTTCTCGTCTGTTTAAGTTTGAACGAGCTGTGGTTCCAGACATTGTTGCCAACGTACTTCTCGTTGATCAGTACTTGGTGCACGGTCCCCCTAGACCATCTTCGAGAACGGTCATTGAGTATGCCTTGAGCATTCAGCCACTCGGCGATCTCACGCTCGCTTCTGCCGTCCTCCACGAACATTTGGTAGATGCGTAGCACGATTTCGACTTCATTCGGTGGACCAGGTACTAAAATCACGCGGTCTGTCTGAATGCTTTTGTGTTCACCTATGCCAAGTTCGTTTTTGGGTGAGCCGGTGCTGTCTATAAGTTGCCGCCTGAGCCCAAATCCCGCCGCCCCACCCTGGCGATACCCAAGCTCGATGAGCCGAGACTGCCCTGCAAATACCTTCACCGAGAGTTCTCGGCTGTACTCACCTGCCATCATCCGCTTCACGCTTTTGACGATGTTAGATACCGGCGAGCCATCGTTGGTGAACTGCTCCGCACAGTATTGAACCGAGACGCCTGCTTGTCTGCACCGTACTTCATAGCTGGCACTGATGTCTGGGTCCTGGAATCGACCCCAGCGACTGACGTCATATACAAGAACTGTTGAGTACTCGGCCAAACCGCTCTCAACGTCAAAGAACAGTTGCTTCAGGGCATCTCGGCCCTCTAGGCTAAGGCCACTTTTGCCCATGTCCGTGTAGATCTTAACGATCTCGAGTGCGTGGGTAGCCGCATAAATGCGAATGACGTCGAGCTGATTTTCAGTCGAGTACTGCTGATGTTCAGTTGACATGCGGACATACGCGGCTGCCAAGGTCGTGTTTGATTCATCGTGAGCATAACCCGCGCCAATGTGCGTATGCATTGACAGCATCCTCGATATGACCTACAGCCGCTAGGGCAGCCTCCAAGCCGTGATCAGTTATTGCATTTTTCGAAATGGCTTTATTGAAGGTAGAAGACCGGGGAGAGAAAAATGTTCACGAAAACGGGCAGTTCTTTTCTGGCTCAAAAGCAGTATGCCGCCGAGATTGCTAAAGCACTTCACGCAGAGCTTGGTGAGACTCATCAAGCGACAAAAATACTTATGCGTTGGACAAACGCGAATGAGCGAACAGTGAAGAATTGGCTGGCCGGAAGTAATGGCCCAAGAGGTGAGCATTTGGTGGCTCTAATCAAGCACTCCGACCTTGCCCTGGCCGCATTTCTCGGTATGGCAGAAAGACCTTATGCATTGACTGCGTCGGAGCTGTGGCCGCTTAGGCTGAAACTTCAAGCTGCAATTGAGGGGATTGAATCGTGTCTAACACTTAGAGATTGAGTTTTGTGATCGGGCTGAAAGCAGAAGGTGCTCACCACTTAGAGTATCCACTCAAATCCGTTCTCTGTCGGACGTACGCATGCCTTTTGAAATCCGCTGTTACCCAAACTTTTCAAAATCGGCACCTGTTCTAGGTCGAATATCGCCCGTTAAATCGGGGCGGAATATCAGGGCGGAGAATCTGGCAGAATGACAGGTTTCACGTTCAGGCTGGGTCGAGGTTAAGAGCCATTCCCATGCCACCTCGCTGCCAGGGGCTAGAATTGGCGAATATCAAGGGCAAAGACAAACCGCCTGTGGTCGGCTGATAGTCACGCTGTGGAAGAGCCTAAGAGCTTATAGAGGCTGCGTCTTCTTCAGTTCCAGTCCGAGACGTTGCATTACACGCATCGTGGCGGTAGGGGACCACTGACCGCCACGAGCGGTGGGAATGTTGCGAGAGATAAGGCAGTCGGCTACTGCCTGGAGGCTTGTTGCTCCATCGATGATGCACAACCTGATGGCGTCCTTGACCAAGGCTGCACGGTCGTCTGCCTGCTGACGCTGGGTATCATGGCCTTTGGTGCGGTTCAGCATGCTACGGCCCTTGGCGAGAGCTTGGGAGCGGTTGCTGATCTTCTGCACTGCCTCTCCGTCACCACTAGCTGCACGCGCTTCCAAGGACTTCAATGCGGCCTTGGTACGTTCGCTGATGAAGGTTCGCTCCTGTTCGGCCAGTACGGCGTAGATATGTAGCTGGAACGTGTCTGCGGTGGGCATTGTGGCTACCCGGAACTTGTGGCGCTTCATCAGGCCGGCGATGTGTTCAACGTCCCGACTCATCCGGTCGAGCTTGGCAACGACTACAGGACGGCCATCAGCGAAGGCTTTGGCGGCTGCTGGGCGCTCCAGAGGATGAATGGAGCCAGATACGGCAACGTCTTCAAACTCAGCCACCACCACCCATCCTTGTTGCTCTGCGGCGAACTTAACGTATTCCCGCTGGGCGTCGAGGCCGAGTCCGGATTCACCCTGACCTTTGGTGGACACGCGGTAGTAGGCGACAACTTCCATGCTGGTAACTCCTTGATGCGGGCTGATGAGATGATATTACAACTGTTAGAACGACCGATCAACAGTTGTAATAATTGAGGTGCGCTCTAGGCGGCAGGGCAGGTCCGTATGCTGGTGCAGTTCTGGCGACTACTTGTGCTGTTATGGGGCTGAAGCGGAACAACCTACGGCTACGTTTGGAAAACCAAGTGTCGAGGGGGCTTTGCTTGACCCGACTGGAGCGTAAACCAAGGAAACAGCGGCTATGGTGAGGGTGAGGGGTGTCGGAAGCTCAGGCTGGCGCCAGCGAGGGAATAGATGGTGGTTAGATTTTGATCAGTTACTTGGGGGGTTAACGGTGGAGAAGCCCAGCTTCACATTCCTTCGAATAGCACTGAGATGCTTACTCCCAGGGCATCAGCTAGCACCTTGATTGCGTTGATAGACGGGTTAGCGCCGCCCGTCTCGATTCGAGACATGTAAGTCCGGGCGAAGCCGCACCTGTCCGCAAACTCCTCTTGGTTCATGCCCAAGGCTAGGCGTAGTTCGCGTACTCGGCTGCCGAATAGGTGGCATAAGGCTGGGGATGGTGGTGGGGATGGCATTCCCCAATGCTCCCGGTATGTGCTCTAATCGTGAACACACTAATCGTGACATTAGTCCAAGGATCTCGTTCTCAGGTCCACATACTCCACTGAGGCAGCCTGAGTGGGCTTTGCACGACTGGCAACACCGCACGACCATCAAGGAGATCCTATGGATCGCATCTTCCGCAATCCCGCCAACGGCCACACTGAGACGGTCAGCATAGAGTCCGCGTACTTTGTGTTCTACTTTGGCCCTTTCTACCTGGCGTACCGTGGCCTCTGGGCACACTTTTTCATCTGGGTAATTCTTGTTGGTGGCGTTGCAGGCGTCACTGGAGGGCCGGGGTTGCTGATAGCTTTACCCATCGTCATCATCGCTTACTGCTTTGCCATCAAGGGTATCCTCGCAAAGTCTTACCTTCGGCGAGGCTGGGAAGAGGTGCAAACCACTGCTGCTGGAACTGCTGGGCATTCTGTTGTTGCGGTTAACGGACTTCGGGAATGCCCGTACTGTGCTGAGATGATCAAGGTGCAGGCCATCAAGTGTAAGCACTGTAGTTCTGAGCTTGAGCCTATCGCTGTCCACGGTATAAGCCGCTGAGACATGATATCAAGTAACAGTGAACCTCTATCTCCAATATGGGCTTGAGGGGAGGCAAACGAACTTGCTGCTCTGAGCTGATGAAGCGGCAGGGTAGTTACGCCTGTAGGGGGAATGCCCGCACAGAGTATAGAGTTGCAGAGTTATATGTGACGTACCGTCACGGATAATCAACTTATGCCGCTCGGCATGGTTAACATCAAGATCAAGAGCAGGGTGGTGGCTGAGCCCCTTATCCACCCTACTGAATAGAGTTGTTATCTTGCCTGACGGCATAGTATTCAATCAGAGAAGAAGGGGCAAGAAAGCCCCAAAAGCTTTTGATCTTCACTGTGCAGATATGCTGTGACGTACCGTCACGGATAACAAGCTCTAAGGTGTTCAGCACAGTTAAGGTCAAGATCAAGAGCGGGGAGGGGCTTTGTTGCCCCCTCTCTCCCCCTAACTATACAGAGTAGTAATCCGTGCCTTAGGAACAGGTTGTTATGCTGTAGCGTAGACGCTACAAGGTAACTGTATAGAGGTGGATAATCTCAAAGCTACGCTTTGGCGATAAGTTCCCGTTCCAACCTCTGGTAGAAGTGGTCACTTCTTTTAGATACATGCGGCCGAATTACTGATACACCCTGTTCATGCTGCTTGTTTCTCGGTAGGGTTCGACTTCTGCCACGAGCGGATAGAGTTCACAGAGATTCCGAGTTCCTTTGCGATTGCTCTGAGGCTCAACCCTTGTTCCAACAACGCCAATGCCGCACCTTTCTTGGGGTGTTGCATGCGAGCCGGGAAGGCAATTACGTTGGTGAAGTGGGCATCTGCTGGTGCGGGTTCGTACTCTACCTCGTACGCCTCTGCACTCTTATACTGCGTTAGGGTTCGCAGGTCATAATGCAGCCTAGCCAATGCTTCGGGGTTGGGTGCGATTAGCTCATCACTATCCTGCCAGGCACTGGGTGAGGACTCAGGGACAATACCTTCCATCTCGTTGTAGAGCGACACTGGTCGGCTTTTCATCATGTGCGGAACGATAAGCTCAATCGCCTTGACGTAACGTCGGGCATGTCTTTCATCAAGATCCAGTAGGGCTTTAACGGCGTCATTAGTCACAATAGGGAGCCACTCTAAAATCTCCACAATGCTGCGTACTGATAGCGGCATAGACTTTCCACCAGTTCCGATTGGGCGGTCATGCCAGTCCAGCCGTGCAATACCTTCGATGATATCCATCGCGAATGCTGGGTATTCGCTCAAGTAAACTCCCCCACCGATAATGTCGTAGAATGGATTGGTGATAACCTTGGGCGAGCGTCCTCTAGTGCTCTTCTGCTGCAAAGACTTTTCGGGCTTTGATGAGTCTTTGTTCTTCTGCACCATCCTACCAAGCCATTTATCGGCATTGGCGGCAATCCGAGAGTTTAGGGTTTTCAACTCGGACTGAGATAGGAGGCTAGGTGTGTTGGTGCTACTTGTTGCGATGGTGCAAAGTTTCATGGGTGTTTCTCCTTGTTGATTAAGTTCATTTCATAGGCAAGTCCTCAGTTGGTCCCCGGTTGATCAGTAACGGAAACACGTAAATCCATATCGCAGACGACAAAAATTCGCTCTGCTCAGTGGCCTATTGGCTTGAACAAGCGAAGTAGTGGTTGGGTATAGGGGATTTGCGGTGCCAGCCTATGTGGCGGCTGGTGAGTGCTGATAATGTACATCTTTTACGTGAAAAGTCAAGGCTTACTTGGGTTTTTGGCGTGTGCATCTCTGTCAAAATTGGGGCGGTGAGTGTTAAGCATTACTTTCACAGTACTAGGCTTACCGAACTTAAGCTGTGATTGCTGAAGTGCTTCCAGCTCTTTCCACTTCTTCTCTTTGTAAAGCTCCAGGGCCTTACTTCCCGGGGCAAGCCAATGCCCCGGGCGATACTCTACGGCATCTCTGTACATCTAGCCCCTATGCAGCAACTTGAGTGGTACGGAAGTGGCCGAGTTTGTTCAGCCGGCGTTCCAGGTAGATCAGGCCCTTAGCGGTCACAAAGCTTCGTGGCTTCAACTTGATTTCACCAGTTTCCTGGTTCTTCCACTCACCAACAACAACTTCGAAGTGCCCTGCATCCATATGCTTCTGGTACGGCACGTTCTGGTTAGGATGACTCATGAGGATCTTCTCATCACGAAGCAACTTGTAGAACTTGGTGGAGCCGATACCGAACTCTTTCGCTACTTCCTGAACTGTCTGGGTGCCAACTGCTACAGCAACGTTGTCGTAGAACTCAACCTTCGGGGCGTCCTCAGTGATCTTGTGTTCCAGTTGCAACACTTGCTCGGTATAGCCCAGGAGCAGGCCACGGAGAGCGGATGCATCAGACAGGTTTACCGGCTGGGTTGGCTTAGCCACCGCAGCTTCCAGTTCATGCCAGCGGTCGATAACCTTGGCACGGAGCGGAACGCTGTAGCCTGTCAAGAGGATGTCCACTTCACGGCGAGGCAGGTTGAAGCATGGACGCTGCTCATTTTTGCTGTCTGTGTAGACGCCTCCAAATTTGGGGGCGTTAGAAATATCCAAATCTTCCAACATCTTCCGGATATCACGCATCACGTGATCGTGACGCTTCCCTGTCAGCTCAGCAATCTCTCGGCTGCTCATGGTGATAGCTTCTGGTGCCTCCGGCATGAACCCAATCGCACCAACTGGCGGGACAAGCTTCAGTGATGCAGGGACTGCTGCCTGGGCTACCATGCCGAGAGGAACCGATACAGGGGCTGGCTCGATCTTCATTTCACGGACACCAAAGTGTCGGCGTACTACTTCAATGTCGCTGGACTTCAGGCGGTATGCCATCTTCTCGAAGTCAAAGCGGCTCAGGCGGAACTCAGGCAATGCCTTGCCGTTGTCGCCAATCCAGGTGGACTCCGGGATATTCAGTTCACCCCGGGCAATCATGCCGCGAACAGTGGTCATTACGTTGCCATGTTGGCGACCAGTCTGTTTAGCGAACTCACGGGTGCTCATCACAGTGCTCATGCCGGTGATGCTTCCCGGCGAGGCAGCTTGAAGCACGGGTATGAGTGCCGATTTTTATGGGTTTTATGGGGGGGCGCAAATTTGCTGATACCCCCTTCAGCAAGTTCTGTAAGCAAATCACGGATGTCTCGAAGAGCCTCTGCGAGGTGAGATTTCAACTGTCTTTGTAATCGGCTGAAAAGTCAGCCGTTTGAAATTGCAGTAAGTCCAGCATTGCTACTTCAGCTTCACTGCTACAACCAACTCAAAAGTGAGTTGGTTGGCGGATCGGGTTGATGGGGTCAATCGATAAGGTGCAGAACGTCCCTGACATTCAAATGTGAGTAACGGGCAACGGATCGTGTATCCCTGTGCCCTGAAACAATCATGATTTGAGCGTTGTTGAATCCCTTCTTGGCGACATTGGTGATTCTGGTGTGCCTGAGCTGATGCAATCGGACACTTCTGTCTAAGCCCGCCTTAACTCGTGCCAGCCGCACAGCCTGGGATACGGCATGTGGCGTGACCGGGAAGATCAGGTTGTTCGGGTCACGTTCTACGGCGGCACACAGTTCGGCGAGCTGAAGAATTTCCACTGCACGGTGGGTAAGGGGAACTGACCGTGTACCGTTCTTTCCATCAATCACATCGGCAATGCGGTCCTTGAGGTGCAGGCAGTCTTTGGTCAGCTTCAGGATTTCAGAGCGCCGCATGGCAGTCTCATATGCCAGTTCGACAATGGGTTTCATGATGGGTGACAGCCTCGCCAGTAACCGCTCAAGCTCGCTTGCACTAATCACCTTGTCGGAGGACCGATCAGGCTTAGGGAGTGCGATATCACTGACAGGGTTGTGAATGTCGATCAGTAGGCCGCGTTTGGCGAATCTGTAGAACCGGGACATGAATGCTAGCTGCGTCCTGCATGTGGACGGCTTTACGGTCTTCAACCGCATAAGCTTGAAGTCGTTGATCATCTGCGGGGTGATCTCGTGTATCGGTTGAGTGAAGTGCCTGCCCAGATGCTCCACGATCTTCAGTGCATGGTCGTAGCTGCCTTTCCCCTTGAGCATGGTTTCGCAGTAGGTCATGCCCAGCGTATAGATAGTGTGGTGCTGGTGATCCATCGTCACGGCTTCGATCTGGTTTGCCCATGACTCTGCTTCGGCCTTCGTGGTGAAGGTTTTCGACTGGGGAGATTTGCCTTGAATCCGTACCTGAGTATTCCAGTTGCCGGACGGAAGTAAGCGGAAAGTGGCCATTTTTGACGCCTCATATTGTGAATGGGCGTTCTGTGAAACCCTTGAGCACCAACGCTTGCAGCTTGCTCAAGCAGACATTGACATGGTGGGGGTCGTTGGTTCGAGTCCAATCGCGCCTACCAAACAAAATCCGCTCTGCTGGGCGGTCTAGAAGGGCTCACCGAAAGGTGGGC
>NZ_JBIUWJ010000013.1:123833-144239 GCF_044743405.1 Pseudomonas sp. NPDC087626
GGCCCTTTTTTGTTGGCTGCGATTAATGCCAGCTAGTCATTCCGACTGATAAAGCGCGCAGCACATCACCACCATCCCGATGTCAGCCTTGTCAGTACAAAAGGGTATTTCGCCCAGTACCTGAAATCCGCAACTTTCATAAAAACGCTGGGCATGGCTGTTGGACTTCAGCACATCCAGCCATAGGGCGCTTTCCTTGCGGGTTTTTGCTGACTGCTGAATGAACTGCAGAAGCTGCTTGCCGTAGCCTTTGCCCGCCTGAGACTTGAGGAAGTAAATTTTCTGCAGTTCAGCACCAATCTCGCCAGACACAGGGATCGATCTGGACCAGTTGACCTTTGAAAAACCTATGGCTCGGCCTTCCTCGTCGAATACCAGGAGCCAGTTGTAGTGGGTGGGTGCTTCGATGGATTTCTCAAGTTCGCAGATTGAGAAGTCCTCGTTGAGGAAGTGCTGCATTCCTGCGGCGGTCCACAGGTCAGAAAAGTGCTCTCGGTACGTCTCGATACCGAGGTTGCGAAGTACGTGGATGTCTTCCCTGGTGGCTTCTCGAATGGTGATCACTGCCTGCTTCCTGCATTGGGTTGATACTGATCAATACCGGGAGAGGCAGACGAATACAAGAGCGAGCGACTTCAGTACTAATCCCTTCTACCCAAGCCCATTCTCTTTGGTCTTGAGCGACCACTTCACATTGGACGCCCGTCTTGGTGGCTGCAATTCTGCGCTTCAGCCCGCAGAGGCTGCCCTCAAGGAAAAGGAGTCCGCCATGCTCGGTCACTACGCGCAATACAGTCAGCACTACATCACTACCTTGATGATCGTCACCACGCTGTTTTTTGCCCTGCCGATCTTTATCGCGCCCATTGCCTGGGCTCGGGCGATGCGTTGGACGATTCCCGAGCAGCAGCACCTGACGATCTATTTTGGCCGCTGCCTGGGGGCGTTCATCCTGGTGGTGGAAGTGGCGATGTTGCGTTCTGCAACTACCGGCACCAGTTTCAGCTATGCGTTTGACATGCTGTTTGTGGTGTTCACGCTGATGTTCGTGGTGCATGTGTATGGTGCGGTGAAGCGTATCCAGCCCATTACCGAAACCCTGGAGATTGGTTTCTGGATGATCCTGTTAGTGCTCAATACGCTGTTTTATCCGGCAACGTCGATCACCCTGTAGGGCTCAAGCCTGGGCTGTTACGGTTCCCTTCGCGTCGCGCAATATTCGACAATCAGTGCCGATATCGCGGCCACTATCGGTTGATCCGCTTCAGGCGCGGCAAACAGCCGGAACTGCGCATCAGGCAAGTCCGGCAAGCCATGCTCGGCACCCAGCGCCGTCAGCCCCTGGCCCAATTGACTGGCCGCCATCGGTGCCAGCGCAAAACCTGCCAACACCGCAGCTCGCAATCCGGCAGTGCTGGTGCAGGACATTGCCGTACGTTGGGGGATGCCCGCCTGGGCCAGGCGCGTCAGCGCCACCTCGCGATAAGGGCACGGCTCTGGGAAGAGCGCCAGGGGCAGGGGGCTGGGTAGCGAGGTCACAGGCTGCGCCGGACCTGCCCACACCAGGGGTTCTTGCCACAGCAGTTGGCCCGGCTCGTCGGTTTCACAGACCGAGCCGATCACCAACTCCAGATGGCCTTGCTTCATCTGGTTAAGCAAGGTGCCGGGGATGCCCACCTGGATGTCGATTTCCAGGCCCGGGTACTGTGCGGCGAAAGCTTGCAGCGTGCGCAACAGTCGCGCCTCGACAAAATCCTCGGACAGCCCGATTCGCAGTCGCCCGTGAAAGGGCGTGCGAGTCAGCTCCGCCCAGGCGTCCCGGTTCAGCGCGAGGATCGTGCGGGCATAGCCGATCAGGCGTTCGCCGTCGGGCGTCAATTGCTGGGAGCGGGTAGTGCGTTTGAGCAGCGGTTTGCCGATCTGCTCTTCCAGGCGTCGCAAATGACCGCTGACCGCGGACTGGGTCAGGCTCAGTTTGTCGGCGGCGCGGCTGAAGCCGGCTTCATCGACCACAGTGACAAAAGTCTTGAGTAGCAGGATGTCGAACATAGTTCTATTCGTGATCAATTGAGCGATTAATCACGATTTATATTTCAAATAGCGCTATGTTGCAATGCCCTCCAGATTCCCATCCTCGAGGTCATCCATGGCTAGGCTTGTGCATATTGAGTGTTCGCCCCGTAAACAGCGTTCGGCATCCCTGCAGGTTGCCCGCAGTTTCATCGCGCGTTATCAGGAGCATCACCCGGACACCGAAATCGTCACCCTCGACCTGTGGGCCATGGCGCTCCCGGAGTTTGACCAGCATGCCATGGACGCCAAGTATGCCGGTCTCGCGGGAACAGCCTTGACGCCCGTGCAGCAAGCCGCCTGGAGTACCTTGAGGGCGTTGGCCGAGCCGCTGCATCGTGCAGACCTGCTTGTGCTGTCCGTGCCGTTGTGGAATTTCAGTATTCCGTACAAGCTCAAGCACTTCATCGACCTGGTGTCGCAGAAAGACCTGTTGTTCGGGTTCGACCCCGAGCGTGGCTTGTATGGCTTGCTGCATAACAAGAAGGCCGTGGTGGTCTACGCCCGCGGCCTGGATTTTTCGTCGCAGTCGAGCACGCCGGCACAGTACTTCGACTTCCAGGAGCCTTACGTGGCGGCTTGGCTGCAATTTATCGGGATCAGTGATTCCCACGCAGTGATTATCGAGAAAACCATCTTGGGCGAGGCGCAGGATTTACCGGCTCGCGAGGCTGCGACTGAGCAGGTCAGGCGTTTGGCGGACAGCCTTTGTCACAGTTAAGGGGCACTGACGTCAGGTGGGGTAGGCGTTCGGCGTTGAGTCGCTGGCATGCGGCCTCGGCCTCCAGGCGGCTGGGGTAGGTGTGTTGCAAGCGCAGCTTGTCCCGGTTGTCGTAGAGGTTAAATCCTGTGGGGGATGCCTTGCAGTAGGAGCGTTTGCCTGTGCGCAAGGATTGGGTCTGGGCAGGAATCGCCGGCACTACAACAAATCTTGGAACCATGCTCGCCTCCTCTGACCCGTGTGAACGTGAGTCTAAGCAATAGCGGCAACTTGCCACTAGATCAAGGTCGTGGGCTGAAATTCCGATGGGCAACCGTTTTTACCGAAGGTTTACCTGTTCGCTGCTGGAAGGCAGCGGCTCGTATTCGTGATGATGCAGATGGCGGTACCAGCCACAGGCGGCCATGCCGAGCGTGATGACAACCAGAGTGGAAAATGCGGTGGCAGCGTAGATGATCACAAGTGTTGCAAATCCTTGCAGGGGTGGTCCGGCAATCGTAGTTCCATTACGCCATCTCAGGATGTAGGACAAGTCGTTTTGTTCGGAGGGATTTATCTTTGGTGTTGATTTAAATCGGGCTGCGATTGGCGCCTGGCAAGCGAAGTCCGGCGCGATGAACTACTACTGACGCAGCTGTTTTTTCCGTCCTGAAAGGGGAGTCAAACCCATGGCTGTTCACTGGTTGCTTGCGGCGGTTCATCTGTTGGCCTATGGCCTCGCGTTGTGGGCGGTGCTGGCCCGTGCCACGGCTTTTCGGCGAGTGACGGCCGATGGCGGCGGGGCCCGCAGCGTGTTGCTGGCCGACAACTTCTGGGGCGTTTCGGCGATCATCCTGTTGCTGACGGGAGGGCTGCGGGCCTTTGGCGGCTACGAAAAGGGCACGGACTACTATCTGCATCAGCCATTGTTCCACCTGAAAATGAGTTTGTTCATCATCATTTTGCTGCTGGAAATTGCGCCCATGCTGGCGTTGATCAAATGGCGGATCGCATTGGGCCGGCAGGCTCCGATCGATGTCGGGCGCACAGCGCTGTTTGCCCGTATCTGTCATGTCGAGGCGTTGTTGATTGTGCTGATGGTGGTAGCGGCCACGGGCATGGCGCGCGCAGTGACATTCGGCTGATGGCCTGGGCAGGCGTCGGTTTCGACAGGAGAAAAGAGAATCGGCTGACAGCGTCGTCTGGGGAGATCCCGTTAGTATCGACGTTGTTGGTGAGGCACAGAATCTTTAGCCAGCCATTACTCTAAAAAGCAGGCTGGCTACTGATTGCTGTTCAGGCTCAGGTTTGCGGTTTTTCCGGGGCAGTCAGGCCTGCCTGGATGCGCTGGTAGATTTCTTCTCGATGCACCGCAACGTCTTTCGGGGCATTGATGCCGATTCTGACCTGCTGGCCGCTAACGCCCAGAATGGTGATGGTAATGTCGTCACCGATGTTTATGCTTTCACCGACTTTGCGGGTGAGTATCAGCATGATCTTCTCCTTGATAGCTTTGTAGGGCACCTGACACACGTGCAGATGTCGGTAATACGTATAGATTAGTGCGAAGTGTCACGGTTTGGGTGCTTCTTTCTGACGCGTAGACGCTGCATTAATTCCCGGGGTGCGACTATACAGAGGCTGCAATCATCATTCTCGTTGTTTTATCCCCTGTTTGCTTGGGTTGAGAGGCATTTTTGAGTGATAAGATCTGCGCCTTTGGCATTCAGGGGGAAAAGCTGTGCGCAAATTGATGTGGGTGATCGCGGTATTGGCACTGACCGGGTGCGGTGAGCAGGCCGGGCAAGGGCCGAAGAAGCCCCAGGCGGCGGTTGTGGCCAGTCCGGCAGAGGTCGCTGTACCGCAGTGGGATGTGTTGGTGCAAGGTTCGACTCCGCAGGCTGTCAGCGATCTGACCGGGTGGTTGATCGAGCATAGCTTTGTTTCCTACGTCGTCACGCAAGACGGCAAACAACGTGTGCTGGTAGGGCCATTCAATTCCAAGGCTGAGGCTGAGTCACGCCAGGCCCAGGTGGCCGCCGCCCTGGTCAAGGCGAAGAAACAGAACATCGAGACCCTGGTCATCGAGCACAATAGCGTCAAGTAATGCCTGCCTAAAGGGTGAGCGACGTTATCCGTCTATAGGAATAACGACTCATCACCCTCAGGGAGGTCCCCATGGCCCGCGCTGCCCCTTACACAGTGTTCGACGCCGTCCTGCAACGAAAGCAGGTGCTGAGCCCGCATCTGATGCGCGTGACGCTGGCCGGCCCCATGGTGGCCGGCATGGCCACCTGGGCGCCGGACCAGCGGGTAAAGCTGTTTTTCCCGGCCGCCGATGGCAGCCTTGCCAGGCTGGCCCATGATGCGGACTGGCACACCGGCTACCGCTCCCTGCCTCTGGCGCAACGCCCGGCGATGCGCACCTACACCATTCGCCACCTGCGTCCTGCGCAGGGCGAGGTGGATATCGACTTTGTCCTGCATGGCGAAACAGGTCCGGCTTCACGCTGGGCACTGTATGCCCAGCCGGGCGCGAGCCTGCAGATCGTGGCACCTGACCGGCGTTTCAGCGCCGAGCAAACCGGTGGTTTTGAATGGAAGCCACCTATGGAGTTGGGGCAGTTGCTGCTGATGGCCGATGCCACCGCACTGCCAGCGGCACTGGGCATACTTGAAGAGTTGGCCGGGCAGCACGCGCCGCCCGCGACTCAGGCGTTTTTCGAAGTGCAGGCGGTCGCAGACCGGTTGCCGGTGCCCCAGTGGCCGGGGCTCGAGGTGCAATGGCTGATCCGTGATGAGCGTGCGTCTGTCGCTGCGGGCATGCTGATGGTAGAGGCCGTGCAGAGCGCCCAACTACCGGATTTCAATTCAGCAGTCGGCGACCCTGGGGCATTGCCCGACATCGATATCGACCAGGAGATTCTCTGGGAAACCGGTTCCGCCCAGGGTGCTGCTTTTTATGCCTGGATCGCTGGCGAGAGTGCTGCTGTGATGAGTGTGCGCAAGTATTTGGTCGGTGAGCGGCAGATTCCTCGGCAAATGCTCAACCTCATGGGGTACTGGCGTTACAACAAGGCTGGAAGCTAGCTTGTCTGGGGGCCGGGGCGCTATGCCCCGGGCCTTGTCTTAACTGCAGAGCTTCATGTCTACCGGGCCGACAAACTCGTTGGCGCGACCCATGACGCAAGCCACCTTCTGGTTACGCTGGCGCTCCCAGACTTGCACCGGGTAGGTCTTGTTCCAGGCCTCGTACAATTGCCGATCCTGCTTGGACAGGCGCAAGCCGTACTGCTTGCTCATGTAGAAGTAGGTGCGGGCGATCATGCCGCGGATGGAGGGGCGCGGCATGACCTTCTTGGCCTTGAAGTCGACCTGGGTCAGGCACGAACCATATTGCCCGCTTTTTACCGGCAGCCAGCCGAAACTGAAATTGCTGCGGTCGCCGTTGACCTCGCCGATGCTGGGCACCAGGTTGTGCAAGTCGGCCTCGGCGCGCTGGTAGGTCGGATCATGGCGGGTACAGTTCTGCCGTCCGCCTTCCTGCCAGCACTGACGCAGATGGCCGATCTGCCAGGCCGGCACTATGTGTTCCCATTCAATACGTGCCGCGCGGTTGGCGTTTTTCCGTGGCACGTAGCCACAGGCCGCGAGGTCGACCCGATTACCGGTGTACTTACAGCCGCAGTAGAACTCGGTGGACTGCGGCGCGTAGAGCGTCCAGGCGATCTTTTTCGCTTCGTTAAACGTACGTGGCGCCTGCGCGTGTGCGCTGGCCGCCACCAGGAGTAGCAGCAAAGCAAAACAACGAACCATCATCGACTCAATCTTCCTTCGGCACTACCCAGAAAATCTGCACGCCACCGTCGTCGCGGTGGGCGAGGGTGACGTTGTCGTTCTCGGCGATTTCCTCAAGCAGGCGTTCCCACTCATCAACCGGCTCATCGGGGAGGCGGAAGATCAGTGCAGCCTTGGCTTTTTGTGCGTTCGGCGAATTGATGATTTTTTGAATGCGTAGACCCATGCGTTCGTAAGAACCAGGTGGGTTGCTGTTTGCTTGGGAGGTGGCCACGGGGTAGTCCTTATTAAGCTGTACGTGCATACAGTATTTAACTGTAAGCATTTTCGCAACTGCTTAAAATTCAAGAAGATCTCTCAGACCACAGGTTTTGCGTTTTAGTGTGCGTCCGCAGGTTTTTTTTGCAGTGCTGGCGCCAGGGTTGGCGCTGACTCGCCCGGGCGGGCGAGTCAGGAGGGCAAGCGTGCAACCCGGGCGGGTCGCACGCACTCAATCAGTATTCCCAGAACATCCGTTGCAGCTCTTTGCTGTCGGATGTCTTGGTCAGGGCAACCATGGCCAGGATCCGGGCTTTTTGCGGGTTCAGGTCATGCGCCACGACCCAGTCGTATTTGTCGTCTGGCTGCTCTGCGTTACGCAGGACAAAACCGCCGGCATTGACGTGGGAAGAACGGATGATCTGCACACCATCCTTGCGCAGGGCTTGCAGGGACGGCACGACACGCGAAGATACCGAGCCATTGCCGGTGCCGGCGTGGATGATCGCCTTGGCGCCGGATTGAGCCAGGGCCTTGTACGCGGTGTCGCTGACGTTGCCGTAGGAGTAGGCGATCTCTACGTCAGGCAGGCTCTTGATGGTCTTGATATCGAATTCCGAATCCATGGTGTGGCGCTTGGCCGGCAGGCGGAACCAGTAGGATTTTCCTTCGACGACCATGCCCAGCGGGCCCCATGGGCTCTTGAACGCTTCAGTCTTGATGTTGACCATTTTGCTGACATCACGACCCGACTGGATCTCGTCGTTCATGGTCACCAGCACGCCCTTGCCGCGTGCGTCCTTGCTGCCGGCTACCGCGACGGCGTTGTACAGGTTGAGCATGCCGTCTGCCGACATGGCAGTGCCTGGGCGCATCGAGCCGACCACGACGATTGGCTTGTCGGTTTTTTCCACCAGGTTGAGGAAGTAGGCGGTTTCTTCCAGGGTGTCGGTGCCGTGGGTGATGACGATGCCGTCGACGTCCTTGCTGTCAGCCAGCTCGGCCACGCGGCGGCCCAGTTGCAGCAGGTTTTCATTGGTGATGCTCTCGGAGGCGATTTGCATCACTTGCTCACCACGAACATTGGCCACTTGGCTCAGCTCGGGTACGCCGGCGATCAGTTGCTCGATCCCGACTTTGGCGGCCTGGTAGGTCGCGCTGTTGGCGGCACTGGCGCCAGCGCCGGCAATGGTGCCGCCGGTAGCGAGGATCACCACATTCGCCAGTTTTTGCTGGTTGGCGACTTCTTTTGCCTGCAGGGCTGTCGGCAGAAGCAGCAGGAGGGCCAAGGCGCCCGGAACAAGGGTGTTGAAGGCAGATTTCATTATTTTCTCTCTAATAGTGATGACGGTGCTGATGCAGGTTCATCTAGATTCCCCCAAGCCGATCTGTATGCCGGGGGTAGGGGGTTAGAGCAGGATTTGTACCAGCCGTGAAGAAGACTCAATAAACTTATAAGTAATTGATTTATAACGATTAAATATAGATCCTTGAGGGCAGTGTAACGAGGCGTGTCCGGAATTCCGACGAAATCTGCGAACGGCGTTCGGTTGTCCGAAAAGTCCTACTGAGTTTGGGTAATCTTCCTACGTCACTGGCAATGAAGGGCTCTCAAGAAAACGCTGCGCCGGCCGATGTTCCTTGAAGGATCATTTTTCCAAGGAGCTCAGATGACCATTGCAATCGGTTCAACCCCTGGCCTGACGGTTCGTGTCAGCGACAAACCCCTGGTGATTGTCCAGACGTCCGACAAGGCACTGGCAAACGCCTCGGGCGGAGTGCTGCCGGTCGAGGAGGAGGGCGCTGGCAAACCAGTGGTCAGCTCCAGGCAACAGGCCGAGCCAAGTCCGTCCTCCGAAGAGTCCGGTGGCAATGTGCTGGTGCAAGCCCTGCAAAAGCGCATGAAGGAGTTGCAGGCGTTATTGCAAAAGCAACAGGAGCAGTTGGCTGCTGCCCAGGCTGCGTCCAACCAGGCACCTGAAGCCAAGGCGACGATGGTCGCGGGCATTCAAGGGCAGATTGCCTCAACCAGCGCAGCCCTGATGCAAACCGCGGCTGCCCTGGCCAAGGAGCTGGGCAAAGGTTCGTCGGGCGGATTGGTCAACACCACCGCTTGAGTGTCCAGGCCTTGGCCAGTCGTTGACAAATAGCGGCAGGGTTCGCATAGTTCGGTCTACGCAAACGTTTGCGCAGCGGTGCCTGTGAAGAACAGCAATGGCTGTGGTGCTGCGGGCGATGCACGCGTTGCTCACAATAATCATAAGATCGGAGTGAACCCATGAAGCTGCCATTCGCTGGACGTCTTCTTGCTGTCGCTATGCTGGCTGCCGCCGCCACCGCTGTGCCCCTCTCTTCGGCTTTCGCCGACACCCCTGAAAAACCCAAGGTCGCCCTGGTCATGAAATCCCTGGCCAACGAGTTCTTCCTGACCATGGAAGATGGCGCCAAGGCCTACCAGAAACAACACCCTGGCGATTTTGATCTGGTCTCCAACGGAATCAAGGACGAAACCGACACCGCTAACCAGATTCGTATTGTCGAGCAGATGATCGTTTCCAAGGTCAATGCGCTGGTGATTGCGCCCGCCGACTCCAAGGCGATGGTGCCGGTGATCAAGAAGGCCGTCGACGCCGGTATCACCGTGATCAACATTGATAACCAACTCGACCCGGATGTGCTCAAGAGCAAGAACATCAGCGTGCCTTTTGTCGGTCCGGACAACCGCAAGGGCGCACGCCTGGTTGGGGAATACCTGGCCAAGCAACTCAAGGCCGGTGACGAAGTCGGCATCATCGAAGGGGTTTCCACCACCACCAACGCCCAGGCACGGACCGCGGGCTTCAAGGATGCGATGGAGGCGGCGCAGATCAAGGTGGTGTCTCTGCAATCCGGTGATTGGGAGATCAACAAGGGCAATCAGGTTGCCTCCTCGATGCTCAGCGAATACCCACAGATCAAGGCCCTGCTGGCCGGTAACGACAGCATGGCGGTAGGCGCCGTTTCCGCAGTGCGAGCAGCCGGCAAGGCGGGCAAGGTGCAAGTGGTGGGTTATGACAACATCAATGCCATCAAACCGATGCTCAAGGACGGTCGTGTCCTGGCCACCGCCGACCAGTTCGCAGCGAAACAGGCGGTGTTTGGCATCGAAACCGCGCTGAAGATCCTCAAGGGCGAAAAGGTCGACAGTGGCCCACAAGGCGTGATCGAAACGCCGGTTGAACTGGTCACCCAATAACCCGTCTGGCATCACAATGGCGCTCGCCCGTGCGGGCGAGCGCATGGAGAGTTTGTTATGTCAGTGAGTGCCTCGAGCGCGGTCCTTGCGGTCAGCGGTATCGGCAAGACGTATGCGCACCCGGTGTTGGCCGGCATTGACCTGACGCTGATGCGCGGCGAAGTGCTGGCGCTGACCGGTGAGAACGGTGCCGGCAAAAGCACGCTGTCGAAGATTATCGGCGGCCTGGTCACCCCGACTACCGGGCATATGCAGTTCCAGGGCCAGGAGTATAGCCCGGGCAGTCGTGCCCAGGCCGAAGCCTTGGGGATCCGCATGGTTATGCAGGAACTCAACCTGCTACCGACCTTGTCGGTGGCGGAAAACCTGTTTCTCGACAACCTGCCCAGCTACGGCGGCTGGATCAGTCGCAAGCGCCTGCGCAGTGCGGCGATCGAGGCCATGGCGCAGGTCGGCCTCGATGCAATCGACCCGGACACGCTGGTGGGGGAGTTGGGCATTGGTCATCAGCAAATGGTCGAAATTGCCCGCAACCTGATCGGCGACTGCCATGTGCTGATTCTCGACGAGCCGACAGCCATGCTGACGGCCCGTGAAGTCGAGATGCTGTTTGAACAGATCAGTCGCCTGCAAGCCCGGGGCGTGGCGATCATTTATATCTCCCATCGGCTCGAAGAGCTGGCACGGGTGGCCCAGCGCATTGCGGTGTTGCGCGACGGCCAACTGGTCTGCGTCGAGCCGATGGCCAACTACAACAGCGAGCAACTGGTCAACCTGATGGTCGGCCGCGAGCTGGGTGAGCACATTGACCTGGGGCCTCGGCAGATAGGTGCCGCGGCGCTCACCGTCAACGGTTTGAGTCGGGCGGACAAGGTGCTGGATGTGTCTTTCACGGTGCGCGCCGGGGAAATCTTCGGGATTTCCGGCTTGATCGGGGCCGGGCGTACCGAGTTGCTGCGCCTGATTTTCGGCGCCGACGCGGCGGACAGCGGCACGGTGGCCCTGGGCTCTCCTGCGCAGGTGGTGAGCATCCGCTCGCCGGCCGATGCGGTGGGCCACGGGATCGCGCTGATCACCGAGGACCGCAAGGGCGAGGGCCTGCTGCTGACGCAGTCGATCAGTGCCAACATCGCCTTGGGCAACATGCCGGAGATTTCCAGGGGCGGGATCGTCAACCCGGGCGCAGAGACCGCGCTGGCGCAACGGCAGATCGATGCCATGCGCATTCGCAGTTCCAGCCCGACCCAACTGGTGGGCGAGCTGTCCGGCGGTAACCAGCAGAAGGTGGTGATCGGCCGCTGGCTCGAGCGCGAGTGTACGGTGTTGATGTTCGATGAGCCGACTCGCGGTATCGACGTCGGGGCCAAGTTTGATATCTACGCCTTGCTCGGCGACCTGACGCGTCAAGGCAAGGCGCTGGTGGTGGTTTCCAGCGACCTGCGTGAACTGATGCTGATTTGTGACCGTATCGGCGTGTTGTCGGCGGGGCGGCTGGTCGAGACCTTCGAGCGCGACAGCTGGAGCCAGGATGATTTGCTTGCCGCCGCTTTTGCCGGCTACCAAAAACGTGATGCGTTGCTCAACGAAGCAGCGCCTAGGGATCTTCCATGAAAACTGCAGTGTCCGCTGGCAAACGTAGTGGCAACTTTTACGGCCTGGGTACCTATCTGGGCCTGGCAGGTGCCTTGCTGGCGATGATTGCGCTGTTCTCGGCATTGAGCAGTCATTTCCTGTCGTACGACACCTTCAGCACCCTGGCCAACCAGATTCCCGACTTGATGGTGTTGGCGGTCGGCATGACGTTCGTGCTGATCATCGGCGGGATCGACCTGTCGGTGGGCTCGGTGCTGGCCCTGGCGGCATCCACGGTCAGCGTGGCGATCCTCGGCTGGGGCTGGAGTGTCCTGCCGGCAGCGCTGCTGGGCATGGCCGCTGCGGCACTGGCCGGAACCATTACCGGCTCGATCACCGTGGCCTGGCGCATTCCCTCGTTCATCGTGTCGCTGGGGGTGCTGGAAATGGCCCGCGGCGTGGCCTACCAGATGACCGGCTCGCGTACCGCCTACATCGGCGATGCCTTCGCCTGGCTGTCCAATCCAATAGCCTTTGGTATCTCGCCGTCGTTCATCATCGCCCTGCTGATCATCTTCATCGCCCAGGCGGTGCTGACTCGTACCGTGTTTGGGCGCTACCTGATTGGCATCGGCACCAACGAAGAGGCAGTGCGCCTGGCGGGGATCAATCCCAAGCCTTACAAGATTCTGGTGTTCAGCCTGATGGGGTTGCTGGCTGGAGTCGCGGCGCTGTTCCAGATCTCGCGCCTGGAGGCGGCTGACCCGAATGCCGGTTCCGGCCTGGAGCTGCAAGTCATCGCGGCCGTGGTGATCGGCGGGACCAGCCTGATGGGCGGGCGCGGTTCGGTGATCAGTACCTTCTTCGGCGTGCTGATCATTTCCGTACTGGCAGCAGGGCTCGCGCAGATTGGCGCCACTGAACCGACCAAGCGCATCATTACCGGTGCCGTGATCGTGATCGCGGTGGTGCTCGACACCTATCGCAGCCAACGCGCCCGGCGCCGGAGCTAAGCATGGCAACGATCAAGGATGTGGCGGCGCTCGCGGGGATTTCCTACACCACGGTGTCGCATGTACTGAACAAGACCCGTCCGGTGAGCGAGGAGGTCAGGCTGAAAGTCGAGGCGGCGATCCAGCGCCTGGACTACGTGCCCAGCGCCGTGGCCCGCTCGCTCAAGGCCAAGACCACCGCGACCATCGGCCTGTTGGTGCCCAACAGCCTCAACCCGTACTTCGCGGAATTGGCCCGGGGCATCGAGGACTACTGCGAGCGTAATGGCTACTGCGTGATTCTGTGCAATTCCGACGATAACCCGGACAAGCAGCGCAGCTACCTGCGGGTGCTTCTGGAAAAGCGCATCGACGGCCTGATCGTCGCCTCCGCCGGTGGTGACAGCGGGCTGGCTCAGGGCCTGGCGGGCGTGCGCACGCCGATGGTTATTGTCGACCGTGGGTTGGAGGGGCTGGATGCGGACCTGGTGCGCATCGATCACGAGTACGGAGCCTACCTGGCAACCCAGCACCTGCTGCAATTGGGCCATCGTGACATCGCCAGCATCGGCGGTCCGGCGCACACCAGCGTGGCCCAGATGCGCCTGGCCGGTTTCTGCCGGGCGCTGAAAGAGGCTGGGGTGCAGGTGCCGACCGAGCGCATGCTCGAAAGCGACTTCACCAGCACCGGCGGTTACAACGCGGCGGCCACGCTGTTGGCGAGCAACCCTCCGACGGCGATATTCGCCGGCAACGACATGATGGGCATCGGCGTGCTGCGCGCGGCTGCTGAACGCAACATCCGGGTGCCGAGCGAGCTGTCGGTGATCGGTTTTGACGACATTCAAATGAGCCGCTACGTCTACCCGGCGCTGACCACGGTCGGCCAGTCGATCCTGCAACTGGGAGAAATGGCGGCGCAAGTGCTGTTGCGCCGGATCGCGGCCCCCCAATTGGCGACCGATCAGCAGATCGTGACGCCCAGCATTGTCCTGCGAGAGTCGACTGCGCCGTTGTCCGGCGTCTTCGACTCTTTGCGCTGAAGCGACTTGATGAGTATCGATACATGCCAGCGAAAGTAGTGGTTGTAGGTAGTTTGAACATGGACCTGGTGACCCGTGCGCCGCGCTTGCCCCGTGGCGGCGAAACCTTGATCGGGCAGTCGTTCGCCACGGTCTCGGGCGGCAAGGGCGCCAACCAGGCGGTGGCCGCGGCACGCCTGGGCGCGCAGGTGGCGATGGTCGGCTGTGTTGGCAGCGATGCCTATGGCAGGGAGCTGAGCGAGGCTTTGCTGGCCGAGCAGATTGATTGCCAGGCGCTCAGCACTGTCGAGGGTAGCAGTGGCGTGGCACTGATTGTGGTCGACGACCTCAGTCAGAACGCAATCGTGATAGTAGCCGGTGCCAATGGCGCGTTGACGCCGCCCGTGGTCGATCAGTTTGACGCGGTCCTGCAGGCGGCCGATGTGCTGATCTGTCAGCTGGAAGTGCCGTATGACACGGTGGGGCACGTGCTGCGCCGTGGTCGTGAACTGGGCAAGACGGTGATCCTCAATCCGGCACCTGCCAGCGGTGCGCTGCCGGCGGAGTGGTACGCGAGCATCGACTACCTGATTCCCAACGAGAGCGAAGCCGCGGCGCTTAGCGGGCTGCCCGTGGATTCTCTGCAGACCGCCAAGGCCGCGGCTACCCAGTTGATCGCCATGGGGGCCGGCAAGGTCATCATCACCCTCGGCGCCGAGGGTTCGTTGTTTGCCAATGGCCAGGGTTTTCAGCACTTCCCGGCACCGCGGGTAAAGGCGCTCGACACCACGGCAGCCGGCGACACGTTTGTCGGTGGTTTTGCCGCGGCATTGGCCAGCGGCAAAGGCGAAGCCGAGGCCATTGGTTTTGGTCAGGTGGCGGCTGCGCTGTCGGTGACCCGTGCCGGCGCGCAACCTTCGATTCCTCGCCTGTCCGACGTTCAAGGATTTGTCGCGCCATGAAAAAGACCCCACTGCTCAACGTCGCCCTGTCGCGGCTGATCGCTTCGCTGGGACATGGCGACATGCTGGTGATCGGCGATGCCGGTCTGCCGGTGCCGCCCGGTGTCGAATTGATCGACCTGGCCCTGACCCAGGGCATTCCTGATTTTGTCAGCACCTTGAAGGTGGTGCTCAGCGAGATGCAGGTCGAAAGCCACGTGCTGGCCGAAGAAATCCTGCTCAAGCAGCCGCTGGCACTGCCGGTGCTCGAGGCGTTGACGGCCGAGGGAGCGATCGGCGAGCGGCGCTTGCTCAGTCACGAAGAATTCAAGCAACTCAGCCGCCGGGCACGGGCGATTGTGCGCACCGGCGAATGCCAGCCGTACAGCAACATCGTGCTGGTGGCCGGGGTGACGTTCTGAACCTGATCCGTTTCATTCACGCACAAGGAGTGCGCCATGCACCGCTATGCTCAACAGATTCATCATGTGCTCAGGAGCCTGCTGCTTTTGTCCCTGCTTACCGCTACAGCTGCTCACGCGGCACCTCGGATTGACCTGATCATCGACACCGACCCGGGTGCCGACGATGTGGTGGCGCTGCTGTTTGCCCTGGCATCGCCCGAGGAGCTGAACATTCGCGCCCTGACCACCGTTGCCGGTAACGTGCGCCTGGACAAGACCTCGCGCAACGCGCGGCTGGCCCGGGAGTGGGCAGGGCGCGAAGAGGTGCCGGTGTATGCTGGCGCGCCGAAGCCGCTGCTGCGCACGCCGATCTATGCCGAGGACATTCATGGCAAGGAAGGCTTGTCCGGGGTGGCGGTGCATGAGCCCAAGGCCGGGCTGACCGAAGGCCATGCGGTCAACTACCTGATCGACACCCTGCGTGCCGCCAAGCCTCACAGCATTACCATCGCCATGCTGGGGCCGCAGACCAACCTGGCACTGGCACTGATCCAGGCTCCGGACATCACGCAGGGCATCAAGGAAGTGGTGGTGATGGGGGGTGCCCACTTCAATGGCGGCAACATCACCCCGGTGGCCGAGTTCAACCTGTTCGCCGACCCGCAGGCGGCCGAGGTGGTGCAAAAGAGCGGCGTGAAGCTGACCTACCTGCCGCTGGACGTGACCCACAAGATCCTCACCAGCGAGGCGCGCCTGCGGCAGATTGCCGCGCTGAACAATAAGGCCAGCAAGCTGGTGGGCGATATTCTCAATGAATACGTCAAGGGCGACATGGAGCATTACGGCATGACAGGCGGCCCGGTGCATGACGCTACCGTGATCGCCTACCTGCTCAAGCCTGAGCTGTTCAGTGGGCGCGCCGTGAATGTCGTGATCGACAGCCGCGAAGGCCCGACCTTCGGCCAGACCATCGTCGACTGGTATGACGGCCTCAAGGCGCCAAAAAATGCCTTCTGGGTGGAAAGCGGCGATGCCCAGGGCTTCTTCGACCTGCTGACCGAGCGCCTGGCGCGCCTGAAATAAGGCTTGTCCCCGTGGGTGCCAGCCTGCGGGGGTTACTCGCGCTCCAAGGCGCTACTGCCCTTGTGCTCGGAAGGGTACTTCTCGAAAATCTGGGCGATGAAGGTGTGGGCCGCGTCGGCCCCCAGTTCCTTGACCAGTAGATCGATACTGATGATTGCAAGCTCTTCCGGACTGCCAGGGCTATAGGAGCTATGACCCTGTGGCCATTTGGCTTTGATGTCGGCGTCGATACTTACGGTGGTCATGATGGCGCTCGTGAAGTCGGAAAAGTCTGAGAGAGGAGTTAACCATTTTGCCGCGCATTTGGCACTCCGACTTAGGCATCAAAGGAGGGCTATGCGACACTTGGTCTTTGATCACTGTCCAAGGACCCTGCTGTGCAGATTGATTTGAACACCCCGGGCGGCTTGAGCCTGGAGGCGGTACGCCAGTTGCTCGCGGCTGCCAGCGACGATGAGCACACCCAATTGCGGGTGACCAAGGGCGGTATCGCCTACATTTCCTCGGGCGTTGTCGGCGGCAGCGAGATCGACGGCCTGCTGTTTCGCCTGGAGACCTGGGCCAAGGGCTCGGGTTACGTCGGACGAATCGCCGCCAGCGATGAAGTGTGGGTCATGCAGATCTTCAACGCGCTGAAGGAGAACTGGCCCAATCCGCCCTACGACTACATCGACGTCTATTGAAACCTGCTCATATTCAGTGACGATTGTGCGCTGAACAGCGCGCGATGGCTCAGGCAAACTTGCGCGCTCGACGCGTTTGAGGGCAAGGTGATGGCCGCAACCATGAACCAAACGTCTCAATGGTGGTCGGTTGTCGCACGAATTCAGCTTAATTATTGTAAGGAGGCTTCATGCCTTGGAAGCTCGCGTCATTGGGTACTGTGCTGGCCGCGGTCATGTTGGCAGGTTGCAGCAGCACCACCGAGTCGGCAAAAGACCCCGTAGTGGCAGGGGCGGGCAGCGGTCGCTGTGAGGCCAAAGCCGCCGAATTCACCATCGGCAAGAAAGCTTCGCCACAATTGCTCGAAGAGGCTCGCACCCGTTCCGGCTCACAGAGCGCGCGGATCCTGCGGCCAAACGACATGATCACCCTGGAATACCGTTCCGATCGCTTGAACCTGAACACCGATGCTGGCCTGGTAATTACCCGGGTCAATTGCGGCTGACAGCGCAGCGGCTGGAGTAACGCCCATAAAAAACCCCGTCACATGGACGGGGTTTTTTTAGTGCGCCTGGAAATTACTCTGGGCGAACTTGTGCAGCTTGCATACCCTTTTGGCCTTTCTCAGCCACGAAGGAAACGGTTTGGCCTTCTTTCAGGCTTTTGAAACCGTCGCTTTCGATAGCTTTGAAGTGTACGAACAGGTCGTCACCGCCACCTTGAGGAGTGATGAAGCCGAAGCCTTTTTCATCGTTGAACCATTTAACGGTGCCGGTTTGGCGATTAGACATGGTGTATCTCCAAGAAACATATATTTTCAGTAGTACTGTGCTGCTCAGGCCAACTGGGCACACCGGGGTATCATAGTCGAAATGTTCGACTTGGAACCCCCCCAGCAGCACGGTTTGCTCTGCCGTTGCGCTTTCTTTCTCGCTGAAATTGCCTGAAAGCCCCGGTTTACAAGGGTTTCAGCCAAAAATAAAAGCGATAAAAAAAGCTGTAAAACCTGCATAAATTGTTGGTTCTGGCAGTTTTTTCGCCGTTTCAGGCCACTTTTCGGGGTAAAAACACCCCCTCGAAACGCTGTTTACTGGGCCTTGCAGGCGGCAATTGCGACTTGCGCCTTTTTCACCAGTTCAGGTGAAGGCGGGGTCTGCTTGCTCATCAGTTGAGTGATTTCCTGGGTGGTGAACTTCTTGTTCAACTCGTCGGCACCGCAGGCGCAGTGTTTCTTCGCGTTTGCCTCGCCGATGGTTTGGGCGGCAGCCGGGGTGCAATCCTTCATGAAGGCATCACGCGCGCCTGCAGGCCAGGCTGCTTGGGCGCTCAGCGGAAGCAGCATGGCCAATGGCGCGGCAAGGGCAAAAAGACGGATAAGGCGCATGACGGGAACTCCTGTGGGTCAGTAAGGTGTCGCGATTCTCAGGGCATTTGAGGGGGTTCGTACATCTCAAGTTCACTTGTGGCGGCAAATCCGCGCAAATCCGCGGCAACGCAACAAGCGCGCGGCGATGACCGTTCATCTGTGCTAGCATCCCACGCTTGGGAATTTTCAGGCCCTGGACGATGTATTCGCCAGGCGCGGTTGATACCCGAAGAACCCTGATTTGATCTCCAGTCACTCTGGTTCGGTTCCCGGTTGGCCGCAAGGCTCCTGCCGCTGTAAGGCAGGCGTTCATCATTGGATGGCCTGGACTGAATCGCGTACTGGCTGCTCATCCCAACCCACGTGACCTTTGGTAGGGGTCACCACTAGGAGAGGAGGCGCCATGCCCACTATTACTCTTCCCGACGGCAGTCAACGTTCGTTCGATCATCCGGTATCCGTAGCTGAAGTCGCCGCATCCATTGGTGCTGGCCTGGCCAAGGCCACCCTGGCCGGCAAGGTCAACGGCAAGCTGGTCGACGCCTGCGATGTCATCGACAGCGACGCCACCCTGCAAATCATCACGCCCAAAGATGAAGAGGGGCTGGAGATTATTCGCCACTCTTGCGCGCACCTGATTGGCCACGCGGTCAAGCAGCTGTACCCGACGGCGAAAATGGTGATCGGTCCGGTCATCGACGAAGGCTTCTATTACGATATCGCCTACGAGCGTCCTTTCACCCCGGACGACCTGGCGGCCATCGAACAGCGTATGCACCAGCTGATCGAGAAAGATTACGACGTAATCAAGAAAGTCACCCCGCGTGCCGGTGTGATCGACGTGTTCACCCAGCGTGGCGAAGACTACAAGCTGCGCCTGGTCGAGGACATGCCGAACGAGCAGGCCATGGGCCTGTACTATCACGAAGAATATGTCGACATGTGCCGCGGCCCGCACGTGCCGAACACCCGCTTCCTGAAGTCCTTCAAGCTGACCAAGCTGTCCGGCGCCTACTGGCGCGGTGATGCCAAGAACGAGCAGTTGCAGCGCGTCTACGGCACTGCCTGGGCTGACAAGAAGCAACTGGCGGCCTACATCCAGCGCATCGAAGAAGCCGAGAAACGCGACCACCGCAAGATCGGCAAGCGCTTGAACCTGTTCCATCTCCAGGAAGAAGCACCGGGTATGGTGTTCTGGCACCCGAACGGCTGGACCCTGTACCAGGTGCTCGAGCAGTACATGCGCCAGGTGCAGCGCGACAATGGCTACCTGGAGATCAAGACTCCGCAGGTCGTTGACCGTAGCCTGTGGGAGAAATCCGGGCACTGGGCCAACTACGCCGACAATATGTTCACCACCCAGTCGGAAAACCGCGACTACGCCATCAAGCCAATGAACTGCCCATGCCACGTGCAGGTGTTCAACCAGGGCCTGAAGAGCTACCGCGAGTTGCCGATGCGCCTGGCCGAGTTCGGTGCCTGCCACCGGAACGAGCCATCGGGTGCGCTGCACGGCATCATGCGGGTGCGCGGCTTCACTCAGGACGATGCCCATATCTTCTGCACCGAAGAGCAGATGCAGGCCGAGTCCGCTGCGTTCATCAAGCTGACCATGGACGTTTATCGCGATTTCGGCTTCACCGAAGTCGAAATGAAGCTGTCCACTCGTCCGGAAAAACGCGTCGGTTCCGACGAGCTGTGGGATCGCGCCGAGTCGGCACTGGCCGCAGCGCTAGACAGCGCGGGCCTTGCGTACGATCTGCAGCCGGGTGAGGGTGCGTTCTACGGTCCGAAAATCGAGTTCTCGCTAAAAGATTGCCTCGGTCGCGTCTGGCAATGTGGTACCTTGCAGCTCGATTTTAACCTGCCGATCCGTCTGGGAGCCGAATACGTCTCCGAAGACAACAGTCGCAAGCACCCGGTCATGTTGCACCGGGCGATCCTGGGTTCCTTCGAGCGATTTGTCGGGATTCTGATCGAGCATTACGAGGGCGCGTTCCCTGCGTGGCTGGCTCCGACCCAGGCAGTGATCATGAATATCACTGATAAACAGGCAGATTTTGCCGCTGAAGTTGAAAAAACTCTCAATCAAAGCGGTTTTCGTGCCAAGTCCGACTTGAGAAATGAAAAGATCGGCTTTAAAATCCGCGAGCATACTTTGCTCAAGGTTCCCTATCTCTTGGTTATCGGAGATCGGGAAGTCGAGATGCAGACTGTCGCTGTGCGTACTCGTGAAGGTGCTGACCTGGGCTCGATGCCCGTCGCCCAGTTCGCTGAGTTTCTCGCGCAAGAGGTTTCACGG
>NZ_JBIUWJ010000014.1:0-130434 GCF_044743405.1 Pseudomonas sp. NPDC087626
AAACCGGCAGGACGCCGGTTTAGCCGCACTGGGCCAGGGAGGGCCCATTGCGGCGGCCCCCCAAATCAATGTCGGAGTACGGGCATGCCGAGCCTCAGCGAGGCACCGAGTGGTGGGGTAAAAGCGTTTTGCTTACTTTTGCGCTGTTCAAAAGTGAGCCGCCGTCAGGCGGAACCCAAATCAGCCGTTATCGCAAAAATGGATATGTACTCCCCCTAATCCAACACCCCAGAGGCCGCCACGCGGGCAAGCCTTGCTCCTACGACAGCCGCGTAGTCGAATCACATTATGGATTAGCCTCCAAAGGCTACTTTTGCAAATGTAGCCTTTAGAGGCTACTTTTAAGCACTACGTCTTTCCTCTAGGCACCTGCATGACGATCAAGGCAGTCCTGACCGGCGATCTGATTCATTCCCAGCACTCCCACGACACCCTGGCGTACATCGAGGGGCTTGCAGCAGTGCTGGCGACCTTGAGCGAGCGCTACGGCGCCAGCGCTGAAACCTTCCGTGGCGATGGCTTTCAACTGGTGCTCGGGCAACCGGCGCTGGCCTTCGACTGTGCGCTGGCCTTGCGGGCCGGGCTGATTGCCGCCAGTCCCAAAGGCGAGCGTTGGGACGCCCGGGTCGCCATCGGCCTCGGAACGGCGCAAGCAGACCAAGGCTACGGCGAAGTCTTTGTGCTTTCCGGGCAAGGCCTGGACAGCATGAAAAAATCGACCCTGGGGGTTTTCAGCAGCGACGGGCAGTTTCTCGAGCGCACAGAACTGGTAACCGAGTTTGTCGGCGCCATCATCGAGCAATGGACCCAGGTGGAGGCCCAGACCTACGGCGTACACCTGACCAGCCAGGGCGATCAATCGAGTACCGCCCACTACCTGGGCAAATCCCGGGTCACGGTCAACAAGGCGTTGCAACGGGCCCAGGCACGATTGCTCGATCGTTACCTGGAACGCACCCACCAGTGGATCGAGGAGTTGCAACATGGCTGAGCCGAGCACCCTGTTGCTGATACTGCTACTGATCCATGTGCTGGCCGACTTCTCCCTGCCGTGGAAACGCTGGTTCAGCGATGCTGCCACCGGCTTACACCGAGCGCGGGCGCTGACGGGCTATGTCGCGGTCGCCGGGCTGGGCTACTTTAGCGCGCTGGCGCTGACTGCCAACCCGCTCCCCTGGGCTGCACTGATCGCGCTGTCGCTGGCCGTGGCGCGAGCGGCGCTGCATGGATTACTACCGCGGCCCGCGCCCCATCCGGTGCGCCGTTTTATCCTGGAGCAGGGACTATGCGTGCTGGCGATCCTCGGGGTCTGGGCCGTGATCGAGGGTGCCGCGCTGCCCTGGCACGCCTGGTTGAGGGGACTGGTGAGCCCGCCAAACCTGTTGATCGCCCTGGCCTACCTGCTGGTGTTGCGCCCCACTTCCAGCTTGATCGGGGCCGCCCTCGCCCCGTGGATCAGGGAAATCGACAAGCTCGGCTCACTGGCCAATGCCGGTGCGCTGATTGGCAATCTGGAGCGGGTGTTGATCCTGACCTTCGTCCTGTTGCAGCAATGGGAGGCCGTGGGTTTCCTGATCACCGCCAAAAGCATCCTGCGCTTCAATGAAATCCAGGGGGCCAAGGTCCGCTCACTGAGCGAATACGTGCTGCTTGGCACCTTGTTGAGTTTCACCATGAGTATCGCCATCGGGCTGGCAGTGACGCGGATCCTGGCACTGTAGCCTCCTGAGGCTACTTTTCGAGATGTAGCCTCAGAAGGCTACACCTGCGCGGCGACTTCCGGCACTGGAGCGGCACTGTACCTTGGGCTAGTCTCAGCGGCGCAGGGGCCACTTCGGCATTAGCACAGCAGGGAGAGCGATCATGGGGGATGCGTCTGAATTCGAGCCATTACAGGTCCATCCGGTGGACCTCAATGAAGACATGCAGCAGGCGATTCTCGACCTGACCAGCGATGGCATCTGGGACTGGAACGCCAACACCGGCTTCGTCTACCGCAACCGTGGCTGGTACGCAATGCTTGGCTACGCCCCCCACGGCCTGGAAAACAGTGTGCTGACCTGGGAAAACCTGATCCACCCGGAAGATTTCCCGCGGGTAATGCAACTGTTCGATGACCATCTACAGCAGCGCTCGCCGCGTTACCTGGCGCAATACCGCTGCCGCATGCAGGACGGCTCCTACACCCGGATCGAAGACCACGGCTATGTAGTCGCGCGCAACGCCGATGGCTCGGTCGCGCGGATGATCGGCGCCCATCGCAGCATTGAAGACAAGCAGCGCCTGGTGGAGCAACTGGAGCAACGCAACAAGTCCCTGGAAGCGATCATCGACGAACGCACCCGCGAGCTGTCGCGAGTCAATCAACAGTTGCAGGTGCAGTTGCAGGAGAACCGCAAGCTGGCGGAGAGCGACAGCCTCACCGGCATCGCCAACCGCTACCGCCTGGAAACCGCCCTGCCCCTGGAATGCGAACGCGCCGAGCGGTTTCGCCAGCCGCTGTCGCTGATCGCCATGGACATCGATGATTTCAAAGTCATCAATGACCATTACGGCCATGCCCTGGGTGATGCAGCGTTGGTGCACGTGGTGGAAACCATCAAGCGCTGCGTGCGCGAAGGCGACTTGCTGGCCCGCTGGGGCGGCGACGAGTTCATCATGCTGATGCCCAATACCCCCGTTACCACCGCCCAGGTCCTGGCCGAAACCATTCGGTTTGAACTGGAAAGCCTGGCCCCCGTGGGCGACTACCAGGTGACCATGAGCTTTGGCGTGGTCGAGCGCTTCGCCGACGAACAGAAGACCGGCCTGCTGGCCCGCGCCGACCAGGCGTTGTACCGCTCGAAGATCGTCGGCAAAAATGTGATCTCCGGATGAGCCGGGCTAGTTCCCGGCCTTCACCAACACCGGTTGCGCCGAATACCGCTGCGGGTACAGCTGTTTGAGCTGCGCCACTTTCGGCAGGTCGTTGATCACAATGTAGGGGTGGTTGGGGTGCTCGGTCAGAAAGTCCTGATGGTAATCCTCCGCCGGGTAAAAACCGCTGTCGCGCTCGATGCTGGTCACAATCGGTGCGCTGAAGGCATGGGCCGCGTCCAGCTGGGCGATGTAGGCCTGGGCGACCTTTTGTTGCCGGGCATCCTCCACGAACAGTGCCGAACGATACTGGGTGCCACGGTCCGGCCCCTGGCGGTTGAGCTCAGTGGGGTTATGGGCCACCGAAAAATAGATCTGCAGCAAGCTGCCGTAGCTGACCTGGGCCGGGTCGAAGGTCACTCGTACCGCTTCGGCGTGGCCGGTATCGCCCTCGCCGACACGTTCGTAGCGGGCTGTTTCGGCCGAGCCCCCGGCGTAGCCGGACACCGCACTGGTCACCCCTTTGACGTGCTGGAACACCCCCTGCACGCCCCAGAAACAACCACCGGCGAACACCGCGATTTCGCTCGCAGTGTTCGGCATTTCGTCGACCACTGGCGCTGCCAGGACGACTGCTTCTTCGCTCGCGCCCAGGGAAAAGCCCAGGCACTGCCCGACCACGCCGGCAAGCGCCAGGCCGAACAAGGTGTGACGCCAGGTCAATCGGCGATTCATGGTAGGTACTCCTGATGGGGAAATTTTGCGGCTGGCGGTGCGGCCACTGACCGAGGTAAAAGCCCGGGGTCAGGCGGCAAAGGTCATGGCCAGGCCGTTCATGCAGTAACGCAGTCCGGTCGGTGCTGGGCCGTCGTCGAACACATGGCCCAGGTGCCCACCACAACGCCGGCAATGCACCTCTTCGCGCAACACGCCGAAACTGCGGTCCTGGCGGGAGGCCACGGCGTTGGGCAGCGGCGCCCAGAAACTGGGCCAGCCGGTGTGGCTGTCGAACTTGCGGCTTGAGGTAAACAGCGCCAGCTCGCAGCCGGCGCAGGCAAAGGTGCCGTCCCGATGCTCGTCGTTCAGTGCACTGCTGTAGGCGCGTTCGGTGCCCTCCTCCCGCAGGATGTGGTACTGCTCGGGGCTCAGCAGGGCGCGCCATTGGGCCTCGCTGTGGCTGACTTCGAAAGTCTCGGCCGCCTGCGCCGCACCGATCAACGCCGGGGGCGCCACCCGCCGGGTCAAGACCCCGGCCACCAGCGCCGCAACACCCAGCCCGCCGCCGGCCAGAAGAAACTGTCGCCGTGAGTACATGGTTCCTCTCCTTCACTGTGTTTTCTGGAACACAGCCTAGGCTTGAGGTGATCGCCAAATCCTCACGCACAGTTAAACAATTCGTGATAACTGAGCGTCGGGAAAAGCCGCACAATGGCCGCACTACGCAACCGGATCGGAGCTTTATGGACCAGCCTAAACGTGTCCTGGTGGTCGAGGACGACAGCCACATCGCCGACCTGATCTGCCTGCACCTGCGCGACGAACACTTCGAGGTGGTGCACAGCGCCGATGGCAACCAGGGCTTGCGCCTGCTCGAACAGGGCAACTGGGACGCGCTGGTCCTCGACCTGATGCTGCCCGGTGTCGACGGCCTGGAAATCTGCCGCCGCGCCCGCGCCATGGCGCGCTACACGCCGATCATCATCACCAGTGCACGCTCCAGCGAAATGCACCGCATCCTCGGCCTGGAACTGGGTGCCGACGACTACCTGGCCAAGCCGTTTTCCATGCTCGAACTGGTGGCCCGGGTCAAGGCCCTGCTACGCCGGGTCGATGCCATGGCGCGCAATCTGAAGATGGACGCCGGCAGCCTCAGCAGCGACAGCCTATTCATCGACCCGATCACCCGCGAAGTGACACTGCACGGCAAACGCCTGGACCTGACGCCACGCGAGTTCGACCTGCTGTATTTCTTTGCCCGCCAACCGGGCAAAGTGTTCTCGCGCATGGACCTGCTCAATGCGGTATGGGGCTACAGCCACGAAGGCTACGAACACACGGTCAATACCCACATCAACCGCCTGCGCGCCAAGATCGAGGCCGATCCGGCGCAGCCGGTGCGCATTCTCACGGTCTGGGGCCGCGGCTATAAATTCGCCAGCGCGCAGGAGCCGACATGAGGCTGACCCTGAGCCAACGCCTGTCGCTGGTGTTCGCCTTGCTCCTGCTGATCTGCAGTGGCAGCTCGGTGTGGATGCAGGTGCGCGCCAACCAGATGCACGAGCTGGAGGTGGTGCAAGGCTTGTCCCGCGACCTGGCGCAGCACATCGCCCGCGACACTCAGTTGATGGATGCCAACGGCCTGAAACCCGAAGCCCTACGTGGCCTGTTCAGCCAACTGATGCTGGTCAACCCGAGTGTCGAGGTGTACCTGCTGGACAACCAGGGCCGGGTGATCGGCGATGCCGCGCCCGAGGGCCATCTGCGCCGCGAACAGGTTGACCTGGCGCCATTGCGACGCTTGCTCAACGACGAGACCCTGCCGATTCTCGGCGACGACCCGCGCAGCCTCGACGGGCGCAAGGTATTCAGCGCCGCGCCGCTCAAGGTCAACGGCCAGCAGGCCGGTTATTTGTATGTGGTGCTGCTCAGCGAAGAACGTGATCGCTTGGCCGCGCGCGGCGCCACCAGTGCGGCGCTGAACACGGCGCTATGGTCGATTGGCCTGGTGGCGTTGCTGTGCCTGATTGCCGGCCTGACTGCGTTCACCCTGATCACCCGGCCCCTGCGGCGCCTGACCGACAACGTGAAGGGCTTCGACATCGACGGCATCCCCACCACGGCGCCCGCCCCCGCCCCTGTGGAGCCGCCCACCAGCCAGGACGAAATTGCCGTACTCGCTGCCGCGTTCCGGCAGATGCAGAACCGCCTGGGCGAACAATGGCGCTCCCTGACCCGCCAGGACCAGGAGCGCCGTGAGCTGGTGGCGAACATTTCCCACGACCTGCGCACGCCTTTGGCTTCGTTGCATGGCTACCTGGAAACCCTGTCGCTCAAGGACGCCAGCCTGACCCCGGACGAACGCCGGCGTTACCTGGGCATCGCCCTGGACCAGAGCCGCAAGGTCGGTGGCTTGGCGCAATCGCTGCTGGAACTGGTGCGCCTGGAGCACGGTTTTGTCCAGCCGGTGCTGGAGCGTTTTTCCCTGACCGACCTGGTGCAGGACATTTTCCAGAAATTCGAGCTGAACGCCGAGGCCCGGCATGTGCAACTCAAGGCCAGTTTTGCGCCGAGCGTGTCGGGGGTGTGCGCCGACCTCGGGTTGATCGAACGGGTGCTGACCAACCTGTTCGACAACGCCCTGCGCTATACCCCAGTCGGCGGGGTGGTCGAGATCCGCCTGGAGCCTCAGGGCAAATTCGTCGAAATCACCGTCAGCGACAGCGGCCCGGGGATCGCCGCCGAACTGCGCGAAGGGTTGTTCCTGCGTCCGTTCAACATTGGCGGCGCACGGCGCGATGGTGGCTTGGGCTTGCGGATTGTGCAGCGGATCCTCGAACTGCATGGGCGCCAGGTACGACTGCTGGATGTCCCGGGCCAGGGCGCGACCCTGTGCTTCTCCCTGGCGGTGGACGAAGCAACGGCCACGGCCCTGGCAGTGCGCTCGATGAACCTCAATACACCGGGACAAGCCTGACGGACCAGAGGCGACTGCATCGCCAGCCCTGTAGGAGCGAGCTTGCTCGCGATGGCGGTATGTCAGGCGCCATGGATACTGAATGTGCCGGCCTCATCGCGGGCAAGCCCGCTCCCACAATGGATTTGTGGTGCCCACAGATCCCGCATACACACCACAAACCCTGTGGGAGCGAGCTTGCTCGCGATGGTGGTGTGTCAGGCGCCATGGATATTGAATGAGCCGGCCTCATCGCGGGCAAGCCCGCTCCCACAATGGATTTGTGGTGCCCACAGATCCCGCATACACGCCACCAACCCTGTGGGAGCGAGCTTGCTCGCGATGGTGATGTGTCAGGCGCCATGGATATTGAATGTGGCGGCCTCATCGCGGGCAAGCCCGCTCCCACAATGGATTTTTGGTGCCCACAGACTCTGCATACATACCCTAAAACCTGTGGGAGCGAGCTTGCTCGCGATGGCGGTGTGTCAGGCGCCATGGATATTGAATGTGGCGGCCTCATCGCGGGCAAGCCCGCTCCCACGATGGTTTTGTGGTGCCCACAGATACCTGCAGTCAGTCGCGGTAGCCGGGCGCCACTCGGTCGAGCAGGCGCAGCAGGGCTTTCCAGGCCAGGTCCAGGGCGTCCGGATCACTCAGTTCGCCTGCGGCCAAGGGGCGCTGCGGCTGGTTGAACTGGCGTTCGGTGTGTTCGCAGACCGCTGTCGGAGGCAGCACCAGGTCACCGCAGGCTTGGGCGGCCAACTGAATGTCGCAGGCCTTTTCCAGGTAGTACATGCGCAGGAACGCCTGGGCCACGCTGCTGCCGACAGTCAACAGACCGTGGTTGCGCAGCATCAGCACGGGCTTGTCGCCCATGTCCGCCACCAGCCGCGCTTGCTCGGCCAGGTCCAGGGCGATGCCTTCGTAATCGTGATAGGCAACACGGCCATAGAACTCCATGGACATCTGATTCACCGGCAACAAGCCGCAGGCCAGCGCCGCCACCGCGCAGCCGGCCCGGGTGTGGGTGTGCAGCACGCACTGGGCGTCCTCGCGGGCCGCGTGCAGGGCGCTGTGGATCACGAAGCCGGCCGGATTGACCGGGTAGGGACTGTCCTCCACCGCACGTCCGTCGAGCCCGATCTTGACCAGGTTCGAGGCGCTGATTTCGTCGAACATCAACCCATAAGGGTTGATCAGGAAATGATGTTCAGGCCCCGGCAGGCGCACCGAGATGTGAGTGAAGATCAGGTCGGTCATGCGAAAGTGCGCGATCAAGCGGTAGCAGGCCGCCAACTCCTCACGCAATTGCTGTTCGGTCGGGTTGATCACTGGCACTGCTCCAAGCCCTCGACCAGCGCGTCCCAGCCGCTGAAGCCGCGGCGGCCGATGAACACCAGGCGCGAGCCCGTGGCCTGGGCCTCGTCGGTGGCGGCAAGGAACTGGCTACGGGTGCCGACGTGTTGCAGCCAGTGCGCCTTGGTGCCCTGATCCAGCAGCACCAGGCCCTTGACCCGAAACACATCGCGGGGCAACGCCTGCAACCAGCCGCGCAGGCGCTCGACGTTCAAGGGCGTTGGGCTCTGCCAGAGAAAGCTGCTGAACATTTCACCGTGGTCGTCACTGGCAACCAGGGTCAAGGGTTTGAGCGCGCGCGTCTGCAGGTCCAGGTCCGAATCCAGCCACAGCGCGTCGGGCAGCTGCGCCTGGACGCTTTCGTGGATCCGGGTCCGCAGGCCCAGTGCGTTACGCAAGGCTTGCAGTTGGACGGCGTCCACCAGGTCGGTCTTGTTCAACAGCAGCAGGTCGGCCGCCGCCACTTGCGCCCGGGCCAGGCGGGCGTACTCGCCGTCGAGCTGCAGATGACCGGTGGCATCGACCACGGTGATCACCATGTCCAGTTGCATCTGGCTGCGCAGTTGCGGGTAGGCCAGGGTCTGCACGATGCGCTGTGGATCGGATACCCCGCTGCACTCGATGACGATGCGCTCCAGCCGTGGCTGCAATTGCGCAAGGCTGCTCAACTGCGCCAGCAGGTCTTCCTGCACCGTGCAGCAGATGCAGCCGTTCTGCAGGCTGTACACCGCATCGGTGACCTCGGAAACGATCGCCGCATCGATGTTCAGCTCACCAAAATCATTGACGATCACCGCCAACCGACTGCCTTCGGCGCGGCGCACCATGCGGTTGAGCAAGGTGGTCTTGCCGGCCCCGAGAAACCCCGAGACCACGGTTACCGCGATGCGCTGAGGGTTCATTGGGCCTTGCCCTCCAGCACCGGTGGTTCACCTGTCCACACGGCCTTGAGGCCGGCGTCGGCCAGTGCGCCGTTGCGGTCATAGACCAGTTGCCCGTCGACGAAGGTCAACAGCACCTGGGTCTGGTGAATGTAATTGCGCGCCGGCTGGGCAAACAGGTCGCGATCGATGACGATCAAGTCCGCCGATTTGCCGACTTCCAGGCTGCCGGTCGACTGCTCCAGGCCCATGGCCACGGCACCGTTGAGGGTGATCACGTTCAGCGCCTGCTCGAGGCTGATCGGATCGCCGAAGCAGGACGGATCGTCGTTCCACGGGTTTTGCCGGGTGACCATGGTTTCCAGCGCCAGCCACGGGTCGATGGACGCCACCGGCCAGTCGGTGCCCATCACCGCAGTGCCGCCGGCTTCGAGCACGCCCTTGAAATCGTAGATGCGCTTGAGCCGCTCCTGGCCGTAGCCCGAACGTGCGCCGCTGGCGAATGGCGTCGGGTACCAGGCCGCCGGGGAGAATTCGGCGATCACGTTGAGTTCCTTGAAGCGCGGCAGGTTGCCAGGGTGCAGCAAGGTGCTGTGGGCGCACTGGTGGCGCACACCGCTGAAGCCGTTGCGCCGCCGGGCCTCGGCGACGGCATCGAGGAACACATCGGAAGCGCCGTCACCGGTGCAGTGGGCGATGACGCGGATGCCGCGGCTGTCCATGTCCACCACCATGTCGGTGATGTGCTCGGGGGTCAGGTTGAGCTTGCCGCGCCAGCTCGACTCTTCTGGCCAGGGGGTCAGCAGGTACGAGGACTTCGGCTCCACGGTGCCGTCGAAGTGGAATTTCACCGCGTTGGCGCTCAGGCGCGCGCTGCGGTAGTAGTGACGCTCACCACTGAGCAGCTCCCAGCGGCGACGCACCGGGAAGATGTCGTCCTGCCAACTGATGGCGGCTTCAATGCGCACCGTCAGTTCGCCGCTGTCGTCCAGCTCTTTCAGCGCCTGCAGGCGTTGCTCGCAGACGTGTACGTATTTGCTCGCGGTGACGCCACGCGAGCTCTGGAAATGCACCCCATCACGGTAGGCGCGGCGCAGCACGCTGACCGGGGTCGGCGGCATGGCGGCGTGGATCATCGCATAGGCACCGTCGATCATCAGGCCGTTGGGTTCGCCACTCAGCTCGTCGCGCTCCAGGTAGCCATTGCGCGGGTCGGCGGTGTGGCGGTCGATGCCCGCCAGTTCCAGGGCCTTGGAGTTGACCATCATGGTGCCCCACATGCGATCGAGCAGGGCCACCGGGCGGTCCGGCATGACGCTGTCGAGCCACGCCCGGCCCGGGGTCAGGCCGGCTTCGCGGAAGGTGTAACGCACCCAGTACTGCCCGTAGATCCAACCGTCGCCGGGGTGGGCCTCGGCATAGGCCAGGATGCTCGCGCGCAACTGTTCCGGGGTCGGGTCTTCGATGCCGACATCCAGGTCGTCGCTGTAGCGCGGGGCCAGGGCCAGGTCAGGGTGGGTGTGCATGTCGTGCAGGCCCGGCATGCAGAAGGCGCCCTGCAGGTCATGCACCAGGGTGTTCGGGCCCTTGAACCCTTGCAGCTCGGCCAGGCTGGCAACCCCCACCAACTTGCCGCCGCGAATGGCCACGGCCTCAGCCCAGGGCTGCGCAGGGTTCTGGGTATAGATGCGACCGTTGCCAAGGATCAGGTCGGCATAGGTCCCTTGCGCAGAATGGGTAGAGGAAAAGTTGTCGGACTCAGCCATGCAAGCCACCTTCGAGTTCAGTGCGGGTGAAGGGTCTTCCGCGCACGTTTGGCTTCGGTGACCCTGACGAATGGCACTAGTATTGTTGAATCAACCAATACAACAATCGATTTTTTTTGGCTTAATCGTTCGATTTACGTCACCATACGATTCAACACTCAGCTCCCTTAAAGACAGGATTCTTTATGCGCTTTCCTTCGATGACAGCCCTGCGGGCTCTGGATGCGGTGGCCCGGCTGGGCAGCGTGTCGGTCGCCGCCCGCGAACTGAACCTGACCCGCAGCGCCATCAGCCACCAGATCAGCAAGCTGGAAGAGTGCGTGGGGTTTGCCCTGACCGAGCGCATCGGCCGCGGGATCGGCCTGACCTACCAGGGCGAGCGTTATGCCCGCGAAGTGCATGGGATTTTGTTGAACCTGCTCGACGCCGGCCAGCCGGTTGACGACCAGGAAGTCTCGGGACGGCTGTGTGTCAGCTGCGCGCCGGGGTTCGCCACTTACTGGCTGTGCCACCACATTGGCGCGTTCCTGCGCCAGTACCCGCAGGTGCAGTTGCAGCTGATCTCCCCCAAGTCGCCGGACGACACCCACAACACCAACGTCGACCTGTTTATCGCCTACGGCATTGGCGACTGGCCAGAAATGCACGTCGAGGAAATCGTCGCGCTACGCTTTTTCCCGGTGTGCAGCCCGCGCCTGATCAACGCCTTGAGCGGCCTGAAGAACCCGCAGGAACTCAGCGCCTACCCGCTGCTGCACATGACCGACTACTCGGACTGGCGCGTCTGGCTGACCGCCGCCGGTGCCTCGGGTGTCAATGCCATGAGCGGAATCCTGTTCTCCGACGCCCACTGCGCGCAGTCGGCGTGCATTGCCGGCCAGGGCATCGCCATCGGCGACAACCTGATCAGCGGCGACGCGCTGTCCAAGGGACTGTTGGTGCGCCCATTCGACATCACCATCGACCTGCACCGCGGCTACTACCTGGCAACCGACCCGCAAAAAGCCGAGCGGCGGGTGGTCCAGGCCTTTAGCAGTTGGGTCAAGACTCAGTTGCAGTCCTCGCACCAGACCTGGCAAGACACCCTCTGACGTGGCGGCAAACTCCGCTCTTTCATAGGGCGGAGTCATCGGGTAATTGAGTAATTTTACTAACCAATACCCACAAAATAATTCCATTGATGTAGCGATACTTTTAACAATAATAAACCCAAAGCCCATTTCGGATTTGCATCCGTCCTCGTACGTCTTATGGGCAATAAAAAGAGGAACTCCATCGTGTCCAGCGGTTCAGCGATTCAGCTCAGCGCACAAGGTATCAGCCAGTATTACGGTCGCTTCGCAGCGCTGGATAACGTCGACCTGGACGTTCGCCAAGGCGAGTTCCTGACGTTGCTGGGACCTTCCGGTTCGGGCAAGACCACCTTGCTGATGATCCTCGCGGGCTTCCTCAGCCCGACGTCCGGAAAATTGATGGAACAGGGCGTCGACATCATCAAGCGCTCGGCGGAAAAACGTAACTACGGCATGGTGTTCCAGGGGTATGCGCTGTTCCCGCACATGACGGTGGCGGACAACGTGGCCTACCCGCTGCGCATCCGCAAAGTCGCCGCCGAAGAACGCCAGCGTCGGGTCAAACACATTCTCGAGGTGGTCGGTCTCGGCGCACACATGCACAAGAAGCCCGCCGAAATGTCCGGCGGCCAGCAACAGCGCGTGGCGATTGCCCGGGCGCTGGTGTTCGAACCGGACCTGCTGCTGCTCGACGAGCCCCTGTCGGCACTCGACAAGAACCTGCGCGAACAGCTGCAGACCGAACTGCAACGCATCCACCGCCAGGTCGGCACCAGCTTCGTGTTCGTCACCCACGACCAGAACGAAGCCCTGGCGCTGTCATCGCGCATCGCGATTTTCAACCACGGCAAGCTGACTCAGGTCGACACTCCGGAAAACATCTACAACCGCCCCGAGAGCCGGTTTGTCGCCGAGTTCCTTGGCAAGATGAACCTGTTCCCGCTGCTGGACCTGACCCGCAACGGCCCGACCGCCAGCGGCCGCTGTGGCGACAACCTGCTGCACGCCCAGGCCCCCGCGCCCCTGAGCAAACAGCCGAGCGTGCTGGCGGTGCGTCCCGAACACATGGACCTGCACAGCGAACGCCCGAACCGCGACGGCTACAACGTGATCCCGGCGCAACTCACCGACAAGGTCTACCAGGGTTCCAGCACTCACCTGTCGCTGACGGTCGGGGGCGACGCCCTGCCGATCAACCTCTCGGTTCCCGGTAATCATCCGGGAGCCCTGATGCCCAGCGGCGCCCCGGTGTGGCTGAGCTGGCCGGTCCAGCAAAGCTTCCTGCTGCAAGCCTGACCCCTGAATTACGTGCGTCACAAAGCTCTCTCCTAACGACAACAATAGGCCCTTGTCCCAACGGACACCCGCCATCTGAGGACTTGCCCATGAGCCAGGATCATCAACGCGACTGTATTGAAGTGCTTATCGAAAAGGCCCGTGGCGGGCAGATCAACCGACGCACCTTCATCCAGGCCATGGGCCTGTTGGCGGCAGTGCCCCTGGCGCTGCGCAGCGGTATCAGTTGGTCGGCCGACAAGCCGCTGGTGGTGGTCAACTGGGGCGGCGACGCACTGACCGCCTTCCGCTCGGCCTGGACCGACACCTTCACCAAGAACACCGGAATCCAGGTGCGCATCGACGGCGCCGGCCCCACCGAGGGCGCGATCCGCTCGCAACTGGCCAGCGGTCAGCCCAGCTGGGACGTAGTCGACGTCGAGAGCTACAGCGCAATCGTCCTGGGCAAGGAAAAGATCCTGCAGCCGCTGGACTACAACGTGATCAAGCGTGACCAGGTGGCGCCGGTACTGGCCTCCGACCACGGGATCGCCAGCTACCAGTTCAGCTACGTGATGGCCTGGGACAGCGAGAAGTTCGGCGATAACGGGCCGAAAACCTGGGCCGATTTCTGGGACGTGAAGAAATTCCCTGGCAAACGCACCCTCTATAAGTGGATGAACGGCATGCTCGAAGCGGCGCTGCTGGCCGACGGCGTACCGGCCGATCAGCTCTACCCGCTGGACGTGGTGCGCGCGCTGAACAAGATCGACGAGATCAAGCCCCACGTGCTGTCGTTCTGGAGTTCGGGCGCCGAAAGCCAGCAACTGATGGTCGATGGCGAAGTCTCGGTGGGCGCTATCTGGCACACCCGCGCCAAGCTGCTCAGCGAAGACACCGAAGGCCGCGTGCGCTGGAGCTTCGACAACGGCTTCATCAACTCCAGCAGTTGGGCCGTGCTGTCGGGCAACCCGGCGGGCAGCCAGCCGGCGATGCAGTTCATCCAGCATGCCCTGCAACCGCAAGGCCAGCTCAAGCTCTTCGAACTGCTGGGTAACGGGCCGTCCAACAGCGCGACCGAGAAGCTGATGTCGGCCGAACAACTGCAAGCCAACTGCGCGTCAGAAGAGAACCTGAAAAAACAGATCGCGCTCAACGCCCAGTGGTACGCCGATAACTACTCCAACGCCCTGGAGCAGTACCTCACGCGGCTGTCCAAGTGAGCCATTGACCATGACCTTGACCCTGAGCAAACCCAAGCCGCGGTTCAGTTCGCCGGCGCTGGAACGCAGCTTGCTGCTGTTCCCCCTGCCAGTGTTGCTGCTGATCTTCTACGTGCTGCCGTTTATCGGCGTGGTCGGCTGGAGTTTCTCGTTGCCGACACCGGGCCTGGACCAGTACGAACGCATCGCCACCGACCCGGCCATCCACGACATGCTCTGGCGCACCCTGCGCCTGTGCCTGACCGTCAGCGTCCTGGCCCTGGTGATCGGTTACCTGCTGGCTTACTGCTGGGTGTTCAGCCCGCCGTTCTGGCAGCGGGTGGTGGAGATCTGCATCTTCATCCCGTTTTGGATCTCGGTGCTGGTGCGGGCGTTTGGCTGGTTGATCGCCCTGCGCAGCAACGGAGTGCTCAACAATGGGCTGATGGGTATGGGCCTGATCGATCAACCGCTGCAACTGAGCCGCAACGAAATCGGGGTGGTGATCGGCATGCTCCACGTGATGATTCCGTATGCGGTGTTCCCGCTGCTGTCGAGCATGCGCCAGCTGGACCAGCGCATCCTCATGGCCTCCCGCGGCCTGGGCGCCGGGCCACTGCGCACCTTCTGGCAAGTGTTGCTGCCCCAGACCCTACCGGGAGTGCTGGGTGCCCTCATCATGGTCTTCGTGTTCTGCCTGGGCTTCTTCATTACCCCGGTACTGCTGGGTGGCGGGCAGACGGTGATGATCGCCGAGTACGTGTTCCTGCAAATGTTCCAGACCAGTAACTGGGGCCTGGGAGCTGCCTTGAGCGTGGTGCTGCTGTTGTTGGTCAGCGCATTGATCTGGGTCCTGCTGAAAATGACCCGTGTGAACCGCCTGGTAGGCTGAGGTTATCTATGAACACCCATCGTACAAGCCTGAGTACCCGCCTGCTGGCCGTGACCGCCATGGCGTTCATGCTGTTCCCGCTGCTGACGGTGATACCGGTGTCGTTCACCAGCAAGCGCTTCCTGTCGATGCCCGAGGGCAACTGGTCGCTGCGCCATTACGAGGCGCTGGTGAGCAACCCGGACTGGTTCCATGCCATCAGCCAGAGCCTGACCATTGCCTTTGCCACCAGTATCATCGCGACCCTGCTGGCGGCCAGCTTCAGCCTCGGCATCTGGTACATGCGCTCGAAACTGGCCACCGCGCTGATCGGCCTGGTGCTGTTGCCCATGGCGATCCCGCCGGTGATTTCGGCGCTGGTGCTGTACTTCATGGAAACCAAGCTCGGCCGCTTCGCCCCGGGCATGGGCTACGACACCCTGACCGGGGTGGTGATCGCCCACGTGATCATGGTGGTGCCGTACGGGGTGGTGACCATGCTCGTGGCCCTCAGCCAGATCGACCGCCGGATTGAACTGGCGTCGCGCAACCTCGGCGCCAGCCTGATGCAGACCACCTTCATGGTGATCCTGCCGAACCTCAAACTGGGCTTGGCATCCACCGCCCTGCTCGGCTTTGCCCTGTCATGGGAAGAAGTGGCGGTGACCCTGTTCATCACCAGCGTCAACGTCGACACCCTGCCCAAACGCATCTGGAGCGGCTTGCGCGACAACGTCGACCCAAGCGTGGCCGCCATCTCGGTGCTGCTGATCAGCCTGACCCTATTGGTGCTGATTGGACGCCTGGTGGTCCAGCACCTGGTCGACAAACGAGCGCAAAGGCTTCAACACCCGTGACAACACCGCCCCGGTCCAATAGATTAGGCGGCCTGAAAAGGCCGTCGTGCTTTCTCGCCTCAATTCAAGTTTAAAGAAGTAGTGAAATTTCAATGCCAGATTCCAATACCGCTGAATCCGTAGTCACCTTGTCGTCCAAAGCGGAATACGAAAACTCCATCAATCTTTCACAACACGTGCCCCAGGCCAAAACCATCAGCGAGATGGTCCTGGACGCCTTCCACACTTCCAAGGAAAGCGACCAGATTCGCGAGCTGCGCACGGCCATCCGCCAGGCCCACGACCGCTTCGACGACGACCAGGCGTACGAACTGATGGGCCAGCTCAAGCAACTCAAGGACGCCGAGGCCGCCGACATCGCCGCCCTCGAAGACCTGAGCAGCAAGTTCCCGATCAGCCGCATCCTGTCCAGCTTCAAGGACGACCCAAGCTTCCAGGAGCTGGTCTACGGCTTGGCCCTGAAAGTCCTCAACCAGACCCACCAGGCCATCAGCAACCCAAGCGGCAGCAAGGGCAAGGCCGCCCGCGCGAAGAAAGAAGTCGAAGTGTTCAGCATCAGCAAGGACGGCCTCACCGTGACCCTGCCCCTGCGCACCCCACGCTCGAAACCCAGCGTCGATCGCCAAGCCTATGAATTCCTCGGCTTCACCTTCGTCGGCGAAGGCGACGAACTGGAACTGGAAAACGAAACCTTCCTCGACGCCAGCGGCACCGAACAACCGGCCACCCGCAAAGCCATCATCACCGCCCTGCAACAGCAGACCGCGTTTGCCGGCTACAGCATCGCGGCCCAGTAATCGCCGAGCAAAACCAGCCCAACAAAAAGCCCCGCACTTCTCACAAAGGCGGGGCTCCAGTTACAGCGGCAAACCTCAAGGCGCGTAAGTCAGCAACAACTCACTCGGCACCTTGAAATCCAACGACATCATCACGCTCAACGCAGTGATGGTGAAGATCGAGAACACAAACAGCTTGCGTGCCCACACCGTGTCATCCACCGCCTTGTAGCCGGTCCAGGCCATATACAACCAGTACATGCCCATGGCCGCCGCAACCGCGAGATAACTCATCCCCGCATAACCACTGAAGGTCAGCATCAAGGTCGCCACCAGGAACGCCAGGATGTAGAGCAGGATATGCCGCTTCGCCACCTCGATCCCACGCTTGACCGGCAACACCGGAATCGATGCCGCCAGGTAGTCGTTGAAACGGAAGATCGCGATCGCATAGGAATGCGGCATCTGCCACAGGCTGAACATCACCAGCAGGGTCAGCGCAGCCATGTCGAAGCTGTTGCTCACGGCTACATAACCGATCACCGGCGGCATCGCCCCCGACAGACTGCCCACCAGCGTGCCGTGTACCGACTTGCGCTTGAGATACAGGCTGTAGAAGCCGACATAGATGACAAACCCGATCACCGCGAACAGCGCCGCCAACGGGTTGGCCACCTTGTACAGCAGGGCCACGCCAGCAACACCCAGGACAGTCGCGTAGACCAGTGCCAGTTTCAGGGAGATCAGGCCCTGCACCAGCACCCGGTTCTTGGTGCGCTCCATCTTCAGGTCGATGTCACGGTCGATGCAGTTGTTGAACACGCAACCCGAGGCCACCACCAGGGACGTGCCGATCATCGCGGCCAGGAAAATGGCCAGATCGACATGCCCCTTCGAGGCCAGGAAAAATCCGCCTGCCACAGAAAGCACGTTACCGAAAATGATCCCCGGTTTGGTGATTTGGATAAAGTGCTTAAAGGACATCCGGACTTACCTCACTTCGCCATCATGAAGGTGTGGATGCTGAACATGATCCACAGCGACAGACCCACCAGCAGGACAATTACCAGTGCGGCGAAGACAAACGCGATCACGTTGTTACGCTGAGCCTGCGAACGATCCAGGTGGAGGAAGTACACCAGGTGCACAAGCACCTGGATCACGGCGAATGCCAGGACGATCCACAAGGTGATCGACTTCGGCAGCGATGGGTACATCACCAGGCCGAAAGGAATCACCGTCAGGATGACCGACAGGATGAAGCCGATGGCGTAGGACTTGACGCTGCCGTGACCGGCGTCGTCGTGGGAATGTGATGTGTTAGCCATTTACATAGTCCCCATCAGATAAACAACGGTGAATACGCAGATCCACACGACGTCCAGGAAGTGCCAGAACAGGCTCAGGCAGCTCAGACGGGTCTTGTTGGTCGCCGTCAGGCCGTTTTTCTGCACCTGATACATCATGATCGCCATCCAGATCAGACCGCTGGTCACGTGCAGACCGTGGGTACCGACCAGGGTGAAGAACCCGGACAGGAAGCCGGAACGGCTAGGGCCGTAGCCTTCGGAGATCAGCAGGTGGAACTCGTTGATCTCCATGGCGATAAAGCCGGCGCCGAACATGAAGGTCATGGCCAACCAGCCCAGGACCTGGCTCTTCTTGCCCTTGAACAACGCCAGCATGGCGAAGCCGTAGGTGATCGAACTGAACAGCAGCAGAGCGGTTTCGCCCAGTACATACGGCAGTTCGAAGATGTCGTGGCCCGACGGGCCACCGGCGACGTTGTTTACCAGTACCGCGTATACCGCGAAGATCGACGCAAACAGGATGCAGTCGGTCATCAGGTAGAGCCAGAAGCCGTATACGGTCATCTCGCCCGAGTCGTGGTGATGGTCATCATGCCCATGTCCATCGACATGGGTGTGTCCAGCATTGGTCACTAAGTTCGACATGGTTTAAGCCTGTTCCAACGAGGTTTCAACACGGGTGGCGGTGGCTGGAACTTTCCCGGCCGCTACCAGACGCTTGTGCTGCTCGGCTTCGATGCGCTCGATCACGTCGACCGGCACCATATAGCCCTGATCATCACGCGCAGCGTGGATCACGAAGTACACCACGGTGCCGACCAGACCGAAGGCGGCCAGCCACCAGATGTGCCAGATCATCGCGAAACCGAACACTGTCAACAGTGCGCCCATGACCACACCGGTGGCGGTGTTGTTTGGCATGTGGATCGGTTCGTAACGGCTTGGCGCCTGGTACGCAGTACCGTTTTCCTTGGCTTCGGTGAACGGATCGATCACATCGGCTTTTGGCAGTACGGCGAAGTTGTAGAACGGTGGTGGCGAGGAGGTCGACCATTCCAGGGTGTGGGCATTCCACGGGTCACCGTGTTCGCACATGTTTTCTGGCTTGTTGCGATCACGCACGCTGACGTACAGCTGGATCAACTGGCAGGCGATGCCGACAGCGATCATCACGGCGCCGAACATGGCGACGTACAGGTACGGCACCCATTCCGGGTTGGTGGTGGCGTTCAGGCGACGGGTCATGCCCATGAAGCCCAGGACGTAGAGCGGCATGAATGCGACGAAGAAGCCGGTGATCCAGAACCAGAATGCAGCCTTGCCCCAGCCTTCGTGCAGCTTGAAGCCGAACGCTTTCGGGAAGTAGAAGCCAAAACCTGCGATGTAGCCGAACACGGCGCCGCCGATGATCACGTTGTGGAAGTGCGCGATCACGAACAGGCTGTTGTGCAGGACGAAGTCAGCACCCGGGATGGCCAACAGTACACCGGTCATGCCGCCGATGGCGAAGGTCACCATGAAGCCCAGGGTCCACAGCACTTGGCTGGTGAAACGCAGGCGGCCCTGGTAGATGGTGAACAGCCAGTTGAATAGCTTCACACCCGTGGGGATCGAAATCAGCATCGTCGCCAGGCCGAAGAAGGCGTTGACGCTGGCACCCGAACCCATGGTGAAGAAGTGGTGCAGCCAGACCATGAAGCCGAGGATCGAGATCGCGCCCGAAGCGTAGATCATCGAATGGTGGCCGAACAGTTTCTTGCCAGTGAAGGTCGAGATGACTTCGGAGAAGATCCCGAACGCCGGCAGAATCAGGATGTACACCTCGGGGTGACCCCAGGCCCAGAACAGGTTGACGTACATCATCGGATTGCCACCAAGTTCATTGGTGAAAATGTGGAAATCCATGTAACGGTCAAGCGTCAGCAGTGCCAGGGTAGCGGTCAGGATCGGGAACGAAGCGACGATCAGGACGTTGGCCCAGGTGCAGGTCCAGGTGAAGATCGGCATGTCCATCAGTTTCATGCCCGGGGTACGCATTTTCAGCACGGTGGCCAGGAAGTTGACCCCCGTCAGCGTCGTACCTAGCCCGGATAGCTGTAGCGCCCAGATGTAGTAATCCATCCCCACGCCCGGACTGTATTGCAGGCCCGACAGCGGCGGATAGGCAACCCAACCGGTCTTGGCGAATTCGCCAACGCCCAGGGACAGGTTGATCAGCACCACGCCGGAAACCAGCAACCAGAAGCTCAAGGAGTTCAGGAACGGGAAGGCAACGTCACGCGCGCCGATCTGCAGCGGCACTGCAAGGTTCATCAGGCCGGTGAAGAATGGCATCGCCATGAAGATGATCATGATCACACCGTGAGCGGTGAAGATCTGGTCATAGTGTTCAGGAGGCAGGTAGCCCGGCGAACCCTCGGTGGCCATGGCCAACTGGGTACGCATCATGATGGCGTCGGCAAAACCGCGCAGCAGCATGACCATGGCGACGATGATGTACATCACGCCAATTTTCTTGTGGTCGACCGAGGTCAACCACTCGGTCCACAGGTAGGTCCACTTCTTGAAGTAGGTGATTGCAGCGAACAGCGCCAGACCACCGAGCGCGATCATGGCGATGGTAATCATCACGATCGGTTCGTGGAACGGGACCGCTTCCCAACTTAATTTACCAAACATCGTTTACTCCTCTGCCCCGGCAGCTGAATGCGATTCCATGTCCGTAGCGGCCACTTCTTTCTCTTTCTTCTCGTGCTTGACCTTCGGACCCGGTTTCATCCCTTCGTACTTGTCGACGATGATCTGGAACAGGTTCGGCGTAACCGAGGAGTAGAGCTCGACTGGGTTGTTCTGGCTCTGCTTGGAAAGGGCTGCGTATTCAGCTTGTTCAAGCTGTTTAGGTGCCTTTTTGACTTCGCTTACCCAGGCGTCGAACTCTTCCTGGGTGGTGGCGATTGCCTTGAATTTCATACCGGTGAAACCAGCACCGCTGTAGTTGGCGGAGATACCGTCCATTTCAGCGTTCTGGTTGGCGATCAGGTGCAGCTTGGTCTGCATGCCCGCCATCGCGTAGATCTGGCCGCCCAGGCCCGGGATGAAGAACGAGTTCATCACGGCGTCCGAGGTCACCTTGAAGTTGATTGGCGTGTGCGCCGGGAACACGATCTTGTTGACCGTGGCGATGCCTTGTTCCGGGTAGATGAACAGCCACTTCCAGTCCAGCGCGACCACTTCGATGGTCACAGGCTTAACGTCGGACTCCAGCGGACGGTACGGGTCCAGGGCGTGGGTCGATTTGTAGGTGACGTAACCCAGGGCAATGATGATCAGAACCGGGACAGCCCACACTGCGATTTCGATCTTGGTGGAGTGGTTCCACTTGGGCGTGTAGGTGGCGCTGGTGTTGGACGCACGGTACTTCCAGGCGAACAGGAAGGTCATGACGATGACCGGAACCACGACCAGGAGCATCAGCAGCGTTGCGGTGATGATCAGGTTTCGCTCGTCCAGGCCGACCTGGCCCTTGGGATCGAGCAAGGTCATGTTGCAGCCTCCCAGCAACAGCGTGCCGAGCAGCGGCAATAAGCCTAGTAGTCTGGGGTACCTGTTTTTACTCATCTCACGACCTCTAAAGCAGCTTGCGCAATGCAGTTGGGTTTCGATCGCCAACACTTCACCCTGCCAAGGGTTGGCATTTTTCTTGGATTGAATAAGGGCTTGCCCGTCACGCGTTAAACGCTGATTGACACATCCTGGGCCAGCGGTGAGTTCTTATTCGAATTCGTGGTCAAAGGCCTTGTTACAGACCAATTCCATTTGGTGCGGATAATTGGAAAGGCACCGACACCTGGGGTCGCACGAAGCTATCGAACCGCTCCTCGACCACCCTTCTCTGCTCAGGGGTGAGCAGTGCCGGAATTTCAGTGCGGGCGATTGTAGATATGTAACGTTTTATAAACCATGTCTCATCTCGAAATAATTTTTATCGGATACGGCAACAATCATTAACCAATCCTGTAAAGATTGCCGATTTTATCGCGATTCATTCTCAACAAGAACCCCAAAAATTGTAGGCCTACTGTGCGCAGTTCAGACAGCTTCCAGGCCCAAGCTCGGTCCGCCATGCTCGCCAAAGCCCCCTTTTCACAAGGCCTGTGGCGATTCGCCGAAGCCTGTTAAAACTGCCTGTCGCGGCATTCTTGCTGGCTTTTGGCTAAGACCGGCGCCGGGCAGATCTTTGTATCTTTTCATGCCAAAACACGAAGCTTGAAATGAGTTGCGACACTTGAGCTGTGACAACATGTCGCACACTCGCCGCACCCTCGATTGCCCCACATCACGAACTTTTTACTGGCGCGCTGAAACGTCAAACGCCCCGGCCTCTTTCGAGGACCAGGGCGTTTTTTGTGCAACGACGGTGGTTGAGGGTGTCGGCCTCAGTTCAGCTGTTTGCGGTTGCGCGAAACCAGCAGCGGCACCAGGACCACGGTCAGGACGAAGGCCACCAGGGCCCATTGCGCCAGCGACAGGCCAAGGATCGGCGGATAAGGCGTGGAGCAGAAACCGTCGACCTGGAAGCCCAGCGGGAAGATCTTCGCCAGTGGCAAGCCATCGACAATCGGCTGCAGCACATCAATACCGCAGCTCACCGATGGATAGAACTGGGTGTAGACGTGATGGGCCGCGGTGCCCGCCCCCGCCAGGGCAAAGATCACCACCAGGGTCTCGAACACCGTGATGCTGCGTCGGGTGCGCATGGCCGCGCCGGCGAACGCACTGAGAGCGATCAGCAGCAATGCATAACGCTGCAGGATGCACAGTGGACACGGGGCTTCGCCCAGCACGATCTGCATGTACAGCGCGCCCCCGATCAGCGCCAGGCAGATGATGCCCAACAACACCAGAAAGCGCCGCTCACGGCCCAGGCGCATCGAATCCTCGTTCATTCCCGTTTCCTTCGTCATAAATCAGGCTATGGCCGCCAGTTTACACGCCAGGCGCGCGTATGCAGCACGTGGCGTGGTGTCGGACCTTTCGCTGGGAATTAACGGTGGGGGGTATTAACAGCGGATTAACCCGTGGAATCTGTGTTGACGCGCATGACGCCATCGCGAGCAAGCTCGCACAGTGAATCTGTGGGACCAGGCCAGGCGGCGCTCCGCTTGCCCGGGATGGCGGTGGGTCAGGGGGCATAAATGTTGGCTATGCCGGCCTCATCGCGGGCAAGCCCGCTCCCACAAAGATACTCCAACGCAGGAAAGCAGGCCGGCCGGTAGGCCGCCTCGCCTGCCCTTGCCACTCAGGCCGACCGGCAGGTCGCCGTGCTTTTGCTCTTGATCCACCCGCCCCATCGGCAGGCTGAGCGAAGGTGTCCATCAGGGGGGAGGCGCGGAGCGCCGTGCGGCGAAGCCGCATACATCGAGAGGAGGTGCAGCGAAGCAAACCGGAGGCGACGCCCCCGGATGGATACCGTAGCGAAGGGACCCCGAGCCTTAGCGAGGGGCCGAACGCCTGGGGCAAAGACCTTTGGTTACTTTGGGGCGTTTGCCAAAGTGACCCGCCGTAAGGGCGGAACCATTAGCCGCCACAACCGCAGCAATGGATATACCTCAAATCCAAGATCAAAAGATCACAACCTTCAGCAGCTCCCACAGACCCTCAACACCATAGAATCTCCCACAATTGACCTTGCCTCGACTAAAGACTGGTGGAAGCGAGCCTGCCCGCGATAGGGGCGACTCGGTCTGACCAAATCGCCCCTTTGCGGTTACTCCAGCGCCGCAGCCGGCCCAAAGAACTCGTAACGGCTCTGGCTCTCCGGCACACCCAACGCCTTGAGGTGACGCTTGATCGCCGCCATGAAACCCTTGGGCCCCAGGAAGTAAGCATCCAAGTCCCGTTGCTCGGGCAACCAGTGGCCCAATTGCTCCTGGCTCAGCAACCCGACCTGGTCAGCCGCCGGGCTGATCCCGTCATCTTCGGCGTAGCAGTAGAAGCGCTTGAGTTGCGGATGACGCGCGGCCAGGGCGTCGATCCAGTCACGGAAAGCATGCACCCCGCCATTACGCGCGCAATGGATAAAGTGCACCGGCCGCTCGGTTGCCAGGGCCGCTTCGAGCATGGCCAGGGTCGGGGTGATGCCCACCCCGCCGCTGATCAGCACTAGCGGCTTGTCGCTGGCCGTCAGGGTAAAGTCGCCAGCAGGCGGGAACAGTTCGATGCGGGCACCGACCTGGAACTGGTCATGCAGGTAATTCGAAGCGCGGCCGCCGGCTTCGCGCTTGACGCTGATGCGGTACTGGCCGTCGGTACCCAGGGACGACAGCGAGTAGTTGCGACGAATCTCTTCACCGTCCAGCAGCAGCTTCATGCCGATGTACTGGCCTGGCTCTGCGGCAAGGATCGGGCCCTTGTCCGCGGGTTCAAAGTAGAACGAGGTGATTTCCGCGCTCTCCTCGACCCGCTGGGCCAGGATGAACTCGCGCGCCCCGCGCCAACCGCCGACAGCTTCGGCTTTCTGGTCGTAGATCGCGGCTTCGGCACCGATCAGGATCTCAGCCAGTTGGCCATAGGCCGCGCCCCAGGCATTCATCACTTCGGGCGTGGCGATCTCGTCACCGAGCACTTCACTGATGGCGCGCAACAGGCAGCTGCCAACAATCGGATAGTGCTCAGGAAGAATCTGCAGGGCCACATGCTTGTTGATGATCTTCGCCACCAGATCGCCCAACTGGTCGAGCTGGTCGATGTGCCGGGCGTACATCAGCACGCCATTGGCCAGGGCCCGGGGCTGGTCGCCGCTGGCCTGGTGCGCCTGGTTGAACAGCGGGCGCACTTGCGGGTATTCGCTGAGCATCATGCGGTAAAAGTGGGTGATCAGGGCTTCACCACCGCTTTCCAGCAGTGGCACAGTGGATTTGACGATGGCACGGTCTTGAGCGCTAAGCATAAGGGGATGAACTCCTGAACGACTGCTTTTAATGGATTACCCTTTGGGTATCAGTTTCCATGCCAAGTATTAAATCGTTATAAATCAATGATTTGATTAATATGTAGTCATAACGACCCTTGGGGTTTTATAGTCACCTCGACTACATGGAGTCAATATGACTGCAAAATCCCTGCTGACCACCCTGCTGCCGCTGGTCTCTGACCTGTCCCGCGAACTGCCCGAAGGTGAGCGCTACCGGCGCCTGCTGGAAGCCATGCGTGCCCTGCTGCCCTGCGATGCCGCCGCCCTGCTGCGCCTGGATGGCGAATGGCTGGTGCCGCTGGCGGTCGACGGCTTGAGTACCGACACCCTGGGTCGGCGCTTCAAGGTCAGCGAGCACCCGCGCTTCGAGGCGCTGCTCAGCAGCCCTGGCCCGACACGCTTTGCCGCCGACAGCGAGCTGCCGGACCCTTATGACGGCCTGGTCGATGGCCTCGACGAGCACCTGGAGGTCCACGACTGCATGGGCTGCCCGCTGTTTATCGATGAGCGGCCCTGGGGCTTGCTGACCCTGGATGCGCTGGACCCGGAACGCTTCGAACCCATCGAACTGGATGCCCTGCAGGCCTTCGCCAGCCTGGCAGCCGCCACGGTCAACGCCGCCGAGCGCATTGAGCGGCTGGCCAATCGGGTCGAAGACGAGCACCAGCGGGCCGAGGTCTATCGGCAGGCCAGCGGCCAGCAGGACCGCGAAATGATCGGCCAGAGCAAGGCGCACAAGCGCCTGGTGGAGGAGATCAAACTGGTGGGCGGCAGCGACCTGACGGTGCTGATCACCGGGGAAACCGGGGTCGGCAAGGAGCTGGTGGCCCAGGCAATTCACGCCGCATCAGCGCGGGCCCACAAGCCGATCATCAGCCTCAACTGCGCCGCCCTGCCCGATACCCTGGTGGAGAGCGAGCTGTTCGGCCATGTGCGCGGGGCCTTCACCGGCGCCACCAGTGACCGCCGCGGCAAATTTGAACTGGCCAATGGCGGCACCCTGTTTCTCGACGAAGTCGGCGAGTTGTCCCTGACAGTGCAGGCCAAGTTGCTGCGCGTCCTGCAAAGCGGCCAGCTGCAGCGCCTGGGGTCGGACAAGGAGCATCAGGTCGACGTGCGCCTGATCGCCGCCACCAACCGCGACCTCGCCGAAGAAGTGCGCAGTGGCCGCTACCGCGCCGACTTCTATCATCGCCTGAGCGTGTATCCACTGCTGGTGCCGGCCCTGCGTGATCGCGGGCGCGATGTGCTGCTGCTCAGTGGCTATTTCCTCGAACAGAATCGCTCGCGCATGGGCCTCAACAGTCTGCGCCTGTCCAGCGATGCCCAGGCCGCGCTGCTGGCTTACAGCTGGCCGGGCAATGTCCGCGAACTGGAACACCTGATCGGTCGCAGTGCCTTGAAGGCGCTGGGCAATTCCCGCGAGCGGCCGAAGATCCTCAGCCTCAGTGCGATCGACCTGGACTTGCCCCACGACACCCTTGAGATCAGCACAGTGCCTGCGCCCGCCGCACCTGCGCCAGCATTGGAGATGAACGGCGACCTGCGCCAGGCCACCGAGCAGTACCAGCGCCAACTGATCAGCGCGTGCCTGGAGCGCCACCAGCACAACTGGGCCAGCGCCGCCCGCGAACTGGGCCTGGACCGGGCGAACCTGGGGCGAATGGCCAAGCGGCTGGGCATGAAGTGATCGCCCCCAACGGTATTGCCAAGCCAAATGAACGTCCTGCAGCCGTTGACGCAGCCTCGCGGGCTCGGCAGCGGCGACAAAGGTTGTACCGGTCCTAAAGCCTGCCGCCGACAAGTCGATAACCCGTTATCAATAGTTGTCGGCGCTCCCGCGATCCTCCGCCACCTTTTCCACAGAAGGTTTTTATGTCCTCCACCAAAGCCCGCGCAGATTCACTTTCGCTTCTGCTGTTTACCTTGCGCAGTGGCAAGCTGATGGCGATCAACCTGCTGAAAGTCAGTGAAATCATCCCCTGCCCGCCGCTGACCCGGCTACCGGAGTCGCACCCCCACGTCAAAGGCATCGCCACCCTGCGCGGCAACTCGTTGTCGGTCATCGACCTGAGCCGCGCCATCGGCGAGCGGCCCCTGGCGGACCCGGACGGTGGCTGCCTGATCGTCACTGACGTCAGCCGCTCGAAACAGGGCCTGCACGTGCAGGCGGTGAGCAAGATCGTGCACTGCCTGACCTCCGATATTCGCCCGCCGCCGTATGGCTCGGGCGGCGGACGTTCGTACATCACTGGCGTGACCTCGGTCGATGGCACGCTGGTGCAGGTGCTGGACATCGAGAAGGTCATCCACGGCATTGCCCCGGAGCCGGTGCAAATGGCGCCCACCGAGTTGAGCATGGAAGATGCCGAGTTGCTGGGCAACGCGCGCATCCTGGTGGTCGACGACAGCCAGGTGGCGCTGCAACAGTCGGTACATACCCTGCGTCACCTCGGGCTGTTATGCCACACCGCCCGCAGTGCCAAGGAGGCCATCGACTGCCTGCTGGAACTGCAAGGCACCGCGCAGCAGATCAACCTGATTGTCTCGGACATCGAGATGTCGGAAATGGACGGCTACGCCTTCACCCGGACCCTGCGCGAAACCCCCGATTTTGCCCACCTCTACGTGCTGCTGCATACCTCCCTGGACAGCGCGATGAACAGTGAAAAAGCCCGACTGTCCGGAGCCAATGCGGTGCTGACCAAATTCTCCTCGCCGGAGCTGACCCAATGCCTGATCGACGCCGCCAAAGCGGTGGCGCAGCAGGGTCATTGAGCCGTGGCCCAGGCTTACTGCCTATTATTGCGCCGCGAACTGGCCGGCCCCCTCGCGCCCTGCGCCTGGCCGGCGGGTATCAGCCTGACCAGCTACCAACCGGCGATGGCCGAGGCGGTGCATCAGTTGCTAGAGGCCGGCTATCGCCAGGGCGGCGGTCAGGTCTCGGCCCTGGCTACCTGGCGCGAACGTTTTGAGCGCGACCCCGAATACGATCCGCAACTGTGCTTCATCGCCTCCGACGCGCAGGGCCTGGTCGGCGTGATCCAGTGCTGGACCAGCGCCTACATCAAGCACCTGGTGGTGCATCCCCGCGCCCGGGGGCAGGGCTTGGGACGGGCGTTGCTGCTGCATGCCTTCAGCGTTTTCCAGCAGCGTCGCGAAGGGTTTGTCGATTTGAAGGTACTGGAGGACAACCATCGGGCGCGGCAGTTGTATGACAGCTGCGGCATGCGCCTGGTCCGCCGGGAACCCGTTCCAGACTGAGCACCGCCTCCCCCCACAACTGCATCAGGCATACTCCCTATCCGACCTATCTGGAGTCCTGCCATGCGATCCCCTGCCCTGCTCTTCATCGCCCTGACCAGCCTCGCACTCCACGCCCAGGCCTCGAGCCCCGACGCCTGGGCCGCCTACGACAAGGCGGTACTCGCCAGTTGCACAAAGGCCAGCCAGTTGAGCCACGCCAAGCCGGTGGGTAATGCCGCGTTGTTCGATGATCGCGTCGGCTACAGCGCCTTGCTGCTTGAGGGCCAGTACCCGCAAAAGCACATGAAGGGACAGCGGGGCACGGAGCTGTGCCTCTACCACAAGAAAAGCAAGACCGCCCATGTCACAGAATGGGACTCGGTGCGCCCGGCCACCCAGGGTCAATGACTGGCGCACAACTTGCTTCGCACCAGGCCCCGGCGCTGTTTTTTTGTCATCGCTGACGCTTTCGGACTGTGAACGCCCCCATGAACACATCGTTTTCCTGCGTAGGCTGCGGCAAATGCTGCAATGACCACCATGTGCCCCTGACTCTCGCCGAAGCCCGCATGTGGGCAGCGGATGGCGGCGCAGTGATCGTGCTAGTCGAAGGGTTCCTGGACAACGGCCTGGGCCTGCCGGCCGTGCAGCGCGAACACGCCCGCCGCCGTTCAGTGGTGGTGCCCAGCGGTGACACCCACGCCTACGTGACGATTACCTTCGCCGCCTTCAATGCGGGCCGCTGCCGGAATCTTGACGAAGACAACCTGTGCCGGATCTATGAACGTCGGCCGCTGGTGTGCCGGATCTACCCGATGGAGATCAACCCACACATCCCCCTCACACCGGGAGCCAAGGACTGCCCGCCCGAGTCATGGCAGCAGGGGCCTGAGTTGATCGTCGGCGGCCAATTGGTCGACCCGGCGCTGGCAAGCCTGATCGAAGATTCGCGCCAGGCCGATCGGGACGACATTCAAGCCAAGGAAGGGATTTGCACACAGCTGGGAATTTGCACCGCAGCCCTCAAGGGCGACGGTTTTACCGCCTATTTGCCGGATATGGCCGCGTTTGCCGCCGCCATCGACCAGATTCAGGCCGAACCGCAATTGGCTGCGGTCGGGCAATGGCAGTTTCATCTGTCGGGGGCAGCGCTGGCCGATCAGGTGCAGGCCGCCGGAGCGCGGGTGACGACTGCGCAGCCCCTGAATTACGCCTTTATCTCGTTGCAGGCGGCCTAGGCCGCAATGGCAGTGGCCTGATGACCACTGCGCAAGCTCAGCAAATCAGCGTTTGCCCATCGAGCGACGGGTACCTGGTGGCGCGGCGCCCGGAACCTTGGTGTGGCCATTCTTGGCGCCATTCTTGTACCACGGCTGATTGCCAGCCTTGGCGGCAGCCAGTGCACCTGGCTTGAACGGGAACTTGAAGGCCGGGATCGCGGCGTTGCTGTCGCTGTCGGCGCTGGAGTCGACGCTGTCTGGCAGGTCAGCCTGGTCGTCAGCCGCAGGCGCTTGTGTCGGGGAAGTCATGAATGCTCCGGGTGTAGCGTTGAGTCGCGCCCGGATGATGGGTCGCGAAAAGCCGGCAGTATAGCGGGAAGAGCCGCGGCAAGCTGCAAGCTTCAAGCGCCAAGCTGTCCGCCCTGTCAGTTAGCCGTCACCCTGCTGACCGGATCGTGGGGCTATAACGGAGGCATACTGGCTACCTATCCGACCCACCGGCCCCGGCGATTGACTTGATGCCCAGCAAAAAAACCACGCTCCTGCTTGTCGCTACCCTCGTCGTGCTTGTCGCCGCCGGGGCCTGGACCCTGCTCCGGCCGGCTTCGAGCAAACTCGCCGCGCCGACGGCGGTGCCGGTGCGGGTGGTCAGCGTCGCGCAGCGCGATGTACCGCGATATGTCAGCGGCATCGGCTCGGTGCTGTCGTTGCACAGCGTGGTCATTCGCCCGCAGATCGACGGCATCCTCACCCGCCTGCTGGTCAAGGAAGGCCAACGAGTCAAAGCCGGCGACCTACTGGCCACCATCGACGATCGCTCGATCCGCGCCAGCCTCGATCAGGCCCGCGCGCAACAGGGCGAAAGCCAGGCCCAGTTGCAGGTGGCCCAGGTCAATCTGCAGCGCTACAAGCTGCTGAGCGCCGATGACGGGGTGTCGAAACAGACCTACGACCAGCAGCAGGCGCTGGTCAATCAGTTGAAAGCCACCCTGCTGGGCAACCAGGCCACCATCGACGCGGCGCAGGTGCAACTCTCCTACACCCAGATACGTTCACCGGTGACCGGGCGGGTCGGGATTCGCACCGTGGATGAGGGCAACTTCCTGCGCATGAGCGATACCCAAGGGTTGTTCTCAGTGACCCAGATCGACCCGATCGCCGTCGAGTTCTCCCTGCCACAGCAGATGCTACCGACCTTGCAAGGCCTGATCGGCGCGACGCCCGCAGCCGCGGTCGACGCCTATCTGGGAGCCGATACCGACGGCCAGACCGGCAACTTGCTCGGGGAAGGCCACCTGACGCTGATCGATAACCAGATCAACGCCAACACCGGCACCATTCGCGCCAAGGCCGAATTCAACAACCCCGGGCAAAAGCTCTGGCCCGGGCAACTGGTGACGATCAAGATCCAGACCGCGCTGGACAAGGCGGCCCTGGTGGTACCGCCGACGGTGGTCCAGCGCGGCCTGGACCAGCACTTTGTGTACCGGGTGACGGATGGCAAGGTCGAATCGGTGCCGGTGCAGATGGTCTATCAGAACAGCGACCTGAACATCATCAAGGGCGTGCAGGCCGGTGACGTCCTGGTCAGCGATGGCCAGTCGCGACTCAAGCCGGGGAGTCGCGTGCAGATCCTCGACGAACCACCGGAACTGACCCAGGCCACCGTTTCGGAGCAGCAGCCATGACGGCCCGCAGGGGGATCAGCGCCTGGTGCATCGATCACCCGGTGGCCACCGTCCTGTTGACCTTCGCCTTGGTGCTGCTGGGCCTGATCGCCTTCCCGCGATTGCCGATTGCGCCCCTGCCGGAAGCCGAGTTCCCGACCATCCAGGTCAACGCCCTGCTGCCCGGCGCCAGCCCGGACACCATGGCCTCGTCGGTGGCCACGCCCCTGGAGGTGCAATTCAGCGCCATCCCCGGCATGACCCAGATGACTTCCAGCAGTGCCCTGGGTTCGACCAACCTGACCTTGCAGTTCACCCTCGACAAGAGCATCGACACCGCCGCCCAGGAAGTCCAGGCCGCGATCAACACCGCCGCCGGCAAACTGCCCAAGGACATGCCGACCCTGCCAACCTGGCGCAAGGTCAACCCGGCCGACAGCCCGGTGCTGATCCTCAGCGTCAGTTCGACACAAATGCCCGGCACCGAACTCAGCGACTACGCCGAAACCCTGCTCGGTCGCCAACTGAGCCAGGTCGACGGCGTCGGCCAGGTCAACATCACCGGCCAGCAGCGCCCGGCCATCCGGGTCCAGGCCTCGGCCGACAAGCTCGCTGCCATCGGCCTGACCCTGGCCGACATTCGCCTGGCCATCCAGCAAACCAGCCTCAACCTGGCCAAGGGCGCGCTGTATGGCGAGTCGAGCATTTCCACCCTGGCGACCAACGACCAACTGTTCCACCCCGAGGAATACGGCGAACTGATCGTCTCCTACAAAGACGGCGCACCGGTGCACCTGCGCGATGTCGCCCGGGTGGTCAACGGCGCGGAGGACGCTTACGTGCAGGCCTGGTCCGGCACGCAGCCGGGGGTCAACCTGGTAATTTTCCGTCAGCCGGGGGCCAATATCGTCGAGACCGTCGACCGTATCCAGGCCGCGTTGCCCAGCCTGCAGGCGATGCTGCCGGCGTCGGTCGAGGTCAAGGTGCTGATCGACCGTACCCAGACCATCCGCGCCTCGCTGCACGAGGTAGAACTGACGCTGTTGATCGCGGTGTTGCTGGTGGTGGCCGTGATGGCGCTGTTCCTGCGCCAGCTGTCGGCGACGCTGATCGTCTCCAGCGTGCTCGCGGTGTCGTTGATCGCCAGTTTTGCCCTGATGTACGTGATGGGCTTCAGCCTCAACAACCTGACCCTGGTGGCGATCGTGATTTCGGTCGGCTTCGTGGTCGACGATGCGATTGTGGTGGTGGAGAACATTCACCGCCACCTGGAGGCCGGCGACGACCAACGCGTGGCGGCGATCAAGGGCGCCAGCGAGATCGGCTTCACCGTGGTCTCGATCAGCTTCTCGCTGGTGGCCGCGTTCATTCCGTTGCTGTTCATGGGCGGGGTGGTCGGGCGCCTGTTCAAGGAGTTTGCCTTGACGGCCACCTCGACCATCCTGATTTCGGTGGTGGTGTCCCTGACCCTGGCGCCAACCCTGGCAGCGCTGTTCATGCGTGCCCCCAAACATGACGCCCACGCCAAGCCTGGCTTTGGTGAGTACCTGCTGGCGCTCTATGAAAAAGGACTGCGTCGCGCCCTGGCCCACCAAAAGTTGATGCTCGGGGTCTTCGGTTTGACCCTGAGCATGGCCGTCGCCGGTTATGTGTTTATCCCCAAGGGCTTCTTTCCTATTCAGGACACCGGCTTCATCTTCGGCACTACAGAAGCCGCCGCCGACATCTCCTACAACGACATGGTGAAAAAACACCTGGCAATGGCCAAGATCGTCGCCGCCGACCCGGCCGTGGAGGTGTTCTCCCACTCAGTGGGCGTCTCGGGCAGCAACCAGACCATCGCCAACGGCCGCTTCTGGATCACCCTCAAACCTCGGAGCGAGCGCGATGTGTCGGCCAGTGAGTTCATCGACCGGATTCGCCCACAGCTGATGAACGTCCCCGGCATCGTCCTCTACCTGCGGGCTGGTCAGGATATCAACCTCAGTTCCGGCCCCAGCCGGGCACAGTATCAGTACGTACTCAAGAGCAACGACGGCCCGACGTTGAACCTATGGACCCAGCGCCTGACGGACAAGCTACGCGGCATCCCGGCTTTCCGCGACATATCCAACGACCTGCAACTGGGCGGCAGCATTACCCACATCACCATCGACAGGGCGGCGGCGGCGCGTTTCGGGCTGACCGCCAGTGATGTCGACGAAGCACTCTATGACGCCTTCGGCCAGCGCCAGGTCAATGAGTTCCAGACCCAGATCAACCAGTACAACGTGATCCTCGAACTGGACACCCGGCAACGGGGCAAGGCCGAAAGCCTGGCGTATTTCTACCTGCGCTCGCCCCTGAGCGGCGAGATGGTGCCGCTGTCGGCGCTGGCCCGCTTCGACGCACCGACCATCGGCCCGCTGTCCATCGCCCACGACGGCATGTTTCCGGCCGCCAACCTGTCGTTCAACCTCGCACCGGGCGTGGCCTTGGGCGACGCGGTGATCCTGCTCAACCAGGCGAAAACCGAAATCGGCATGCCGACCTCGGTCAACGGCAACTTCCAGGGCGCAGCCCAGGCATTCCAAAGCTCGCTGGCCAGCCAGCCCTGGTTGATCCTGGCGGCGCTGGTGGCGGTGTACATCATTCTCGGGGTGCTTTATGAGAGCTTCGTGCACCCGCTGACGATCATCTCTACCCTGCCCTCGGCGGGCCTCGGCGCCGTGATCATGTTGTGGTTGCTGGGCCAGGACTTCTCGATCATGGCGCTGATCGGCCTGGTGTTGCTGATCGGCATCGTCAAGAAAAACGGCATCCTGATGATCGACTTCGCCCTCGATGCCCAGCGCAAGGGTGGGCTTACGCCCGAGGACGCGATCTACCAGGCCTGTATCACGCGCTTTCGGCCGATCATCATGACCACCCTCGCCGCCTTGCTGGGCGCCCTGCCGCTGATGCTGGGCCACGGCCCCGGTGCCGAATTGCGCCAGCCATTGGGGATTGCCGTGGTCGGCGGCTTGCTGGTGAGCCAGGCGCTGACGCTGTTTACCACGCCCGTCATATACTTGTGGCTTGAACGGCTGTTTCATCGGCCTACACCAGCACCTGCGCTGGCGACTACACACTGAGGCGGGTCATGCGTGTCCTGATCGTTGAAGACGAAGAAAAAACCGCAGACTACCTGTATCGCGGCCTGACGGAACAAGGCTACACCGTAGACGTCGCCCCCGATGGCATCCAAGGCCTGCACCTGGCACTGGAGTGCGACTACGCGGTGATTGTCCTCGACGTGATGCTGCCGGGGCTGGATGGCTACGGCGTGCTGCGGGCCTTGCGGGCACGCAAACAGACGCCGGTGATCATGCTCACCGCCCGCGAGCGGGTCGAGGACCGGATCCGCGGCCTGCGCGAGGGTGCCGACGATTACCTGGGCAAGCCCTTCTCGTTCCTCGAACTGGTGGCCCGCCTGCAGGCCTTGACCCGCCGCAGTGGCGGGCATGAACCGGTGCAGGTGAGCGTGGCCGACCTGTGGATAGATCTGCTCAGCCGCAAGGCCACCCGCGCCGGTACCCGTCTGGACCTGACGGCCAAGGAATTCTCGTTGCTCAGCGTGCTGGCCCGGCGCCAAGGTGAAATCCTCTCGAAAACCTCGATTGCCGAAATGGTCTGGGACATCAATTTCGACAGCGATGCCAATGTCGTTGAAGTGGCAATCAAGCGCCTGCGGGCGAAAATCGACGGCCCGTTCGACGAGAAACTGCTGCACACCATCCGTGGCATGGGCTATGTGCTGGAGAGCCGTCGTGCCTCGTAACTCGATCGCCCTGCGCCTGAGCGCGATGTTCACCCTGGTGGCCGCGCTGGTGTTCCTGGTGATCGGCTGGGCCTTGTACCAGCAGGTCGACAAGGCTCTGGGCCTATTGCCGGAAGCGGAGCTGGATGCGCGCTACAGAGTGCTCGAATCCACGGTGGGCAGTCATGGCACCCCGGAACATTGGGTCAAGATCAACAACAAACTCAATCTGCTGGGCGAAGGTGACAAGTGCATCAGTTTCTGGATCATCAGCGGCGATAGCCGTTACGAATACGGCGCTATCACCCCACAGATCCGCGCCTTCGCCGCAGGCCCGCTGGGCATGCGCGACCTGCAGTTACCAGAGCAGCCCTACCCACTGAAAGTGCTGGTCAGCCAGTTCCCGGCCAAGGATCAGCGCCCGCCGTTGCGCTTCATGATCGGCATCGACACGCAGACTTTTTATGAAACCCAGCATCACCTGCTGATCGCCCTGATCAGCCTGGCGATCATAGGTGTACTGCTGGCCTCCGCATTGAGTTACTGGGTCGCGCGAATTGGCCTCAAGCCATTGATCAAGTTATCCCAGGAAGCGCAACGTCTGGCCCCGCCCCTGCTGTCGGCGCGCTTGCAACTGTCGCCCTTGCCGCCGGAACTCGATCAGTTTGTCACCTCGTTCAACTCGACCCTAGAGCGGGTCGAACAGGCCTATACCCGCCTGGAATCGTTCAACGCCGACGTCGCTCACGAACTGCGTTCACCGCTGACCAACCTGATCGGCCAGACCCAGGTAGCCCTGACGCGCGGACGCTCGGCGGAACACTACTTCGAAGTGCTGCAATCGAACCTGGAAGAGCTCGAGCGGTTACGCTCGATCATCAACGACATGCTGTTCCTGGCCAGCGCCGACCAGGGCAGCAAGGCCACCAAACTCACCAGCACCTCGTTGGCCGATGAAGTGGCGACCACCCTGGATTACCTGGACTTCATCCTCGAGGATGCCCAGGTCCAGGTCCGGGTTAGCGGTGACGCCCAGGTGCGGATTGAAATCGCCCACCTGCGCCGGGCCTTGATCAACCTGCTGAACAACGCGGTACAACACACCGCACCCGGACAGGTGATCGAGGTGCGGATCGACGCCGAACACCATCAGGTTCGCCTTGGAGTGACCAACCCCGGCGAGCCGATTGCCAGCGAACACCTGCCGCGCCTGTTCGAGCGTTTCTACCGGGTCGACGCCTCGCGCAGCAACAGTGGCGCCAACCACGGCCTGGGGCTGGCCATCGTCAAGGCAATTGCGCTGATGCACGGCGGCGATGTGTTTGTGCGCAGTGACAAAGGGGTCAATACCTTCGGTATCTACCTGCCCATCTAATGGCATCCGCAGGCTGGGCGCGGCACCAACTATTGCTGTTCCCGCAACAGTCCTTTCTGTAATCCGCTCTGTTTCCTTTTACCCGCGCCCCTTATCTTTGCCCGCACCAAACAGCACTTGCCAAGCAAGAAGGTTTTTCAGATGTCCAACAGTATGGGTATTGCCAGCGCTTTCGTTTTGTCGTCCTTGTTCCTCTCGCCATTGGCCATGGCCGAAGAGTCGCCAGCCTTTATCGCGCAGAATGCCGCGCGTGCAGCCGCCTTCGACAAGGCCCAGAACGAACTGACCGCCAAGGCGCAAAACCCTGAGCACGCCCCGCAAGCAGCGACTGTCCAGGCTCAGCCGCAGGTTGAGAAAGACAGCTGATTGATCGGCGTTTCGAGTTTCCCTCGACACTTTACTCGGCTCTTTCCCAAGTGAAGTTGTCTTAAAAGCCGCTGCTATCAGCGGCTTTTTTTTATTGTGTTTTTGCCCCGCGCGCGCACGTCCCCCTTAATAAGAAACACCGGATTTCAAACAATGACCCTACAGGTCATTGCGCCAAGGAGCTGTACCCCACGTGAGTATCACCGTCAAACTGTGCCCTCTGTTCATTGCAATCGCCGCAACGATCCCCACCGCCGCCCAGGCCACCGAAAACTCCCCGCACGAAGGTTTTGTCGAGGGTTCCAGCCTCAACCTCAGTGCCCGCAACTACTACATGAACCGCAATCGCCTGCAGCAGGCTGATGACAACATCGAGTGGGGCCAGGGTTTTCTCGGACAATTCGAGTCGGGTTACACCCAGGGGCCACTGGGTTTTGGCCTGGACGCCAATGCCATGCTCGGGCTGAAACTCGATGGCGGGGGCGGCACCGACGGCTCCAGCATCCTGCCGACCAGCGATGGCAACGGCAAAGCCCCGGGGTCGTTTTCCACCAGCGGCGCGACCCTGAAAATGCGCGCCATGGACACGGAGCTCAAGGCCGGTGACCTGTTCCTCAATAACCCGGTGATCGCCGGCGGCATGAGCCGCATGCTCCCGCAGACTTTTCGCGGCGTCAGCCTGAGCAACCACAGCTTCGACGGCTGGCTGCTCGAAGGTGGCCAGGCCAGTTTCACCAAGCCCTACAACCAGAGCGGGCACCAGCGCATCGGCACTGCCTACGGGACCTTGGCCGAGGGTGACGAAAGCCGCCACCTTAACTGGGCCGGCGTGGCTTGGAGCGCGGTGCCAGGGCTTAGCAGCAGCCTGTACGCCTCCGAGCTCAAGGACGTGTGGAACCAGTACTACTACGACCTCGACTACAACTACTCGCTGAGCGAGCACGTCAGCCTGAACCCGGGCCTGCACTACTATCACACCCAGGACAGTGGCGAGGCGCTGCTGGGGGCGATCGACAACAACACCTACAGCCTGCATTTGACCCTCGGTGTCGGTAATCACAGCCTCACGGCGGCGTACCAGCGGGTGAACGGTAATACCCCGTTTGACTACATCGCCCAGGGCGACAGCGTCTACCTCGACAACTCGCAGCAATACTCGGACTTCAACGGCCCCAACGAGCGTTCGTGGAAGCTCAAGTACGCCTATGATTTTGCCGCTGTGGGCATGCCCGGCCTGACCTCGGCCCTGTCCTATTCGCGCGGCACCCTCGACTTGCGCAAAGTCGATCCGCACAGCCCCGGCTATGGCGCCTGGTACAACGCGGACGGCCAGCACGCCAAACACTGGGAGCGCGATCTCGACCTGCAGTACGTGGTCCAGGACGGCACGGCGAAAAACCTCGCCGTGCGCCTGCAATGGGCAACCAACCGGGGTGGCAACGGCTATGGCGCACTGGACAACGACACCGATGAGTACCGGGTGATCCTCGACTACCCGCTGAACGTTTTCTAAGGCGCGCCTGCGCATACCTATGGGAATGAGCCGGGCGGCCCTCCGTCTGCTCGCGATGAACCGCAGAGCGCCGGATGTTCACGGCATTCGTGCGTTTTCGTTCACGTCCATCGCGAGCAAGCTCGCTCCTACATAATGCTTCATCGCGGGGCTGGCGTTTTTTGCGCCTGGGATCTATATATGCAATCAAGCTAACGATCAACGAACTGATATCTGCAATGCCGCCCGGTCCGTTCGGGAACTACGCTGATGATGTCCCTCTGCAGAAATCAGAACCATGAGTGCAAGCCGTACGCACCTCCACTTGACGGGTAACACCCGCCGCCCCGAATTCATGCTGATTCTGGGCAGCTCACTGACCGTCATTGCCATCATCGCCATCGTCACTTTCCTGCTGATACGCGAGCACGCCAACGCGATGCAGGCGGCGACTCGCAGCGCGACCAATATCGTGCAGTTGATCGACGCGGATGTGCTGCGCAACGTCGAACTCTATGACCTGTCACTGCAAGGCCTGATTGCCGCCGCCCAGCGTGACGACCTGCAACAGGTGTCGGCACAGATCCGTCACCTGGTGCTGTTCGATCGCTCCAGCACCGCACGTTTCAAAGGCGACCTGCTGTTGCTGGACAAGTATGGCAACGTGATCGCCGACTCCTCCCTGGTGACCCCGAAGCCGGGGAACTTCGCCGACCGTGATTACTTCCTGGCTCATGCGTTCAACGATGACACCGGGATGTTTATCAGCCGTCCTTTCAAACCCCGCTGTGAGTGCCCCGACAGCGAGCAGTGGCGCATCAGTTTCAGCCGGCGCATCTCTTCACCCTCCGGCGAGTTTCTCGGCGTGGCCGTGGCGTCCATGCGTCTCGCGTATTTCGACGAGTTATTCAAGAGCCTGAACATCGGCAACGACAGCACCCTCAATGTGCTCGACAAGGACGGTATTCTGCTCGCGCAAAAACCCATGCTGCGTGACAACAGCATCGGCAAGAGCTTCGGCAACCGCCCCAATGTGGTTCGAATCATGCGCGAAGGCACAGGCAGTTTCAGCAGTGTCTCAAGCATGGACCACCGCAATCGCCTGTACACCTTCTCGCGAGTCGGCAACCTGCCATTGACGGTGATCGTGGCGCTGTCCATGGACGAAGTCTTCGCCACCTGGAAACGCACCGCCTATGTGATCAGTGGCGCCACCGGTGTGCTGTGCATCGGCCTGATGTGGCTGGCCCTACTGCTGTGTCGCGAGCTGCGTTTGCGCCAGCACGCCGAGCAGGAACTCGCCCAGCAGGCGGCCATTGATTCGCTCACCGGAGTGGCCAACCGCCGCACCCTGGATACGGTATTGAATCGCGAATGGTCGCGTGCCCATCGCTCGGGGAAACCGCTGTCGGTGCTGATGATCGACGCCGATCACTTCAAAGCCTTCAATGACCGGCATGGTCATCAAGGCGGGGATGATGCGTTGCGCGTGCTGGCCAGGGTCATCAGCGAAAATATCCGCCGCCCGGCTGATCTCGCTGCACGCTATGGCGGCGAAGAGTTCGCCGCGGTACTGCCCGAAACCGATACCGCCGGTGCACTGCGCATCGCCGAAAATATTCGTGCGGCGGTCGAACGACTACCGCCCTTTGCCGCCGACGAATCTCCCATGACCGTCAGCATCGGTCTCAGTACCTCCACAGGACAACCGAACCAGAGCCTGGAAAACCTGATGTACACCGCTGACAAGGCGCTGTACCAGGCCAAGCACCGGGGACGCAACTGCGTGGTCAGTGCGCAGGAGTAGGTCCGGCATTTGCGCCAGGCATAAAAAAAGGCCACCCGAAGGCAGCCTTTAAAAACTAGAGAGGTTTTTACTTACACTGCCGCAACTGGGCGCATGTAAGAGATCGGAGCAGTGCTGGCGTCTTCAAAAGTCACGACTTCCCAAGCATCTGTCTGCTCAATCAATTTGCGCAGAAGCTGGTTGTTCAGTGCGTGGCCGGACTTGAAGCCCTTGAACTCACCAATCAGGCTATTGCCCAGCAGGTAGAGGTCGCCAATGGCGTCGAGGATCTTGTGCTTGACGAATTCGTCTTCGTAGCGAAGGCCGTCTTCGTTCAATACACCGTCCGCATCGACCACGATGGCATTTTCAACGCTACCGCCGAGTGCGAGGTTGTGCTTGCGCAGGTACTCGATATCACTCATGAAACCAAAGGTCCGGGCGCGGCTGACTTCTTTTACGAACGAAGTGCTGGAAAAATCCACGCTGGCACTTTGGGTGCGGTCACGAAACACCGGGTGATCGAAATCGATCTCGAAGCTCACCTTGAAACCTTCGAAAGGGACAAAAGTGGCGCGCTTGTCGCCATCTTCCACTGTCACTTCACGCAGGATACGGATGAACTTCTTGGCGGCATCCTGTTCTTCCAGGCCAGCCGATTGAATCAGGAATACAAAAGGTCCAGCGCTACCATCCATGATTGGCACTTCGGACGCGGAGAGCTCGACGTAGGCGTTATCGATGCCCAGGCCAGCCATGGCCGAGAGCAAGTGCTCCACCGTGTCCACTTTGACGTCACCGTTGACCAAAGTGGTCGACATGGTGGTTTCGCCAACGTTTTCTGCGCGAGCAGGAATCTGCACCACAGGGTCGAGATCGGCACGACAAAACACAATGCCAGTGTCGACAGGTGCAGGCTTGAGGGTCAGGTAGACCTTCTCCCCGGAGTGCAGGCCGACACCTGTGGCACGGATAATATTCTTCAGGGTGCGTTGTTTAATCATGGCATGGGCCGCTTCAGCGCAAAGTGCGAACTGGTATCAACAAAGGCTGGCGATAATAGCAGACCAGACCTTTGCTGAACACCAATCAACTTAATACGCCTGATACATTTCATCAATCGGCCTGACGACGCAGGAATGCCGGGATGTCCAGGTAATCCAGATCGTCTTGCGGATTGAGCTTTGCCGCCGCCGCTGCGCCGGCCTGAGCCTGGTTGCGCATCACGGTTGGACGGTCCAGGTCGCGGTAGTTCACCGACGGCATTTCCGGACGTGCGGCAGCGGCAGAAGGAGCCGGGGCGCTGGTCATGGAAGTGTGGACGGTGTTGTCGATGACCTTGACCGGTTTCTCGATTTTCGCGCCCAGACCGGTAGCAACAACGGTCACGTGCAGTTCGTCGCGCATGTCTGGATCGATAACGGTACCGACCTTGACCATCGCGTGCTCGGAAGCGAAGGCTTCGATGATGCTACCCACGTCGGAGTACTCACCCAGGGACAGGTCAGGACCGGCGGTGATGTTCACCAGGATGCCACGCGCACCTTGCAGGTTGACGTCTTCGAGCAACGGGTTGCGGATGGCCGCTTCAGTCGCTTCACGTGCACGGTTCGGACCGCTGGCGCAGCCAGTGCCCATCATCGCCATACCCATTTCGCTCATCACGGTACGCACGTCGGCGAAGTCGACGTTGATCATGCCCGGACGCTTGATGATGTCGGAGATACCGCGCACGGCACCGGCCAACACGTCGTCAGCCTTGGCGAAAGCCGACAGCAGGCTGGCGTCCTTGCCGAGGATGGTCAGCAGCTTCTCGTTGGGAATGGTGATCAACGAGTCGACGCTTTCGGACAGCAGACGAATACCTTCGTCGGCCAGTTGCATACGCTTGCGACCTTCGAACGGGAACGGACGGGTCACCACCGCAACGGTGAGGATCCCCATTTCCTTGGCCACTTCGGCGATTACAGGTGCAGCACCGGTACCGGTACCACCACCCATGCCGGTGGTAATGAACACCATGTTGGTGCCCGCCAGTACTTCGGCGATGCGCTCACGGTCTTCCATGGCGGCCTGACGACCGACTTCAGGATTCGCGCCGGCGCCCAGGCCTTTGGTTACGCTGGTGCCCAGTTGCAGGATGGTCCGCGCGCTGATGCTTTTCAGCGCCTGGGCATCAGTGTTGGCGCAGATGAACTCAACGCCTTCAATGTTGCTCTTGACCATGTGGTTGACAGCGTTGCCGCCGCCTCCGCCAACACCGATGACTTTAATGACCGGGCTTGCGGGGATGTTGTCTACGAGTTCGAACATTTTCCCTCTCCTTCAATTCTCTAGTTTTTTTCGCCTACTGCGCCTACTGCTTGTAACGGTGTTGCGGTAAATCTTTAGAAATTGCCCTGGACCCAACTCTTGATGCGGTCGAGCAACGGGCTCTTGGCCTCTTCGTTGCTGTAGCTATCGCGGCTGCTGCTGATCCCCGAGAAGGAAATGCCGTCGGACTGCTTTTGCAGGCCATACATCAGCAAACCAACACCGGTTGAATAAATCGGGTTGCGTACTACATCGTCCAGGCCCTTGACGCCATGGGGCACGCCCAGGCGGACCGGCATGTGGAAAATCTCTTCGGCCAGTTCGACCGCGCCTTCCATCTTCGACGTGCCACCGGTCAGCACGATGCCGGCCGGGATCAGGTCTTCGTAGCCGCTGCGACGCAGTTCGGCCTGGATCAGGGTGAACAGCTCGTCGTAACGCGGCTCGACCACTTCGGCCAGGGCCTGGCGGGACAGCTCGCGAGGCGGACGATCACCAACGCTTGGCACCTTGATGGTTTCACCGGCACCGGCCAGCTTGGCCAGGGCGCAGGCGTAACGAATCTTGATTTCCTCGGCGTACTGGGTCGGGGTGCGCAACGCCATGGCGATGTCGTTGGTCACCTGGTCACCGGCAATCGGGATCACCGCGGTATGGCGGATCGCGCCTTCGGTGAAGATCGCGATGTCGGTGGTACCGCCACCGATGTCCACCAGGCACACACCCAGCTCTTTCTCGTCATCGGTCAGCACCGAGTACGCCGAAGCCAGTTGCTCGAGGATGATGTCGTCGATTTCCAGGCCGCAGCGGCGCACGCATTTTTCAATGTTCTGTGCCGCATTGACCGCGCAGGTGACCACGTGGACCTTGGCTTCCAGGCGCACGCCGGACATGCCCAGCGGCTCGCGCACGCCTTCCTGGTTATCGATCACGTAGTCCTGCGGCAAGGTGTGCAGGACCCGCTGGTCGGCCGGGATCGCCACTGCCTGGGCAGCATCGAGCACGCGCTCGAGGTCGGCGGAGCTGACTTCACGATCACGGATCGCGACGATGCCGTGGGAGTTCAGGCTGCGGATGTGATTACCCGCCACGCCGACGAACGCCGAGTGGATCCGGCAACCGGCCATCAGTTGCGCTTCTTCGATGGCGCGCTGGATCGACTGCACGGTGGACTCGATGTTCACCACCACGCCCTTCTTCAGGCCGCGGGAAGGATGGGTACCGATCCCGACGATTTCCAGTTGGCCATCGGCCGCGACCTCGCCTACCAGTGCCACCACCTTGGAGGTACCGATATCCAGACCGACGATCATTTTGCCGCTTTGCACGTTTGCCATGGTCCTGCCTCTTCTCAATTCTTCGCGACGGCGGGTTGGGCCGTCGTGGGCGCTACAGGTTCCCGCCAGCCGACGGCAAGGCCGTTGGCATAACGCAGGTCGATGCGCGCAATGTTCGTAATCTGTTCTTTAAGCGTCTTGTCGTAGATGGCAAAGAAGCGGCGCATCTTTTCCACCAGGTTGCCGCGGCCCAACAACAACTCGATCCCCGGCCCCGCACTGCCGGCACCTGTGGTCAGGAACCAACTGCCGCGTTCACGCAACTCCAGCCGGGCGATGGAGAAACCCAGTGGCCGAAGCATCTGGCTCAACACCTGATACTGCTGCATCACTTGCTGCTGGGCCCGCTGCGGGCCGAACAACTGTGGCAAATGTTCGTAATTGGCCAGTTCACGCGGGGTAAACGCCTGGCCCTGGTTGTTCAGCAAGGCCTCGTCACCCCAACGGGCCACGGGCAGTTGTTCTTCCAGGCGAATCACCACCTGGTCAGGCCAGACGCGACGCACTTCGGCGTGGGCAATCCAGGGCATCTGTTCCAGTTCGGTGCGCATGCTCGCCAGGTCGATGGTGAAGAAGCTCGCCGCCACGTAGGGGGCGATCCGCTGCTGCACCGCTTGCTGGCTGATGTAGCTCAAGTCGCCCTGCACGTTGATCTTGGTGATCGGGCGGTCCGCGTACGGCATCAGGCGCTGGGCACCCTCATAGGTACCGAACCCCAACGCCACCAGCAGCACCGGCCAGAACACCGCTTTGAGAAAACCAAAATTGGCTTTCGGCAGGCGCACCGACATCGGCTCTTTGGCCACCATTCGGCTGGCACCCCGCGGCACCGGCTTGCGGCCGGGAGCGGGTGGCTGATGACGTAGCTGGGCGCCTTGCATGGACTTACCCTCGCGGCTCAATGCTTGCAGCCAGGATCGCCAACACCAACTGTTGGAAATCCAGGCCGGCTGCCCGGGCCGCCATCGGCACCAGGCTGTGATCGGTCATGCCCGGTGCGGTGTTGACTTCGAGGAACCAGAACTGCCCTTCGGCGTCCTGCATCACGTCAGCCCGTCCCCAACCGGCGATACCCAGCGCCTCACAGGCTTTCGCCGTAAGGTCCATGAGTTCTTGTTCCTTGGCACTGTCGAGGCCACACGGGATCCGGTACTGGGTATCGGAAGCCAGGTACTTGGCGTCGTAGTCGTAGAAAGTGTGCGGCGTACCCAGGGCGATCGGCGGCAACACCTGGTCGCGCAGCGTGGCGATGGTGAACTCCGGACCTTGAATCCATTGCTCGACCAACACTTGCGAATCGTAGGTACTGGCCGCTTTCCAGGCGTCGGTCAATTCAGACGCTGATGTCACTTTGGCCATACCGATACTTGAACCTTCATGCGCCGGTTTGACGATCAAAGGGAAGCCCAGTTCCGTCGCTGCCGAAATACAATCAGCTTCGCTGCTCAGCACGGCGTGACGCGGGGTCGGAATACCCAGGGTGTGCCAGACCTGCTTGGTGCGCAGTTTGTCCATGGCCAGGGCCGAAGCGAGGATGCCGCTGCCGGTGTACGGAATGCCCAGGCACTCGAGCAGGCCTTGCATGCTGCCGTCTTCACCGCCGCGACCGTGGAGAATGATGAACGCACGGTCGATCTTTTCATCGAGCAGGCGTTGCAGGAAGTCGTCACCGACGTCGATCCCGAACGCATCCACACCGGCGCTCTGCAGGGCACTGAGCACCGCATTGCCGGATTTCAGCGAGACTTCGCGTTCGGCGCTCTTGCCACCGAACAGCACGGCGACACGCCCGAAGTCTTGCGGGGCGATAGTCGAGAACAGGTTGGCGTAGGCTGCAGTCATTTCAACTTCCCCTCGCTAGGCGCGGCAACGGCACCTGCGAACAACGAACTTTTCAACAATTTGGGTGCAAGGCCACCGATATCACCGGCGCCCTGGCACAGAAGGATGTCACCGGCACGCAGCAACGGCTTGACCAGCGGCGCAAGGTCGACGCCACGCTCGATGTAGATCGGGTCAAGCTGGCCGCGCTGGCGAATGCTGTTGCACAGCTTGCGGCTGTCGGCGCCCGGGATCGGCTCTTCGCCGGCCGGATAGACTTCCATCAGCAGCAGCACGTTGGCGTCGGCCAATACATTGACGAAGTCGTCATACAGGTCACGAGTGCGGCTGTAGCGGTGCGGCTGGTAGACCATCACCAGGCGACGCTCCGGCCAGCCACCACGCACGGCCTGGATTACCGCGGCCACTTCGGTCGGATGGTGGCCGTAGTCGTCCACCAGCATCACGCTGCCGCCTTCGACCGGCAGCTCGCCGTAGACCTGGAAGCGGCGGCCGACACCCTGGAAGCCCGACAGGCCCTGGACGATGGCTTCATCGCTGACGCCTTCGTCAGTGGCGATACAGATGGTCGCCAGGGAGTTGAGCACATTGTGGTTGCCCGGCATGTTCACCGACACATCCAGCGGCTCGCGATCAGGGCGCAGCACGGTGAAGAAGGTCTGCATGCCCTGCTGGCGAACATTGATTGCGCGCACGTCGGCGTCTTCGCTGAAACCGTAGGTGACGGTTGGGCGCTTGACCTGCGGCAGGATCTCGCGAACCACCGGATCGTCCAGGCACACCACCGCCAGACCGTAGAACGGCAGGTTGTGCAGGAACTCGACGAAGGTTTTCTTCAACTTGTTGAAGTCGCCGTCGTAGGTCGCCATGTGGTCGGCGTCGATGTTGGTGACCACGGCCACCAGCGGCTGCAGGTGCAGGAAACTGGCGTCGCTTTCATCGGCTTCGGCGATCAGGTAGCGGCTGGTGCCGAGCTGTGCATTGGTACCTGCTGCATTCAGGCGGCCACCGATGACGAAGGTCGGGTCCAGGCCACCGGCGGCAAACACCGAGGCGATCAGGCTGGTGGTGGTGGTTTTGCCATGGGTACCGGCGACGGCGATGCCGTGGCGGTAGCGCATCAGCTCGGCCAGCATCTCGGCACGCGGCACCACCGGGATACGGCGCTCGAGCGCGGTCGCCACTTCCGGGTTGGAGGTGTTCACGGCACTGGAGACCACCAGTACATCGGCATTCGCGGCGTTCTCGGCGCGGTGGCCAAGGAAAATCTGTGCACCAAAGGATTCCAGGCGCTCGGTCACGGGGGAAGCCTTGAGGTCGGAACCGGACACTTCATAGCCCAGGTTCAGCAACACCTCGGCGATCCCGCACATGCCCACACCGCCGATGCCGACGAAGTGGATACGACGGATACGGCGCATTTCCGGCTGCGGCATGGCTTTCTGATTCTCAACCATGAACCACCTCCAGGCAGATATCGACCACGTTACGGGTGGCATCCGGTTTGGCCAGGCGACGAGCTGCGCCAGCCATGTCGTTGAGTCGTTGTGGTTGCATCAGGACCTCGGTCAGGCGCGCAGCCAGTTCTGCGGCGCCGGTCGTTCTTTGCGGCATCAGGAAGGCAGCGCCTTCACGAGCCAAATAATCGGCATTGCGGGTCTGGTGATCGTCGATCGCGTGGGGCAGAGGCACCAGCATCGAGGGCAGACCGGCAGCAGCCAGCTCACTGACAGTCAGCGCACCTGCGCGACAGACCACCAGGTCGGCCCAGCCGTAGGCTTGGGCCATGTCTTTGATGAACGGCTGCACTTGCGCCTCGACACCGGCAGCGCGGTAGCGCTCGGCAGTCACTTCATCGTGGTTTTTGCCAGCCTGGTGGAACACTTCCGGGCGCAGTTCGACGGGAACCTGCGACAAGGCTTCAGGCAGCAATTTGTTCAAGGGTTCTGCCCCCAGGCTTCCGCCCAGGATCAGCAAACGCGCCTGGCGTCCGGCCAGGGCCGGGCGCGGCGTATCGAGGAACAACTCGGCGCGCACCGGATTACCGGTGGTCCGTCGGCTGCCACGGGCAGCAAAGGTGTCCGGGAAAGCTTCGCAGACTCGCGCGGCCAAGGGCACCAGCAACCGATTGGCGGTACCGGCCACGGCATTCTGTTCGTGAACGATCACCGGCACGCCGGCCAACCTGGCTGCTACGCCACCAGGGCCGGTGACATACCCGCCAAAACCAAGGACACACACCGGCTTCAGCTGACGAATGATTGCCCGCGCCTGGAACACCGCCTTGAGCAGCACAAAAGGTGCCTTGAGCAGGGACAACTTGCTCTTGCCGCGCAGGCCACTGACGTTGATCAGGTGCAACGGCAGGCCCGCATTGGGTACCAGCTCGTTTTCGATGCCACGGGGCGTGCCGAGCCAGTGCACGGTGTAGCCGCGCGCCTGGAACTCGCGGGCACAGGCCAGTGCCGGGAACACGTGGCCACCGGTGCCGCCCGCCATGATCAGCACATTAGCGCCCATGGGTTGGCTCCTCGGCAAAATCACTCTCCTTGAACTCCATCTCTTCGCTGCCCAGGTGGGTCCGACTCTCCCACTCGATACGCAGCAACAGCCCCAGGCACGCACAGCAGATCACCAGCGAGCTGCCGCCATAGCTGAGGAACGGCAAGGTCAGGCCCTTGGTTGGCAGCAGGCCGACGTTCACCCCGATGTTGATCAGGAACTGACCAATCCACAGGAACGACAAGCCGTAGGCGATGTAGGCGGCGAAGAACTGCTTGGACTTCTCGGCCCAATAACCGATGTACATGCCGCGGATGCAGACAAAGGTGAACAGTGCGACGGTGCACAGCGAGCCAATGGCGCCCAGCTCTTCAGCCAGGACCGAGAACACGAAGTCGGTGTGGGCTTCCGGCAGGTAGAACTGCTTCTGCACGCTGTTGCCCAGGCCAACCCCCAGCCACTCACCGCGACCAAACGCGATCAGGGCCTGGGACAGCTGGTAACCGGCGCCGAACTGGTCGGCCCATGGGTCGGCAAAGTTGGTCAGACGCGCCATTCGATACGGCTGCACCTGAATCAACAGCACCACGGCCGCCACGGCCAGGACCACCATCAGGGAGAAGCGGAACAGCCCGACCCCGCCAAGGAACAGCATCGCTGCCGCCGCGCCCATCATCACCACGGTGGCCCCGAAGTCCGGTTCCATCAGCAACAGGCCCGCCATCGGCAGCAGCACGATGAACGGCTTGAAGAAGCCCATCCAGCTTTCACGCACTTCTTTTTGCCGGCGCACCAGATAACCGGCGAGGTAGATCACCACGAACACCTTGGCGATTTCCGAAGGCTGGACGTTGAAGAAACTGAAGCCGATCCAGCGCATCGAGCCGTTCACTTCGCGGCCGATCCCCGGGATGATCACCATCACCAGCAGGCCGAACGCACCAATCAGCATCAGCCAGCCCAGGCGTTGCCAGGTGGCGATCGGAATCATCATGGTGACGATGCAGGCCCCAAGGCCAAGCAGGACGTAGATCAGGTGACGAATCATGTAATACAGGGCGCTGCCCGACTGCACGGCTGCCACTTCAGTGGAGGCCGATGCAATCATCACCAGCCCCAGGCCGATCAGCGCCAGGCACCCGGCGAGCATCGGGAAGTCGAGGTCGATACCGCGCCCGGTGATGATCGGCGACGGGTAAGGCTTGATGATGTTTCTCAAGTTCATGCCAAGTCCTCCACGGCCTGGGCGAACAGGTGCCCACGCTCTTCGTAGTTCTTGAACATGTCGAAACTGGCGCAGGCCGGCGACAGCAGCACGGCATCACCGGGCTGGGCCACGGCGCGGCATTGTGCGACCGCTTCGAGCAGCGAGTTGACGCGAATCCGCGGTACACCGTCGCCGATGGCCTGGCCGATCAGCTCGCTGTCACGGCCCATCAACACCACCGCACGGCAGTTTGCCGCGACCGGATCACGCAGGTCCTTGAATTCAGCGCCCTTGCCATCGCCGCCGGCAATCAGCACGAGCTTGCCGTCGATGTCGGCGCCCAGGCCTTCGATCGCCGCCAGGGCGGCACCGACGTTGGTGGCCTTGGAGTCGTTGTAGTAGCTCACGCCGTCCAGGTCACGCACCCACTGGCAGCGGTGCTCGAGGCCGGCGAAGGTACGCAGGGTGGCGAGCATGGCGTCGAACGGCAGGCCGACGGCGTGCCCCAGCGCCAAGGCCGCGAGGGCGTTGGACTGGTTGTGGGCGCCACGGATTTTCAGCTCGCGCACCGGCATCAGGTTGGTGAATTCGAAGGCCAGGTATTTCTCGCCGTTCTCTTCACGCAGGCCAAAGGCCTTGAAGTCAGGTTTGCCGAGGCCGAAGGTCCAGCACGGCAGGCCCTCGCCCATCAACGGCCGGCTCAGGGCGTCCTGGCGGTTGACCACCACTTGCCGCGCGCCGCGGAAGATCCGGTGCTTGGCCAGGTGGTAGGCAGGCAGGCCGCTGTAGCGGTCCATGTGGTCTTCGCTGACGTTGAGCACGGTGGCCACTTCAGCGCCCAGCTGATCGGTGGTTTCGAGCTGGAAGCTGGACAACTCCATCACGTACAGCTCGACATCGTCGCTCAGCAGGTCGAGCGCCGGCGTTCCGAGGTTGCCGCCCACGGCCACACGCTTGCCGGCCGCAGCCGCCATGTCGCCGACCAGGGTGGTCACCGTGCTTTTTGCGTTGGAGCCGCTGATGGCGACGATCGGCGCTTTCGCGTTACGCGCGAACAGCTCGATGTCACCGGACAGTTTCACGCCACGGGCAGCCGCCGCCTGCAGGGCTGGTGTAGCCAGCGCCAGGCCGGGGCTCACGTAGAGCTCGTCGGCACGGCACAGGAACTCGACATCCAGCTCGCCACAACGCACTTCCACGTGCGGGTAGTCACGGCGCAGCGTGACCAGCTCCGGTGGATTGTCCCGCGTGTCAGCCACAGCGAACGCCACGCCCCGGTTCGCCAGGAAGCGAACCAGGGACATGCCGCTCTTGCCGAGGCCGACAACGATGCGGAAGTGGTCAGAAGCGATCAGAGACACTCGTTCTACCTCAGCTTCAGGGTGGCAAGGCCGAACAGCACGAGAATCACGGTGATGATCCAGAATCGGACGATCACGCGTGGCTCGGGCCAGCCCTTGAGTTCAAAGTGGTGGTGGATCGGCGCCATGCGAAACACCCGGCGACCGGTCAGCTTGAAGGACGCGACCTGGATCACCACCGACAGGGTTTCCATCACGAACACGCCGCCCATGATGAACAGCACGATTTCCTGGCGCACGATCACTGCGATGGTGCCCAGGGCCGCGCCCAACGCCAATGCGCCGACGTCGCCCATGAACACTTGCGCCGGGTAGGTGTTGAACCACAGGAAGCCCAGGCCGGCACCAATCAGCGCGCCGCAGAACACAATCAGTTCACCCGCGCCCGGGACATAAGGGATCAACAGGTATTCGGCGAATTTCACGTTACCCGACAGGTAGCAGAAGATCCCCAGGGCGCCGCCGACCATCACGGTCGGCATGATCGCCAGGCCATCGAGGCCATCGGTCAGGTTGACGGCGTTGCTGGAGCCGACGATCACGAAGTAGGTCAGGACGATGAAGCCGGCACCCAGGGGAATGCTGTAGTCCTTGAGCATCGGCAGGATCAGGGTGGTTTCCACCGGGCTGGCGGCCGTCATATAAAGGAAGATCGCCGCGCCCAGGCCAAACACCGACTGCCAGAAGTACTTCCAGCGGCTCGGCAAGCCACGGGAGTTCTTCTCGATGACTTTGCGGTAGTCGTCGACCCAGCCGATGGCGCCGAACAGCAGGGTCACCAGCAGCACGACCCAGACATAGCGGTTGGTCAGGTCGGCCCACAGCAGGGTGCTGACGCCAATGGCGGACAGGATCAGCGCGCCACCCATGGTCGGGGTGCCGGACTTGGACAGGTGCGATTGCGGCCCGTCGTTACGTACCGATTGGCCAATCTGACGATTCTGCAGGGTGCGGATCATCCACGGCCCGAAGCACAGCGACAGCGACAGCGCGGTCAGTACACCCAGAATCCCGCGCAGGGTCAGGTACTGGAAGACCGCGAAGCCTTTGTAGAACTGTTGCAGATACTCCGCTAGCAGCAGCAGCATTAATGTTTCTCCCCGCTCGAACCGCACAGAGCCGCAACGATGTTTTCCATCGCCGCGCTGCGCGAGCCCTTGATCAAAATAGTGGTGTTTGAATCGTGTTCGGCGCCCAGCGCCGCAATCAGGTCGGCCTGAGTGGCAAAGTGACGGGCCTGCTCACCGAAGGCGGCGACGGCATGCGCCATCAACGGCCCTACGGCGTAAAGTGCAGAAACCTTGCCGCTGGCATACGCGCCAACTTCGCGGTGCCCCTGCTCCGCCCACTCGCCCAACTCGCCGATATCTCCGAGCACCAGGACGGTGCGGCCGGAAAAGCCGGCAAGTATATCAACCGCAGCGCACATCGAGGTGGGGTTTGCGTTGTAAGAATCATCAATGACCCGCATGCCATTGCTCGCCAGTTGCGCCACCGCGCGTCCCTTGACCGGTTGCACGGCGTTCAGGCCGGTGACGATGCCGAACAGCGACACCCCGAGGGCGTGGGCAGCGGCGGCGGCCGCCAGGGCGTTGGCCACGTTGTGGGTGCCCAGCAGATTCAACTGGACGTGCTCGACACCCAGCGGACTGTGCAGTTTGAAGGACGGGCAGCCCCGTGCGTCGCGATCGAGGTCACTGGCATGGAAGTCGGCCTGGCTGTCGTGCAGGGCGAAGGTCAGCACCTGGCGCCCGGCTGCGCGGGCCTTCCAGATGGCGAATGCCTTGTCGTCGAGGTTCAGTACGGCGACGCCATCGGCGTCCAGCCCTTCGAGAATCTCGCCCTTGGCCTCGACGATTTTTTCCGGCCCGCCGAACTCACCGACGTGGGCGGTCCCGGCATTGTTGAGCACGGCTACGTGGGGCTTGGTCATGGCCACGGTGTAGGCGATCTCGCCGATGCGCGAGGCGCCCAACTCGATCACCGCAGCACTGTGTTCGGCCGCCAGTTCCAGCAGGGTCAGGGGCACGCCGAGGTCGTTGTTCAGGTTGCCACGGGTCGCCAGCACCGGACCGCGGGTGCGCAGGATGCTCGCGAGCATTTCCTTGACCGTGGTCTTGCCGCTGGAACCGGTGATTGCCGCGACCGGCTTGGTAAAGGCCGCACGGTTCAGGGCGCCCAGTTGACCCAGGGCCTGCCGAGTGTCCTTGACCAGCAGTTGCGGCAAGGTGGCGTTGGCCACTGCACGCTCGACCAAGGCTGCGACCGCACCTTTGCCGGCCACTTCGTTGAGGTAGTCGTGCCCGTCGAAACGCGGACCGGCCAGGGCCACGAACAGTTGGCCCGGCACGATGGCCCGGCTGTCGATGCTCACGCCCTCGAAGCGGCTGTCGGTAGTAACCAGACGGCCACCCAATGGACCCGCCACTTCGCTCAATTGCAGGGCCTTAAGCATGGCTCACCTCCCAGGCGGTCAAGGCGCGATCGGCCTCCACCAGGTCAGAGAAGGCATGGCGTTGGCCATTGATTTCCTGATAGTCCTCATGACCTTTGCCAGCCAGGACGATCACGTCATCGGCGCTGGCGCCAGCAACAATTTCGGCAATCGCCTGGCCACGACCGGCGACAAAACGTACGTTATCCACCGCGCTGAAACCGGCGCGGATGTCGTCGAAAATCTGCAGTGGGTCTTCGCTGCGCGGGTTGTCATCGGTCACCAGAACGCCATCGGCCAGGCGCTCGACCACTTCGGCCATCAGCGGACGCTTGCCACGATCGCGATCGCCGCCGCAGCCGAACAGGCACAACAACTGACCCTTGGCGTGGGGACGCAGGGCCAGCAGGACTTTTTCCAGGGCATCGGGGGTATGGGCGTAGTCGACTACCACCAATGGCTGGGTGCCGCCACCCAGGCGCTGCATGCGACCGGCCGGGCCTTCGAGCTTGGGCAGCACACGGAGGATTTCGTCCAGCGCATAGTCCAGGCCGAGCAAGGCACCGACCGCGGCCAACACGTTGCTCAGGTTAAAACGACCGAGCAAGGCGCTGCGCAAATGGTGTTCGCCCTGAGGCGTTACCAGCGTGGCACGCACACCCTCGTCGTCGAACTGCGCTTCGCGGCAATACAGGTAGGCGCTGGCGTCTTCCAGGCTGTAGGTGATCAGCCGCGATTCGCCCTTGTCGGCGGCCAGTTGGCGACCGAATTCGTCGTCGAGGTTGACCACCCGGCACTTCAGGTCATTCCAGGCGAACAACTTGGCCTTGGCTTCACCATAGGCCTGCATGGTGCCGTGATAGTCCAGGTGATCGCGGGACAGGTTGGTCATCACTGCCACGTCGAAGGCCAGCGCGCTGACGCGTCCCTGATCCAGGCCGTGGGAAGAAACTTCCATGGCCACCGCCTTGGCACCGGCCTTTTTCAGGTCGGCCAGGGTGGCTTGCATGTCGATCGGGTTGGGCGTGGTGTGCAGGCCACTTTGCAGCGCGCCGTAGAAACCACTGCCCAGAGTGCCGACGATGCCGCAGTGCTGGCCGAGCAAATCGAGGGCCTGGGCAACCAACTGGGTCACACTGGTTTTGCCGTTGGTGCCGGTGACACCGACCAGGTTCAGATGCCGGCTCGGGTCACCATAGAAGCGTCCAGCGATGTCCGACAGTTGCGCGGCCAGGCCTTTGACCGGGATCAGCGGCACATCGGTAATCGGCAGGACGGTCGCCCCTTCGACTTCATAGGCCACGGCTGCCGCACCGCGTTGCAGGGCATCGGCGATATGCGCACGGCCATCGAACTTGCCACCAGGCACTGCGAGGAACAGGTCCCCGGCGCGCACATTGCGGCTGTCCAGGGCCAGTTCGCGAATCAACAGGTCGCGGCCGGCATGGGCGAAAATCTTGTTCAGGCTCAGAGACATCAGCCGCGCCCTCCGTTGGCTTTGAGTGGGATCGCCGGGGTGGCATTGGCTTGCTGGGTCGGCGGCAGGTTGTCCGGCGAGATGTTCATCAGGCGCAGGGTGCCCGACATCACTTTGCTGAACACCGGTGCCGAGACCAGGCCACCGAAGTAGCCGGCCTTGCTCGGTTCATCGATCACCACGACGATGGCAAAACGCGGGTCGCTCATCGGGCCGAAACCGGCAAACAGCGAGCGGTAGGAGTTGACGGCGTAGCCCTTGAGGCCTGCGGAGGTCTTACGCGCAGTACCGGACTTGCCGGCCACGTGATAGGCCGGAACCTGCGCACGGAATACCCCGCGCGGCGCCTCGATCACTTGCTGCAGCATGCCCTGCATGGTCTTGGCGACGTCTTCCGGGATCACCTGGGTGGTTTGCGGCAGCTTGTCGGTCTTGACCAGGGTCAGGGGCGCGATACGGCCGTTGTTGGCCAATGCCGAGAACGCGTGGACCAACTGGATCGCGGTTACCGACAGACCGTAGCCGTACGACAGCGTGGCCGTCTCGGCCTTGCGCCATTCGCGGTAGTTGGGCAGGTTGCCAACGCGCTCGCCCGGGAAGCCCAGGCCAGTGTCCTGGCCCAGGCCGATTTTCTGTGCCAGACGGAAAATAGTCTCGCCGCCAATATCGAAGGCGATCTTGCTCATGCCCACGTTACTGGAGTTGATCAGGATCCCGGTCAGGTCGAGCACCGGGCCTTCGCTCCTGGACACGTCACGAATGGTGTACTTGCCCAGTTGCAGGGTGCCCGGATAGACCTCGACCCGGTCACTCGGCTTCCAGCGCCCGGTTTCCAGGGCGGCACTCATGGAGATGGCCTTCATGGTCGAGCCCGGCTCGAATACGTCGATCATCGCGCGGTTACGCATCATCGCCGGCTGCAGGTTGCGACGGTTGTTCGGGTTGTAGGTCGGCTGGTTGACCATGGCCAGGATCTCGCCGGACTTGACGTCCATGATCACCAGGCTGCCGGCCTTGGCACCGTTCTCGATGATCGCGTTGCGCAGTTCGCGGTTGGCCAGGTATTGCAGGCGCAGGTCAATCGACAACGCCAAGGGCTTGCCGGCCTTGGCGTTTTTGGTGACTTGGACATCTTTGATCAGTCTGCCGCGCCGGTCCTTGATGACCTGGCGTTTACCGGGGACCCCGGCCAGCCATTCGTCATAGGCCAGCTCCACACCTTCGCGGCCATGGTCGTCGATATCGGTAAAGCCGACCATGTGGGCGGTGACTTCCCCGGCCGGGTAGAAGCGCCGGAACTCTTCGATGCCATAGACGCCAGGCACTTTCAGGTCGAGCACCACCTGGCCTTGCTCCGGCGTCAGGCCGCGCACCAGGTAGATGAATTCTTTATTGGCCTGGGCTTCCAGGCGCTCGGTCAGCGCACGCGGGTCCTGGCCCAATGCGGCAGCCAGGGCCGGCCAGCGGTCCTTGGCGCTCTGCATTTCCTTGGCGTTGGCCCACAGGGTGGTGACCGGAGTACTGACCGCCAAAGGCTCGCCGTTACGATCGGTGATCAGGCCACGGTGCGCGGGAATCGGGATGTGGCGCATGCTGCGCGCGTCACCCTGGCCCTTGAGGAAGGCACGGTCGACCACTTGCAGGTCAATGATGCGCCAGGCAATCGCCGCCACCATGATCCCGAGCAAGCCCACGACCAAGCGAAACCGCCACGGAAAGAGTGCCCCCTCGAGTTTCATCATGGCGCCACCATCCGCACTTCTGCCGCGCCGGGAATGCGCATCTTCAGTTGTTCGGTGGCCAGCACTTCAATACGGCTATGAGCGGTCCAGGTGCTCTGCTCGAGAATCAACCGCCCCCACTCCGCCTGCGCCTTGTCGCGCACACTCAACTCGCCGTACAACGAGTTGAGCAATTGCCGATTCCAGTGGGCGCTGTAGGACACCGCGATCGCGGAAACCAGCACGCCGATAAACAGCAGCAGCATGATAAAGCTGCCGCCTGGAAGAGGCTTGGCGAAAAGCTTGCTCACCGCAACTTCTCCGCGACACGCATGACAGCGCTACGGGAACGTGGGTTGGCTTTGAGTTCGGCTTCGCCGGCGAACTGCGCTTTGCCATGGACTTTGATTTTCGGCACAAAAGCTTCGAAACGTACCGGCAGGTTGCGCGGCAGGTTGTCGGTTTCACCCTTGACCAGTTTGCGCATGAACAGCTTGACGATGCGATCTTCCAGCGAGTGGAAGCTGATCACTACCAGGCGGCCGCCGATTTCCAGCGCCTCGAGTGCTGCTTCGAGGCCGGCTTCGAGATCGCCCAGTTCATTGTTGACGTGAATTCGCAGGCCCTGGAAGGCACGGGTAGCTGGGTTCTTACCTTTTTCCCACGCCGGGTTGGCGACTTTCAGCACTTCTGCCAGGTCACCGGTGCGCTCGAACGGCTTGATGTCGCGACGCTCAGCCACGGCACGGGCCATACGCCCGGAGAAACGTTCTTCGCCATATTCCTTGAACACCCGGGCGATTTCTTCGACGGGCGCGGTGTTGACGAATTCGGCAGCACTGATCCCTCGGGACGGGTCCATACGCATGTCCAGGGGGCCGTCATTGAGGAAGCTGAAGCCACGCTCAGGGTCGTCTAGCTGGGGCGAAGACACGCCCAGGTCGAGCAGCACACCGCTGACCTTGCCGGCCAGGCCGCGCTCGGCAACTTCCGAACCCAGTTCGGCAAAGCTGCGCTGCACAACGACAAAGCGGCCGTCTTCGGCCGCTAGCGTTTGCCCGGTGGCAATCGCTTGAGGATCTTTGTCAAACCCCAGCAACCGGCCATCAGGACCGAGCTGGCTGAGTATCAGGCGGCTGTGGCCGCCGCGCCCGAACGTGCCATCGAGATAGCAACCATCAGGGCGTACGGCGAGAGCCTCGACGGCTTCGTCAAGCAGTACGGTGATGTGGTTAAAGCCGCTATCAATAGTCACAGGATCAAATCACGCAGTTCATCAGGCATAGCGCCCGGTTGTTGAATAGCAGCCAGGTCAGCAGCAGACACTGCATCCCAGGCATCCTCGTCCCACAATTGGAACTTGTTCAGTTGGCCTACCAACATCGCGCGCTTATCCAACTTGGCATATTCACGCAGACGCGGCGGAACCAGAAAACGACCACTGCCGTCGAGTTCGAGGTCGACGGCATTACCAATCAGCAAACGTTGCAGGCGACGGTTCTCTTCGCGAAGCGAAGGCAGTGCGCGCAGTTTGGTTTCAATCAGCTCCCACTCATCGAGGGGGTAAACACACAAACAAGGATCAACCGCATCAATGGTCACGATCAGTTGCCCGGAACTACGCGAAACCAACTCGTCACGATACCGGCTCGGCATAGCGAGACGGCCTTTTGCATCGAGACTGATAGCGTTAGCTCCGCGAAACACGTCAGCGTTTCTCCAAATTCTAGCGTTTTACGCTCAAAAAACCCACTTCATGCCACTTTCCGCCACTTGCGCACACTATAGGAATGCGCCTACCGCACCGTCAAGGCGCGCAGTAAAGGAAAACCCTTACAGATCGGAGATTTAGCGGTACAAAAGAAGGGGTTACGAGTATTTGGCGGATGACTCAGCTCAATAACTTGAAGCAGCGCAGGAGGCTACGTTCAGAAGTTAAAGTAATTTGTTAAGAGTAAGATTTTTTCGGTATTACGAAAGCGCTTCTGCTATTGATTCAGCAGGGTGGGTAATTGCTACTACACGCGCGCCTCTACAAGGGGGTCAAACGAGATGATGGCATATCGATATCAAGTAACACGTGCCCACAACATGCTGCGGGCGGTGAACCGATAATACCAAGCCCCTGTGCCGGTGATTCAAGCACAAAAGCGAAAAAAAGGTGGAGAGTCGATCTATAAGCCGGGTTCTGTCTTGAACAGTCATTCGTCTACGATGGCCATCACTGGACACCTTTAGCAACCTACCCGGTCCCAGCGCGGGCCACGCCTTGGGACCCTATTTGGTCTTGCTCCAAGTGGGGTTTACCTAGCCACGAACTGTTGCCAGTCGTGCGGTGCGCTCTTACCGCACCTTTTCACCCTTACCGGCACCGAAGCGCTTAGGCGGTTATTTTCTGTGGCACTTTCCGTAGGCTCACGCCTCCCAGGCATTACCTGGCACTTCGCCCTATGGAGCCCGGACTTTCCTCCCCCCCCTAATTTTCATAGAGGGCAGCGACTGTCCAATCGACTCTCCGCCGCGAAGGTTAACGGCACAGCGCCCGAAGAACAAGCAATAAAAGCCTTTTGCCGCTCTGCAGGCCCCGTTTTTACTCGCCCTTCTGTTTTTCCAGGGCCACTTGATAGAGCACATTCTTGCGCTCACCGGTAATTTGCGCCGCCAACGCCGCGGCACGCTTGAGCGGCATCTCCTCGAGCAACAGATTGAGGATGCGCATGGCCTCGCTGCTGACCGCCTCCTCAGTCTCTGGCGCGGTCCAGCCCGCCACCAGCACCACGCACTCGCCACGCTGCTGATTGCTGTCGCCCTCGACGAACGCACGCAGCTCGGCCAGGGGCAAGCCCTTAAGGGTCTCGAAGGTCTTGGTCAGCTCGCGCGCCAACAAGGCTGGCCGCTCGGGGCCGAACACCAGCTCCATGTCCTGCAGGCATTCGAGGATCCGGTGAGGTGCCTCATAGAAGATCAGGGTCCGCGGCTCTTCCTTAATGGACTCCAGGCGCGCGCGCCGGCCAACGGCCTTGGCCGGCAGGAAACCTTCGAAGATAAACCGGTCGGACGGCAATCCCGCCGCCGACAATGCGGCGATCAGCGCGCACGCCCCGGGAACCGGGACTACATTGATACCGGCAGCGCGGGCCTGGCGCACCAAGTGATAACCCGGATCGGAAATCAGCGGCGTGCCGGCATCGGAAATCAGCGCAACATTGTCACCGGCCAGCAACCGCGTGATGAAGCGACTGCCTTCGTCGCGTTCGTTGTGTTCGTGACAAGCCGCCAGGGGCGTAGCGATGCCGAAATGTTGCAGCAACCGCAGGGAGTGGCGCGTGTCTTCGGCGGCGATCAACGCCACCTCACGCAAGATCTTCAGCGCGCGGGCACTGATGTCATCCAGGTTGCCGATGGGCGTCGCCACCACATAAAGCGAGCCAGCAGCGGAATTCAAAGCACCTGGAGCAGTCAAAGCGCACACCTCATGATCGGTAAAAGCGCCATTGTAGCGCGTAGAAGCCCGCTGGATGCGCACCACTGTCATCAGGACGCACTACCTTTTCGTGAGCACGGCAACATTTACACGACCTAAATTGCACGATTCACGCCAGTAACATCGCGCCCCGGCCAGTGCTTGGGTACAATTCCACGCTAATTTGATCGAGTATCAGGAACACTTACATGATCGCTTGCCTGCGGCTGTTCACTGCCCTCTGCCTCGCTGCCCTGTTGGCGGCTTGCGCCAGCTCGCCCTCGTCCAGCCTTGGCGACCTTCCACGGACGGCCGATGCCAGTATCGAGCAACTGCTCGAACAGGCTGCCACCAGCACCAATCCGGAAAAGGCTGCCCTGCTGCGCCTGAGCGCGGCCGACCTGGCGTATCGCCAGGGTAACGCCGGCCAGTCCGCGCAAATCCTGCAACAGGTTCCGCTGGAAACGCTCAAGCCGGGCCAGCAGGTCTATGCCAGCACCCTGGCCGCCGAACTGGCGATGACCCGCAACCAGCCCAAGGCGGCACTGACCGCCCTGAGCCACCCAAGCCTGCAGCGCCTGAGCGAATTGCCGGACGAGCAACGGGTTCGCACCGGCACCGTGCGTGCCCGCGCCCTCGAAGCCGACGGCCAGACGCTGGCCGCCGCCCGCGAGCGGATTGCCATCGCGCCGATGCTCGAAGGCGAAGCCGCGAACAAGAACCACGAGGCGATCTGGGCACTGATTGCCTCGCTGCCCACCGACCAGCTGCAACCGATCACCGACGACGTGCTCGGCGGTTGGATGAGCCTGGCCGTGGCGGTAAAAACCGCCGGCACCCTGGAACTGCAACAGGCTGCCATCGACAACTGGAAAGCCCAGCACCCGAAACATCCTGCCGCCCTGCAGTTGCCACTGCCACTGACCCAACTCAAGCAACTGGCCAGCCAGCCGCTCGGCAAGATCGCCCTGCTGCTGCCCCAGGAAGGCCCGCTGGCCTCGGTGGCCAAGGCCCTGCGCGAAGGTTTCATGGCTGCTCACTACCAGGCCCAACAGGCCGGACAGAACCCACCCGCCATCGAGTTCTATGACAGCTCGCGCCTGACCTCGCTGGACGACTTCTATCGCAAGGCCCAAGCCGATGGCGTGCAACTGGTAGTCGGCCCGCTGGAAAAACCCCTGGTCAAGCAACTCAACGCGCGCCCTCAACTGCCGATCACCACCCTGGCGCTGAACTACAGCGAAGGCGACCAAGGCCCGGCCCAACTGTTCCAGTTCGGCCTCGCGGCCGAGGACGAGGCGCGCGAAGTATCCCGTCGCGCACGTGCCGACGGCCTGCATCGCGCTGCGGTACTGGTACCTAAAGGCGAATGGGGCGACCGCGTCCTCAAGGCCTTCAGCCAGGACTGGCAAGCCAATGGCGGCAGCATCATCGGTGTCGAACGTGTAGACCAACCCGTGCAACTGGCCCAGCAGATCGCCGACCTGTTCCAACTGCGCCAGAGCGAAGGTCGCGCCAAGAGCCTGCAAAGCACCGTCGGCTCGCAGATCGCCGCACAGCCGTCGCGCCGCCAGGACATCGAGTTCATCTTCCTCGCCTCGACCCCACAACAGGCGCAACAGATCAAACCCACGCTGAACTTCCAATACGCGGGTGACGTGCCGGTCTACGCCACGTCCCACGTGTACAGCGCCAGTGGCGACCAGAACCAGTACAACGACATGAACGGCGTGCGCTTCTGCGAAACCCCATGGCTGCTCAACACCAGCGACCCGCTGCGCCAGCAAGTGACTGCACAATGGCCACAAGCCAATAGCAGCCTGGGTCGGCTGTACGCCATGGGCGTCGACGCCTACCGCCTGGCCCCGCGCCTGGGTCAACTCAAGGCCCTGCCGGACAGCACCATCGAAGGCCAGTCGGGCAACCTGAGCATGAGCCCGACGCAACGGGTTCAACGCCAGCTGCCCTGGGCGCAATTCGTCAACGGCCAGGTCCAACGCCTGCCGGACACCCCGCGCTGATGCCCGACAGGTCACGCCAGCAAAGCGGTCGAGATGCTGAAAGCCAGGCGCTCCAGCATCTCCAGCAACAGGGACTGCGCCTGCTGGCGCAGAACTGGTTGTGTAAACGCGGCGAGCTTGATCTGGTCATGCTTGACGGCGATACAGTAGTATTCGTCGAAGTCCGCTACAGAAAAAACACCCAATGGGGTGGCGCGCTCGGCAGTATCGATGCGCGCAAGCGTCAAAAACTGATACTCGCCGCGCAGTATTTCCTGCAGAGCGAGTCACGCTGGGCCGACTCCCCCTGCCGTTTTGATGTGGTTGCCATAGACAGCACTGCAGCGCATCTGAACTGGCTACGGAATGCCTTTGATAGCTGACCGCTGTCGGGCAGGACCGATTTTCACCCAACACTTTTGCTCTTTGCTTTGCGGGCCGCACATTGCTGTGCCACCAGGCCGCGCCACTTAAGGTCACACAGATGGACATGCAATCCCGAATTCGCCAGCTTTTTCAGGCCAGTATCGATACCAAGCAACAGGCGATGGACGTACTTGCACCGCACATCGAGCAAGCCAGCCAAGTGATGGTCAACGCCCTGCTCAACGAAGGCAAAATGCTCTCGTGTGGCAACGGCGGTTCGGCCGGTGACGCACAGCACTTTTCCTCCGAGCTGCTCAACCGCTTCGAGCGCGAACGCCCCAGCCTGCCGGCCATCGCCCTGACTACTGACAGCTCGACGATCACCTCGATCGCCAACGACTACAGCTACAACGAAATCTTCTCCAAGCAGATCCGCGCCCTGGGCCAGCCCGGAGACGTCCTGCTGGCGATTTCCACCAGCGGCAACTCGGCCAACATAATTCAAGCGATCCAGGCCGCACATGATCGCGAAATGATTGTCGTAGCATTGACCGGTCGCGATGGCGGCGGCATGGCGTCGCTGCTATTGCCGGAAGACGTGGAGATTCGCGTACCGGCCAACGTCACCGCACGCATTCAGGAAGTCCACCTGCTGGCGATCCATTGCCTCTGCGACTTGATCGACAGCCAATTGTTCGGGAGTGAAGAATGACCCCTAATCGCCTAGGCCTACTGGCCCTGACGCTGTGCCTCAGCATCAGCGGATGCACCTCGGTGGTGAACGCCAGCCGTGAAAGCCCCATTCAGGATGACCGTGGCACTCGCACCTTCGGCAGCAAGATCGACGACTCGTTGATCGAAACCAAGGTTGGCGTGAACGTGGCCAAGGCCAACCCGGACCTGGACACCCAATCGCACATCGTCGTCACCAGTTTCAACGGCGTGGTACTGCTGGCCGGGCAAACGCCCCGTGCCGACCTCAAGGCCCAGGCCGAGCAGGCCGCTGCCGCTGTGCAGCGGGTCAAGACGGTGCACAACGAACTGCAGGTCATGCAACCCTCGTCACTGTTGGCACGCAACAACGACGCCTGGCTGACCACCAAGATCAAGACCCAGATGCTCACCGACGCCAGCATTCCCGGCTCACGCATCAAGGTCGTGACTGAAAACGGCATCGTCTACCTGCTGGGCTTGCTGACCAAGCAGGAAGCGGCCCAGGCCACCAACCTGGTGCAGGGCGTTTCCGGGGTGCAGAAGATTGTGAAACTGTTTGAGTACATTGACTGACACGCTCTCCTGCAGGAGCACGGCTCCTGCAAGTAATAAAAAAGGCGATCCGAATGGATCGCCTTTTTTATTACTTCACCACCTTCAAGCTTGGCCGTCCGCTAGGGCGCGGTGGCTCGTTGTCGGGTGGCGGCAGATCATCTTCGGGCTCGAACTCGTCCTCGCCCTCTACCGGCGACTCCAAGTCAAACACCATACCCTGGCCATTCTCCCGAGCGTAAATACCCAGGATCGCAGCTATAGGCACGTACAGGGTGTGCGGCACACCACCGAAGCGACCTTCAAAGCTCACTGCATCGTTATCCATGTGCAGATGACGCACGGCAGCGGGCGAAACGTTCAGGACAATCTGTCCGTCACTGGCAAAACCTTGTGGCACCTGCACCGAAGGAAACTCGGAGTTGACCAGCATGTGCGGGGTGCAATCGTTATCGACAATCCACTCATAGAGCGCACGGACGAGATAAGGACGACTGGAGTTCATAGCGGCTCCTTAAGCCTTAGCGCATATCGCGTTCGACACCAGACAGGCTCGCCTGGAATGCCTCACGCGCAAACTGGCGCTCCATATAATCAAGCAGCGGCTTGGCCGGCCGCGGCAGTTCAATACCCAGGATCGGCAAACGCCAGAGTATCGGTAGTAGGCAGCAATCCACCAGACTTTGTTCCTCACTGAGGAAAAACGGCTTGTCGGCGAACAACGGCGAGACACCCGTGAGGCTCTCTCGCAGCTCCTTGCGCGCCTGCACGCGTGCTGGCTCCTTGGTCCGCGAATCCAGGATCAGATCCACCAGGCCACACCAGTCACGTTGGATGCGATGGATCAGCAGGCGGCTATTGGCCCGCGCCACCGGATAAACCGGCAGCAAAGGTGGATGGGGATAACGCTCATCCAGGTATTCCATCACCACGGTCGACTCCCACAACGCTAGGTCACGATCGACCAGGGTGGGCAAGCTGCCGTAAGGGTTCACTTCGATCAGCTTTGGCGGCTGACGGCCCGCCTCCACACTGATGATCTCGGCGCTGACACCCTTCTCTGCCAGTACGATTCGCACTCGGTGGGAATAGTGGTCGGCGGGGTCGGAGTAACAGGCCAACCGGTTGGTCACGCCCATGGCGGTCCTCCTCGCTTGTTGAAATTATTGAAAGCGGAAAAACGAGCGCGCCCAGAGGGCGCCTCCCGTAACGCCTGGATGACCAGATTCGTTACGTTTACAGAGACGCCCTTGGGCGCGCGCGATTAACAGCAAATGCTTGAAGCTAGATCAATGCACATCTTTCCAGTATTCGCGCTTGAGCAAGTAAGCGAATACGAAGAAGAACGCCAGGTACAACAGTACGTAGGTACCAATGCGCTGATGCTCCAGCTTAACCGGGTTAGCCGAGTAAGCGAGGAAGGTTACCAGATTCTTGACCTTCTCATCGAACTGCTCTTCGGTCAGGGCACCGGACTTCGGCACGATGGTCAACTGATCGCACGCTTCATGAGTCAGCGGCGTACCGGTCAGCGGATCATATTGCTTCTTGCCGTCCTCGACGATCTGCACCTGTTTGCAGCCTACGACCTGACGACCTTGCAGGCCGACCAGCACGTTGGGCATGCCGACGTTCGGGAACACCTTGTTGTTCACGCCCCAAGGACGCGACGGATCTTCGTAGAACGACTTCAGGTAGCCGTAGAGCCAGTCAGTGCCACGCACCCGAGCTACCAGGGTCAGGTCAGGCGGCGCAGCGCCGAACCAGGCCTTGGCGTCTGCCGGCTGCATGCCAATGTTCATGTGGTCGCCGATCTTGGCGCCGGTGAACACCAGGTTCTTGAGCATCAGATCGTGAGGAATCCCCAGATCGTCGGCAACGCGCTCATAGCGCTGGAACTTGGCACTGTGGCAGCCCATGCAGTAGTTGGCGAAGGTACGTGCGCCATCTTGCATTGCCGCTTTATCGGAGACGTCGATGTCGACCTTTTCCAGCTCAGGACCGCCCGCGGTGGATGCGAACGAGAACACAGGCAAAGCAGCAAGAATCAGTACAGCAAATAGCTTTTTCATCAGCCAGTCACCCTTTCCGGAACCGGTTTTGTCTTCTCGAGCCGGGTGTAGAACGGCATCAGAATGAAGTAGGCGAAGTACAGGAAGGTACATACCTGCGACAACAGCGTACGACCTGGCGTTGGCGCCAGAACACCCAACACACCCAGGATCACGAACGAAATGCAGAACACCCAGAGCCAGATCTTGCTCATCCAGCCCTTGTAGCGCATGGATTTGACCGGGCTACGGTCAAGCCATGGCAGGACGAATAGCACGGCGATCGCGGCGCCCATGGCGATAACGCCCAGGAGCTTGTCGGGAACGGCACGCAAGATCGCGTAGAACGGGGTGAAGTACCAGACCGGAGCGATGTGCTCTGGGGTCTTGAAGGCGTTCGCCACTTCGAAGTTCGGCTTCTCGAGGAAGTAACCGCCCATTTCCGGGAAGAAGAACACGATCGAGCAGAAGATGAACAGGAACACCACCACGCCGACGATATCTTTCACGGTGTAGTACGGGTGGAAGGCAATGCCGTCCAGCGGTACGCCGTTTTCGTCTTTGTATTTCTTGATGTCGACGCCGTCCGGGTTGTTCGAACCGACTTCGTGCAGCGCCAGGACGTGCAGCACTACCAGGCCAAGAATAACGATCGGCAAGGCCACCACGTGCAAGGCGAAGAAGCGGTTCAGGGTGATCCCGGAAATCAGGTAGTCACCACGAATCCACTGGGTCAGGTCGTCGCCGATGACCGGAATCGCACCAAACAGCGAGATGATCACCTGGGCACCCCAGTAGGACATCTGGCCCCACGGCAGCAGGTACCCCATGAAGGCTTCCGCCATCAGGGCCAGGTAGATCAGCATGCCGAACACCCACACCAGCTCACGCGGCTTCTGGTACGAACCGTAGAGCAAGCCACGGAACATGTGCAGATAGACCACGACGAAGAACGCCGAAGCGCCGGTGGAGTGCAGCAGACGCAGGATCGAGCCGTACTCGACGTCGCGCATGATGTATTCGACGGAGGCAAACGCCTCTTCCGCCGACGGGGTGTAGCTCATGGTCAGCCAGACACCGGTAACGATCTGGTTAACCAGAACCAGCAGTGCCAGGGAGCCAAAGAAGTAGAAGAAGTTGAAGTTCTTCGGAGCGTAATACTTGCTGAGATGGTCTTCCCACATCTTGGTCGCAGGAAAGCGCGCATCAACCCAATCCATCAACTTGCTCATCACGCGTTCTCCGTATCGACGCCGACGACAATGATGTCGTCCGACTCATAGGAATGCGGGGGAACTGGCAGGTTCAAAGGCGCAGGCTGCGATTTGAAGACACGGCCAGCCAGGTCGTAGTGGGAGCCATGGCAAGGGCAGAAGTAGCCGCCCACCCATTTTGGACCGAGGTCGGCCGGCGCCACTTCTGGACGGAAGGTCGGTGAACAGCCCAGGTGCGTGCAGATACCGATCAGCAGCAGCACTTCCGGCTTGATCGAACGCGTCTTGGGATCCACATAGGTCGGTTGTACCGAGGCCTTGGAGTCCGGATCGGAGAGATCCCCCTCGATCTTCGTCAGGTTCCCCAGAATCTCCTGGGTGCGGCGGACGATGAATACCGGCTGACCGCGCCATTCGGCAATCATTTGCTGACCTGGCTCGATTTTGCTGACATTCACTTTCACCGGTGCACCTGCGGCTTTCGCCTTGGCACTGGGAAACCACGACCCCACGAACGGGACCGCAGCCCCCACCGCTCCTGCAGCACCCACCACGGATGTGGCTGCTACCAAGAAGCGACGCCGGCCTGTATTCACGCCGTCATTGCTCATCCAGTCCTCTCCCATCAGCTTTGTGGCCTGTTAAATCAGGCATCTACTAAGTAAAAATCTGAACTTATAAAAATTTTGCAGAATGGTAATGAAAAGCCCCAATTCTGACAAGGTAATTACCACCCATGGGTACCGCCAAGCCTTGTAGTATAGGGCTTCTGCGGATGTGGCAAGTTGTCACACCAAAAATCATCGCCCATAAAAAACGCCCAGCTCCGCGAGGAGACTGGGCGCTTTGAACGCGAAAGCGAATTAACGCTTCGAGTACTGCGGACGCTTACGCGCTTTACGCAGACCAACTTTCTTACGTTCAACTTCACGCGCGTCACGGGTTACGAAGCCAGCTTTACGCAGTGCACCGCGCAGAGTTTCGTCGTAATCCATCAGAGCGCGAGTGATGCCGTGGCGGATTGCGCCAGCTTGACCACTTACACCACCACCGATCACGGTGACGTAGATGTCGAACTTCTCGACAGTCTCAGTCAATTCCAGCGGCTGACGAACTACCATGCGGGCAGTTTCGCGACCGAAGAAATTTTCCAGCGAACGGTTGTTGATGGAGATGTTACCAGTGCCCGGACGCAGGAAAACGCGTGCGGTTGCGGTCTTGCGACGGCCAGTGCCGTAATTTTGAGTCGCCGACATAATGAACTATTCCGTTAAAACTTCAGTTCTTGGGGCTGCTGAGCAGTATGAGGGTGAACAGCGCCCGCATAGACTTTCAGCTTACGATACATGTCGCGACCCAGTGGGTTCTTAGGCAGCATGCCTTTAACCGCGGTCTCGATCACGCGCTCAGGGGCTTTAGCGATCAGCTTTTCGAAGTTGATCGACTTGATGCCGCCCGGGAAACCGGAGTGGGAGTAGTAGATTTTGTCGGTGGTTTTAGCACCGGTTACACGAATCTGCTCGGCATTGATAACGACGATGTAGTCGCCGGTGTCAACGTGAGGAGTGTACTCAGCTTTATGCTTGCCACGCAGACGGCTCGCGATTTCGGTGGCCAGACGACCCAGGGTCTGACCTGCAGCGTCGACGACAAACCAGTCGCGCTGTACTGTTTCCGGTTTAGCAGTAAAAGTTTTCATTCTTTATACCCTCATGGGCCGACCTGTAAATTAGACGGCGGATCTTACTGAATAGTGCGTACTTTGACAAGTCAAAGGCAGCCGGGTACAGACGCTATCGGGGGCTCGGGTCGGCGCGTCCGTTCAACGGCAAGATTCTTCGGCGGCGGCGCATCACTTCCACTGCAGAAAGAGGTGCGCAATTATGCAGATTGCGAAAAATTTTTCAACCTGCTTTTATGATTGTTTTGCCAAGGGAGCACCCGATGGACTATCGCCAGCTAGGCCGCACCGACCTGAATGTCAGTGCCATCTGCCTCGGAACCATGACCTGGGGCGAGCAAAACAGCGAGGCAGAGGCCTTCGCGCAGATCGAGCGAGCCAAGAGTGCCGGGATCAACTTCATCGACACCGCCGAGATGTACCCGGTCCCACCCCAGGCGCAAACCTACGCCAGCACCGAACGCTACATCGGCAACTACTTCAAGAGCCGTGGCGACCGAGCCGACTGGATCCTGGCCAGCAAGATCGCCGGCCCCGGCAACACCATCGACTATATTCGCGACGGTCACCTCAAGCACAACCGCGAACACATCGTCCAGGCCCTGGACGCCAGCCTCAAGCGTCTGCAAACCGATTGGATCGACCTCTACCAGTTGCATTGGCCGGAGCGCAGCACCAACTTTTTTGGCCAACTGGGCTACAAGCACAAGAGCGAAGTCAACCTGACGCCGCTTGAGGATACCCTCCAAGCCCTGGATGAACAGGTCAAGGCCGGCAAGATCCGTCACATTGGCCTATCCAACGAAACCCCATGGGGCACCATGCGTTTTCTCGCCCTGGCCGAAGCCCGTGGCTGGCCGCGTGCGGTGACCATCCAGAACCCCTACAACCTGCTCAACCGCAGCTTTGAAGTGGGCCTGGCGGAAATCGCCATCCGCGAACAATGCGGCCTGCTCGCCTACTCGCCGCTGGCGTTCGGTTTCCTGTCAGGCAAATACGAAGGTGGCGCGCGCCCGGCAAAAGGCCGCCTGAGCCTCTACAGTCGCTTCAGTCGCTATTTCAACCCGCAATCGGAAGCTGCCTGCAGCCGTTATGTCGCGCTGGCCCGTGAACACGGCCTGGACCCGGCACAAATGGCCCTGGCCTTCGTCACCCAGCAACCGTTCGTCACCAGCAACATCATCGGGGCGACCACGATCGAACAACTGGACAGCAACATTGCCAGCTTCGACCTGAAGCTGTCGGATGAAGTGCTGGCGGGGATCGAGGCGATCCACAAGGATCACCCGAACCCGGCGCCATAACCCCCACGTGTAGGAGCGAGCTTACTCGCGAAAAGCCTGAGCACACCGCTGGGTGCCAGGCTTTCAACGCTATCGTTGACGACCATCGCGAGCGAGCTGTTCCTACAATGATCTGGCAATGATCTCCTTCATGATCTCGTTGGTCCCCGCATAAATCCGCTGCACCCGCGCATCGGCCCAGGCCCGGGCGATCGGGTATTCCCACATGAAGCCGTAGCCGCCATGCAACTGCACGCATTCGTCGAGCACCTTGCATTGCAGGTCAGTGCCCCAGTACTTGGCCATCGCCGCCGTCGGCACGTCTAGCTTGCCTTGCAGGTGCAGTTCCAGGCAGCGGTCGACAAACACCCGGCCAATCTGGATCTCAGTGGCCATTTCCGCCAGCTTGAAGCGGGTGTTCTGGAAGTCCGCAATCGACTTGCCGAACGCCTTGCGCTCGCGGGTGTAATCCAGGGTCCATTGCAGGGCGGCCTCCGCCGACGCCAGGCCGCCTACGGCCACCGTCAGGCGCTCCTGTGGCAACTCCTGCATCAGATAGGCGAAGCCCATCCCGGCCTGCCCCAGCAGGTTCTCCTTGGGCACCCGGACGTCCTGGAAGAACAGCTCGGAGGTGTCCTGGGCCTTCATGCCGACCTTTTCCAGGCGCTTGCCCTTGGCAAAGCCCGGGGTGTCGGCTTCCACCAGGAACAGGCTGGTGCCCTTGGCCCCGGCCTTGGGATCGGTCTTGGCGACGACAATCACCAGGTCCGCCAGGTAGCCGTTGGTGATAAAGGTCTTCGAGCCGTTGATCACATATTCGTCGCCATCCAGCACCGCGGTGGTCTTCACCCCTTGCAGGTCGGACCCCGCGCCCGGCTCGGTCATGGCAATGGCCGTGACCATCTCGCCCGAAACCAGCTTGGGCAGGTATTTGTGTTTCAAGGCCTCACTGCCGTAATGCAGGATGTACGGCGCAACGATGTCCGAATGCAGGGAGAAGCCGATGCCGGTCAAGCCCAGCCGCCCGACTTCCTCGATCACCACCGTGCTGTAGAGAAAGTCCGCCCCCAGGCCGCCGTACTCCTCCGGCAGATGGGAGCAGAGCATCCCCGCCTCCCCCGCCTTGTTCCACAACTTGCGGTCGATGTAGCCCTGTTTTTCCCATTGAGCATGAAACGGCACGGCTTCTTTTTCGAGGAAGGTGCGCACGCTATCGCGAAACAATTCGTGCTCGGAGCTGAACAAGGTTCTAGGGATCATCGGGGCACCTGTCGTTATTGTTGAACGAAAATGTATGCCAGAGACTAATCCCACCACCTGCAACGGGACACTGGACACATCCGCCAAAAAATAAGACGATCCAGCCGCTTGGTGACCACTTTCCCCTATAAGAATAAATTGAATTATGTCTATCCAATCTTCTGCGCCGTTGCGGCGCGTCAGCATCCTGGCGATCGACCGGGTGTTTGCCTACACCCTCATGCAGGCCAAGGATTTTTTCCACCTGGCCAGCCTGCGGTACGGCAAGCAACAGGGCCAGGGCCTGACCCCCGGCTTTGAAACCCGTGTAGTCAGCCCCGACGGCAAACCCGTCAACAGCTTCAGCGATGTGCTGATGCCGGTGGACGGCGGCCTGGAAAATGCCGATATCATCATCCTCCCGGCGTTCTGGGACGACTTCGACACGCTGTGCCAGCGTTATCCACAGGTGTTGCCGTGGCTGCGTGAGCAGCATGCACGGGGCGCAGTGCTCTGCGGCGAAGCCACCGGGGTGTTCTGGCTGGCCGAGGCCGGCCTGCTCGATGGCAAGGAAGCGACCACCTACTGGCGCTTTTTCAACACTTTCGAAGAGCGTTTCCCCAAGGTCCAGCTCAACAAGGACAAGCACCTCACGGATGCCGACAACCTGTTTTGTGCCGGCGGCACCACCTCGGCCTGCGACCTCTACATTTACCTGATCGAGCGCTTCTGCGGGGCCAATGTGGCCCAGGCCGTAGCCCGCGACATCCTGTATGAAGTGCAACGCAGCTATTCCCCCGGCCGCATCGGCTTCGGCGGACAGAAGCTGCACCAGGACGTAATCATCCTGCAGATCCAGCACTGGCTCGAAGAGCATTTTGCCGACAAGTTCCGCTTCGAAGACGTCGCCCGCGAGCACGGCATGAGCATCCGCAACTTCATGCGTCGCTTCCAGACCGCCACCGGCGACAAGCCGCTGCACTACCTGCAACGCCTGCGCATCGAAACCGCCAAGGGCTTGCTGTCCGGCAGCCGCAAGAGCATCAAGACCATCAGCTACGAAGTCGGCTACGACGATGCGAGCTTCTTCGCCCGACTGTTCCGCCAGCACACCGAACTGTCGCCGAACCAGTATCGGCAGCAGTTTCAGCAGGCGGCGTAGCCGAACACCAACCGAATGTGGAAGCGAGCCTGCTCGCTTCCACACAGAATCTTGCGCCGGCCACGCAGTTCTTTCGCTGTGCATTTTCCTACGCAAAAAGCGGAATACATAGCGCCGGAGAACCCAACCCTACCCACAGACGCAGCCCCTTAAAAACTTCAACATCTTCCCTGCAAACCATCAGGGAAGATCAAACATGACTATCGGATCAAGCTACAACTACCCTTCATACATCGCCAAGGAGACCGACCGAACAAAGCGCTCGGCTAAAAATAAATGGGCGGCTCGCTTTCCCAATCCGCCGGATTTGTGCTTTGACTATCGTGCACTGGTAGAGCAGGAAAACGGTATCGCCAGGGCAACTGACCCGCAACATAAAATCTGCATCATCGGCGCCGGCGTCACAGGCCTGACCGCCGCCAGAGAGCTCTATCGCTGCGGCTTTACCCATATCACTCTCATCGAACAATCCAGGCGCATCGGCGGCAGGCATCTGACCGTTCCCGGCAGCCGAAACTCGACAGCAAGCCATACACCGTTTGAAATGGGCGCCATGCGCATGCCCTTCTTCAACCGGGCGGATGAGCCACCGACAGAAGGTCGGTCGCTGATGGCTTACTACGCCAATCAATTTGAATTGGCGTTTTCAGACTTCGCCAACCCCGGCAGCCAATGGGTTAACTCGACAGGCATCTATCTCCGGGAGGGCAGCATGGGCGGCGGATCGGCGCCGCAGATGTTGATATGGAAAAACGAAGACGGCGTCACACCGCCTCCCGGCGATGAATTGCAAAAGGTTTATTCCAAATGGAAAGCCTTTGCCGATCGCATGACCCGCCACGTTGCTGAGCTCTACGCGAGCCAGGAATGGGAAGCCATATGGGCTTCTATCGTTGAAAAATACGAGAGTGTCTCGTTCCGCGACCTGGTCAGCATGCCAGCACTGGAAGCTTGGGATGCCCGCTCACCCGGGGATTTCGGCGGAATGGGAATGTCTGCGCAAGAGTCCGCAATTTTTTACGCAATAGGTATAGGTGACGGTAGCTGGGGAGCTTTTTATGACGTCTGCTGCCTCTACCCTCTGCGTACTGCGATTTTCGGTTTCAGCAGCCAATTGCAACTGATCCATGGTCGTGTGGACTCAAACGGCGATCCACTGGATTCGCCCTACCTGAATAGCGAAGCCGTTTTTGACTCAATGGGGCAGAGTTTTGACAAGCCCCGCTACATCGGTCTCGCCGCTTTGGACGAATGCCTGCTGTTTGTGAAAACCGATGAAACCGGAAAGTCCATCTACGAACATTGCCTCGAAAGAAGCAATGGGCTTCTCACCGACTCATCCGTTACAAAACTGGAAAAGCTGACCAATCAAAAAATACGCGTCCATTACAACTGGAAACACAATCAACCCGAGCAAATCCAGGAGCAATTTGATGACTTTGACTCGGTCATCATGACACTACCCTCCTGGCTGATTGAAACTCGAATCAAGCTCGAAAATTTCACCCGGGAGATGCTGCCTTTCGAGACGATTAACGCCTACAAAACCGCACACTGGGAAACTAGCTGCAAAGTGTTTGCACCGCTGAAAAAATCATTTCTCTCGAAAAACAAAAACATCCCGCAAGCCATCGTAACCGACAGTTTCATCCACGATGTCTATACCTACCGCTACAACGACAATTACAGCTATGACTGCATCCTGCTGAGTTATACCTGGGAAGATGACGCAACCAAACTCGCCTCATTCAGCGATAAGGAGCTGGTATCAAGATGCGCCGAAGAGCTGGATCGCATACTCATGAACTCTGCCAACGTCCAGGAAAAAATCTCTCCCTACATCGGCATTGAGCAAGCCGTGGTTCAGCGCTGGATCACTGATAAAAATGCTCTGGGCTGTGCCAAGCTTTACCGACCGGGCACCTACTACGATGCCGTCAGCCTGATGAAGTACAACCGGGACTTTGCTCATGTTTCAGGCTTGTATTTGTCCGGCGAGTCATTTTCCGTCGATGCCGGTTGGACGGAGCCATGTTTTCGCGGTGCTGTCGATGCAGTGATTCATATCTGCAACAAAACCGCCGCGACGTTCAATGGCGGATTTTCCTTGAGCGACTACCCGCACTACCAAATCAAAATCTGATCCCCCCGTTTCAGAGCCATGCACGCAATACATGGCTCTACCTCTCGCGCCGGCTACCCAGGGCCATCAAACATCACTCTGATCCATTTTCGGACAAGGACTACGACCTAAACGGAAGTAGCTGACTTACACCCCATTCCTGATTCCTCTCTCATACACACGCCATTTAACAGCTTGAAAAACAATAAAAAGAGGAACGACGAAAATGAATGAGCCAACAAGCCCTGTTCGTGTAGCAGTCGTGCAATTCGATCCACAAGTCGGCATCGAAAAATGTGTAGGTAATCTGCGTCGCAGCCTGGAATTGGCGCTTGAAGCGGTAAACCGAGGTGCGAATCTCATCGTTCTGCCCGAACTTTCCAATACCGGCTATTTCTTCAGCAATCGACAGGATGCCTTCGCCCATGCCGAAGCGGTTCCTGACGGGCCAAGCGTGCAGAGCTGGATCGACTTCGCCCGCGAGCACAACGTTTACCTCGTGGCCGGTCTCGCCGAACGCGACGGCATGCGACTCTTCAACACCGGCGTTCTGGTGGGACCAGATGGTTTTATCGGCAAATACCGCAAAGCCCATTTGTGGAATCTGGAGAAGCTCTGGTTCACCCCCGGCGACCTGGGTTTCCCGGTTTTCGACACACCGATCGGCCGCATCGGGCTATTGATCTGCTGGGACATCTGGTTCCCGGAGGTGCCACGGATCCTCGCCCAACAAGGCGCAGACATCATTTGCAGCCTGAACAACTGGGTCTGGACACCGCCGCCGCTGTTCGACGATGCCGGTAAGTGCATGGCGTCTTATCTGACGATGACCGCCGCTCACGTCAACAACGTGTTTATCGCTGCCGCCAGCCGGATCGGCGAGGAGCGCGGCGCACGCTATCTGGGTTGCTCGCTGATTGCCGGAACCAACGGCTGGCCGATTGGCGCCGTGGCTTCGGCAGACAGGCAGGAAATCCTGTTTGCCGATGTCGACCTGACCAGCTCCCGCAGTGCGCCCATCTGGAACAACCTGAACGATCTGCATCGCGATCGTCGGGCCGATCTTTACGATCAGATGCTCGGCTACACCCAACACCCTTGCCTCCCACGTTGATCAGGAGGCCTATCGCATGGAAGTTACAACCGACAAAAACCAACCATCGCGCAAATCACCGATTGATACAGCCGTCGCCCTGCTAATGATCGGCGCGACACTGCTGATCGTCTGGCTTTCTTTCAGCAACCGGACTTTCTGGGGAGCGCATTGGCCCGGGTACGGCGACATGGTATCGCTGCTACCCGAACCGAGTGCCTGGTTGCGTTGGGTGTTAGGTGACATCAGCGAGGTGGCTTTCTACAAGCACGAGTTCGCCTCGATCGGCCTGCTGGCGGGCGCTTATCTGGCTTACTGGGCGAATCGAACGGGGAAATCCTGGCAAGGGTTTGCCATCTCCTATGGAACGGGACTTTGGCCCTGGCTGGTCACCAGTTCGTTGCTCGGGCTGCTGCTGAGCAATCTGCTGTGGGGATGGACGGTGACAGCCACAACCTGGCAACCCACATTCGTAGCATTCGTCTCGCTGCCAGCGGCGATGGTGCTGATGTTTGGTGGAGGCTGGAAGGTCACGATCAACGGCGCACTCATGGGCGCCGTACTCGTCACACCGATGTGCCTACTGATCGTCAACTACGTGTGCCAACCCCTGGCCTTGCCTGCAGTGATTGGCAATGTGCTGGGCATGGCGGTTGCCAGCGTCCTGGCGTTTCTGCTCTGCCGCTATTGGCCGAACCTGGTGAAATCCAGGTCGTCGCAAACGCCACCCGCCTCCATAGCCCCCGCCAAGGCGCCCGACTATGGCGTTATCTGGAGCCTGCGCCGGATTCTGGCGGACTTTTCCGAAGCACCGTTCTTCGGCAATGAGCTGGCCAGCCTTGGCCTGATACTGGGTGCACTGCTGGCGTACAGCTTGAACCCTTCAAGCCCCGCGTACGGATCAGGCTTGTTGCTGCACATCATTGGCGCGCAGGCATTAGCCTCGGCCATCGGCGTGCTGATCTGGCGTCGACAATGGATGTTGCGCGGCTGGTATCCCACTTACATCCCGCTGGTTTCAGTGGTGCCCGCGGCGATCCTGGCCTATGGCGGCAGCTGGCAGATAATCGTCTCAAGTGCACTGCTGGGGGCATTGCTCGCACCACCGCTGGCCTGTGTGATTGCCAGGAAATTACCGGCCGACATGCATGCCTACATCGCCAATGTACTGTCGATGGCCATCAGTACACTGCTGATCGTGCCGCTGATCGGTTTTCTGATCGCTGATTAATGCCCCAGCCATTCGGCTGTATCGCGGCCTCAATAGCGGATACAGCCACTTTTCATTACAAACAAGCGAGGTATCCCATGGACCTGCCCAAACTGTCCATCGCGGCACTTGGCGGCACAGTAAGCATGCAAGCGAGCAATGCCGGTGAAGGCGTCATCCCGACCGTCAGCGGCGAAGCCCTGCTGACTTCCATACCGGAACTGACGACACTGGCCGGAGTCACCGTCGAGACCCTCGGCCTGCTGCCCAGTGCGTCCCTGGATTTCGAGTTTTTGTTGAACGTATTGTCCTGGGCTGAGTTTCAGGTCAAACAGGGCGCCGTTGGGGTCGTGATAACCCAGGGCACCGACACACTCGAAGAAGCCGCGGTGTTTTTGGATTACTTGTGGCCCTACGACACCCCCTTGGTGCTGACCGGTGCCATGCGTTCCGCAGCGCAGCCAGGTGCCGATGGACCGGCCAATCTACTGGATGCATGTCGCGTTGCCTTGGCGCAGAACAGCCGGCAGCGCGGTGTCCAGGTCGTAATGAACGGACAGATTCATCAAGCGTGCAGCGTACGCAAAACCGATTCGCTGGCATTGCAGGCGTTTTCCTCTCCAGTCGTGGGGCCCGCGGGCCTACTGGTGGAAGACCGTGTTCGCTACCTGCGCCCGCCGGGGCCGCGCACGGTGTTACCGATGCCGCAACGGACCACACAGAAGGTTGCACTACTTGAGGCCTCACTTTCGGCCGACACCCTGCTACTGGAAAATATTCTCGCACTCGATTACGACGGGCTGGTGATCGGCGGTTTCGGCGCTGGCCACATCTCGCAGCGCTGGGCGACAACGATTGAGCATATTGCCAAACGAATCCCGGTGATCATTGCGACCCGAACCGGCTCCGGCTCCACCGCACGTGCCTCTTACGGTTTTGGCGGTGGTGAAATGGACTTGATCCGCAAGGGGGCATCGATGGCGGGTTTTCTATGTCCGCGAAAAGCCAGAATTCTGCTTTGGTTGCTGCTTGGTTGCCAACGGCAGCACGAGCTTGCGCAGTATCTCAACGAAGATATTTGACTTCAAAACAATGTACAAACCTGTGGGCGGAGGATTTGCGCTGACAAAAAAGGGCCTGCAATCGCAGGCCCTTTTTTATATTCCGAAACACCTTACGGCTTATGCGCCCGCGACAGGAACTCGTGGGATTGCATCTCCAGCAGGCGACTCAAGGTGCGCTGGAACTCGAAGTTCAAGCGACCACCGGTGTACAAGTCTTTGAGCTCGACTTCGGCAGAAATGATCAGTTTCACGTTACGGTCGTAGAACTCGTCGACCATGTTGATGAAACGTCGGGCGATGTCGTCGGTGGTAACGCTCATCTGCTCCACGCCACTGAGCAGCACGGCATGGAAGATCTTGCCCAGTTCGATGTAGTCGTTCTGGCTGCGTGGGCCGTCGCACAGTTCGCGGAAGTCGAACCAGGCCACGTCGTCACACGTACGCAGGGCACGAATCTCGCGGTTCTCGATCATCAGCACGTCGTTTTCCACCGCGGCCGTGCATTCCGGTGTCAGCGCGCGGAAGCTTTTGCGCAGGCTCTCGTGGGACGCTTCGTCGAGCGGGAAGTGGAACAGCTCTGCTTGCTCAAGGTGACGCAGACGGTAATCGACGCCGCTGTCGACGTTGACGATGTCGGTGTTCTGCTTGATCAGCGCAATCGCCGGCAGGAACCGCGCACGTTGCAGACCGTCCTTGTACAGGCCGTCCGGCACAATGTTGGAAGTCGCGACCAGGGTCACGCCGTTCTTGAACAACTCTTCCATCAAGGTGCCGAGGATCATCGCGTCGGTGATATCGGAAACGAAGAACTCATCGAAGCAGATGACCCGCGCCTCGTTGGAAAAACGCTTGGCGATAATGGTCAGCGGGTTCTTCTCGCCACCGAGGGTCTTCATCTCTTCGTGCACGCGCTTCATGAAGCGGTGGAAGTGGGTCCGGGTCTTTTCCTTGAACGGCAGCGCTTCATAGAAGGTGTCGACCAGGTAAGTCTTGCCGCGACCTACGCCGCCCCAGAAGTACAGGCCCTTGACCGGCGCCTGGTCTTTCTTGCCGAACAGCTTGCCGAGCAGGCCCGGCTTGTTCTGCGAGGCTGCAACCAGGTCGTCGTACAGGCGCTGCAAATGACGCACGGCAGTTTCCTGGGCGGCGTCATGGAAGAACTCCGGACGTTTGAGATCAGCTTGATATCGTTCTAGGGGCGTCATAATTCGTTAGCAAGGCAACAAAAACGGGCCGTCACTGTAGCGACGGCCCGAAAGAATGGCAATCGGCCCTTGGTCGGGCCGCGCCGCTGATTATTCCTGGACTGGCGTCAGAGCGACCCGCAGGGCGTCGATGGCCAGGTCCCGCGCTGCACTGTCGGCAAAGGCCGGGCTGTCGCCGACGCACGCGCCTTCGAGCCAGACGCTGAAACCCAGGTCGTCGCTGCGCACATCCAGCGCCTGGCCGGATTGCAGCTGCTTGGTCACCTGCCCTGCGGCTTTGCCATCGGCAAAGTTGCGCGACAGCAACAGTTGCTCGCCATCGGCCGCCAGCAGACGGAAACGGAAACTGCCGTCGTCTTCACGGAAGCTGACAAAACGCGCGGCCTTGGCGGCTTTTTTCTTGGTGCTGGCAGCGACTTGCGTCTGATTGACGAAAGAACGCAGGCCGACCGCCTCACGCAGTTCGTTGAGGAACGGGGTGGCCACGGCGCGGGCTTTTTTCGCACCGACCTGCAGGATGTCTTCCAGGTCCGATGGACGCGCAATCAGTTGGTGATAACGCTCGCGGGACTCGCCCAGTTCGCTGTCGAGCAGCTGGAACAGACGATTTTTCGCTTCGCCCCAACCCAAGCCCTGCAACAGTTCACTACGGAACTCAGTGGCTTGGGCCGCAGTGGCGAACGCCTGGAACAAGGTGAACAGGTGCGAGTTGTCCGGGTCCTTGGCTTCGCCCGGGGCGCGAGAGTCGGTGACGATGCGCGAGATCGCGTCCTTCATGTCCTTGGCGCTGGTGAACAACGGAATGGTGTTGTCGTAGCTTTTCGACATCTTGCGCCCATCCAGGCCGGGCAAGGTGGCGACGCTTTCTTCGATCAGCGCCTCGGGCATGGTGAAAAACTCCTTGCCCTGGCCAAACAGGTGGTTGAAGCGCTGGCCGATGTCGCGGGCCATTTCCACATGCTGGATCTGGTCGCGGCCGACCGGCACCTTGTGCGCGTTGAACATCAGGATGTCCGCGGCCATCAGCACCGGGTAGCTGTACAGGCCCATGGTGATGCCGGCGTCCGGGTCTTCGCCGGTCTCCAGGTTCTTGTCCACCGACGCCTTGTAGGCGTGCGCACGGTTGAGCAGGCCCTTGGCCGCGACGCAGGTCAGCAGCCAGGTCAGCTCAGGAATCTCCGGGATATCGGACTGACGGTAGAAAGTTACCCGGTCCACATCCAGGCCACCGGCCAGCCAGGTCGCGGCGATTTCCAGGCGCGAGCGCTGGATACGCAGCGGGTCGTCGCACTTGATCAAGGCGTGGTAGTCGGCCAGGAAATAGAACGAATCGGCATTGCTGTCGCGGCTGGCGACGATCGCCGGGCGGATCGCCCCGGCGTAGTTGCCCAGGTGCGGGGTGCCGGTGGTGGTGATGCCGGTGAGGATGCGCGTACGAGTAGTCATGGGTAATCGCTTATCAGACTGCTATCAATTCGAAAGGCGCGGCAGCAGCAGATCCTTGAGATCGGTCAGCTTGCCGTGAAAAAAGTGTCCGCATTCTGCCACTTTCAGCAGCTCATGGGGGCGATCAAGGGCCGCGGACCAATCGTAAACCAGCTGCGGGTCGATCACTTCGTCGGTTTCCGGCTGGATCAGGGTCAGGGCGCCGTGCTGCGGCAACCGGTCCTGATCCCCCAGGCGCATCACCGCCGGTGCCACCATGAACAGCCGGGCCAGGGTTTCGCCCTTGGCCTCCAGGCGCCCACCGAGGCTGGCCGCGACAAAACCGCCGAAGGAAAAACCGAGCAAGGTCAGGGGCAAGTCAGGGTGCCGGGCCCGTAGCCATTGGGCGGCTGCCTGGGCATCGTCGACTTCACCAGTGCCCATGTCATGGCTGCCGGCACTGGCACCCACGCCACGGTAGTTGAATCGCAAAGTAATAAAGCCGGCATCGCGCGCGGTGCGCTGCAGGGTCGAAACCACTTTATTGAGCATGGTGCCGCCCTGCACCGGGTTGGGATGGCAGATCAGCGCCAGGCCACGTGGTTCGGGGGAATCCAGGTACAAGGCTTCCAATTGGCCCACCGGGCCAGCAATCTCTACAGGGGTTTCACGCATAAGCAAGGAAGGAACTCCGTGACCTCTCGAAGGGTCGACTCGTCTAGCTAAAAGTCTGCGCCTGGCATGATTGCGATCTCGTCGCGGTATACAGCGCAGGTCCGAGCCGTTAACGTAAAGCAAAGCCGTTTATAGAGGAAGGACTCGTGGAACACTCGCTCTTAGTTTGGTTGTTGCCGACTCTTGCCCTGGTTGCCGGTGTCGCTATTGGATTCCTGGTTGCGCGTCTGCTGCCCAATGCCGTGCCTAACAGCACGCAGCGTCAGCTGGATGACATTCAGGAACGTTTTGACAGCTATCAGAATGAAGTGGTCACCCACTTCAACAGCACCGCAACGCTGGTGAAAAAACTCACCCAGAGCTACCAGGAAGTACAAGACCACCTCGCCGAGGGTGCCAACCGCCTGGCCCTGGACGAGCAGACTCGCCAACGCCTGCTGGCCGCGCTGCACGCCGATGCCGCCCAGGCCCCACGGGAACGCCTGACGCCACCGCGCGACCAGGAACCACCTCGCGACTACGCGCCAAAAACGCCCAACGCACCGGGCATGCTCGATGAGCATTACGGCCTGAAGAAGTAATACGCTTTCAGGCGATCGCCAAAAGCCCCCGGATGAGTGATTGCCCGGGGGCTTTTTTGTGCCTGTGCGTCTTGCCCACGAGAGGCCGTCAATGGCCATAAAAAAGCCCGCCCGGTCACTAGGACCGGGCGGGCTTGTCTGACACCTGGGGTTCAGTCAGATGTTCATGGGTACTGCTGCACTTGCCCTTGCTGCTGGCCGCCATACTGCTGGCCAGGAATTGCCTTGAGGTTGACCTCGACACGGCGGTTCTGCGCCCGACCGTTGACGTCGCCGTTGCTGGCAACCGGGTTGTCCGGGCCTGCGCCACGTGCCGACAGGTTGGCACCGCTGACGCCTTGGGACGTCAGGTAGGTCGCCACGCTTTGCGCACGACGCTGGGACAGGTCCATGTTGTGCTGGCGGCTGCCGGTGCTGTCGGTGTAGCCAACGATTTCGATCTGGTTCTGGTTGAACTCTTTCAGCGAGCCGGCCAGGTTGTTGAGCGGCTGGTAGAAACTTGGGGCAATGTTCGCCGAATCGGTGGCGAAGGTGATGTTGCCCGGCATGATCAGCTTGATCTGATCGCCCTGGCGCTGCACTTCAACCCCGGTGTTGGCCATGCTGGCGCGCAGTTTCTTTTCCTGCTGGTCGGCGTAGTAGCCATAACCGGCGGCGGAAGCACCGACCACGGCGGCGCCGATCAGCGCCCCCTTGCCACGGTTGTTGTGGTCGATGGCAGCACCCGCCAAGGCGCCAGCCAGGGCTCCCAAGCCACCGTACTTGGCGGTTTTGCTCATGCCCGTGGAGCCACCGTCGGCCTGACCCTGGTTGTCATAAGGGTTAGGGGACGCACAGCCCGACAACAAGGCCACGGCAGTTGCGACAATAATCAAACGACGCGAGGTGAACATGGAGAGCTCCTACTTTTACATTCTGTGGTGCAGCGGACGTTAGCAAATGGACCCCTGCGGGCGTTGGAACACGGCAACCGGCAAAAATTCCGTGGCGACCTGTAACACCGGCTGTCCTAGGCGCGGACAAACGGATTTTCACGCATCTCGTCGCCCAGGCGGGTATCGGGACCATGCCCGGTGACCACCGTCGCCTCTTCATCGAGGGTGTACAGGCGTTGCTTGATTGAGCGCACGATAGTCGCCTGGTCACCGCCCCACAAATCCGTGCGCCCTACCCCACGCCGAAACAAGGTGTCGCCGGCTATCAGCAGCTTAGCCTCTGCAAACCAGAAACTCATGGAGCCCGGTGTGTGACCTGGTGTGTGCAACGCGACACCACAGCCGCACGCCAGCTCTTCATCATCATCCAGCCAGCGATCCGGAGACGGCACCGGGGTATAGGGCACGCGAAACATCTGGCATTGCATCTCCAGGTTGTCCCAGAGGAACTGATCCTCCTTGTGCAGATGCAGGGTAGCACCGGTTTTTTCCTTCAACTGGCCCGAAGCCAGGAAATGATCCAGGTGCGCATGGGTATGAATGATGCTCACCACCTTCAGGCCCAGGGCCTCGAGGCGCGCCAGGATCAATTCATGATTGCCACCCGGATCGACGACGATGGCCTTTTTGGTGATCGGGTCGCCAATGATCGTGCAGTTGCACTGCAAAGGGCCGACGGGGAAGGTTTCGCGGATCAGCGCGGGTTTGGCAGCGTCCATGGATGTTCCTGGAAAAAATGGATCGGCTATTCTGGCACAGCCCGCCACAATCGCCGATGGCAGGCCGGTAACAAAACGCCCCCGGCCCTGGCATTCGCCAATGCCTGAACTGCCGCCCCAACACGGACACACCCATGACGTTCAACTGGCACAGCGAACTACTGACAACCGCAACCCCGCTCGACAAACACTACAAAAACACCCAGAACGTCCGTCGCTTCATGCACGAGCACTGCGGCGCAGACTTCCGCTTCGACCGCGACTTCATGGCCTGGATCCGCAGCGGAACGCCTGCAACCCTGGGCGATGTGGTCGATGAGTGGCGGCGTCGGCAACCCGTAATCGAAGAGCCACGCATCTAAGGGCGACTGTTCAAGATTCGCCATTAGGTCCGGCAGCATGCTTAGAGTTACTGCAGAGCATGCCTACATCATTCAAAGAAACGTCTGATTTATCTCCCTTTGCCCAGTCATCTAGCGTGCGTCCTTTCGAAACAAAAAGGACGCATGTCGCATGAAGCGCTATCACATCACCGTCGGGGCCAAGACCACCGCCGACGGCACCGTAATGACGGGCTACCCCCACTGGACCATCGATGGCCAGCCCATCGCCCGTGAGGGCGACGAAGTCGCTTGCCCGGCCTGCGACAGTACTGGCGTCATCGTCTGCGACGGTCCGCATCTGGTGGACCTCATGCAAGGACGCCCCACCGCCCTGGACGGTGACCTCTGTCACTGCAAGTGCGACCCGCCACCACGCCTGATAGCCAACCAGACCCTGCAGTGCCAGGAGTTCAGGGACCTCGCGCCAGACCCGCGCTTTACGCCACCGCCCACTCCGCTCGCAGCCCAACCCGCAGACGGAACGCACTCATCCGGTTTCGCCTCGGTCACTAGCCATCCAGCGCCCCACGGCTTTAATAGCACTCAAGGTCAGGAGCCTGGCTTCTACATCGTGCCCAAGAGCACTACCCGAGAACTGCTTGAAGCGAACCTGTTCAGCCTGCGCGATCCGGCGGTGATGGGTAAGTTTCAATTGCTCAACCCTTATCGGCACGACGTCAAAGCCGGCTCGATGATCGTGCTAAGCGACCCGAGCAATTGGCAATGCAGCCGGGAAGAAGCCTTGCTGATGGAGGTGGCGGAAAAGGTCAATGCGGCGCTCCAGGAACTGACACGTGACGAAGCTGACTTCACGACTCGTCATCGTGAACAAATTGAAGCGTTTTTGACCGAAGGTTCCGCAGCAATTGGTATAGGTGAAGTCATGTTCTCCAGGCACCTTGGCAATGTGAAAAGCACCCTGGAACAACTGGAGACGTTGCACCAAAGCACGTTTCAACGGCACGGGAACTTGCACACGCCTGAGTTTTTCTCGGAGCGCAATCGTTTGTTGTCGCAGTTGAACAACAGCCTGAGTCCACTCGTGCGTAGAGGAATAGGGATACCTGAACACCCAAAATTGAAAAGCGCTTTGGGGATCTCCAGCCGCAGCCTTGTCCATCATTGGAGCAGTTCGGGAACATCTGGAGGTATTCCGGGCTATGCGACTCACATAGATGGTGTCGTCAAAGCGAGCAAATACATCAAGGTCGGGGGCTGGGTGGGGATTGGTCTGGGGGCCTCAGGATCGGCGTTGAAAATACGCGAAACCTGCCATTTAGGTCGTGAGGAGGAATGCCGTCAGGTCAAGTACACGGAAAGTGGAAAGTTCGCTGGAGGTTTAATCGGCGGCGCATTGGGTGCACCTATTGGCGGAGCCGTTTGCCTGGGTCTTAGCGTCACGGGACTTGGGGCCATTGTCTGCGGCGTGATTATGGTGGGATTGGGATCAGCCATTGGCGGTGCTGGCGGTGAAGCTTACGGTGAAGAAGTGGGTGAGGTGTTACATGAGCTGACCAGCCATGAGGAGTGATATTGAAATTGTTTATTTCCTTTTCGGAGGAGGAGTGCTTTTTGCCATCGGTTTTTTGTTTATCGGGACGCAGCTCTATCTGGCCTACTTCAGAATAAACGAAATACTTGAAAACCTAAGCCGCTCTCGAGGGGTTCAACTTCGACGATCCATGATGGGCAAGGATCCATTCAGTCGCTTCTTCATGTTGATAAGCGTGAGTGCAATGCTGAGCTTCTACAACCGCTCGATAAAGGGTGGCGACTTGGACCTGGAGGACTACACCAACTTCCCACGCGGGCTACGTCAAATAATAACGCTCTCGTATTTGACGGCCCTTTTCGCAGGCTTACTGTTGTTCACGCTTTGGGGAGTTGGAAAGTTCATGGGGTGGCTAAAGTAGCCTTGGGCCGCATGCACACCTCGCGCTTCTGATCCCTCTCAAAACGCCAACTGCAACGTCTCCTTCCCCTCCAGCCCCAACAGGTACTGCTTGGCCTCCAGGCCGCCGGCAAACCCGGTCAGGCTGCCTGATGCGCCAATCACCCGGTGGCAGGGGGTGACGATCGAGATCGGGTTCTTGCCGTTGGCGGCGCCCACCGCGCGGACGGCCTTGGGGCTGCCGATCTGTTGGGCGATCTGGCTGTAGCTGCGGGTTTCGCCGAAGGGGATGGTCAGCAGGGCCTGCCAGACCTTTTGCTGGAACTCGGTGCCGACAAAGTCCAGTTGCAGATCAAAGTGCTCGCGCTCACCGGCGAAGTACTGCTGCAGCTGGCGTTCGGTTTCCTGCAGCAGCGGGCTGTGGATATCTTCCAGCAGCGGGCCGATGCGCACGCGGTTGAGGCGTTCGTTTTCCCAGAGGATCGCGCAGAGTTTGTCGCCGCTGGCGATCAGGGTCAGGGTGCCGACCGGTGACGGCATCCGTTTGAATACGTATGACATGGGTGACTCCTGGATCCGACTGTTCAGGTGCGGTCGTTGAGTGTTGTCAAAGAACGTATTCAGGGTAATCCAGGATTCAAACGCAAGAACTACGTTTCTTGCGTTTGAATTTTCCAGGCGGACAGGGGCCCGCGACAAGGCCTTCAGAAAGGGTTAGAGCCGGCCATACTCCTGCGCCGTGCGATCCAGTGCCCGCAGTGTCTTGGCGACCAGTTCGTCGACTTCTTCGCGGCTGGCGATCAACGCCGGGGCCATGATCATGCGCCCCAGGGTGGAGCGGATGATCACTCCCTCTTCAAAGCCCAGGGTTCGGCAGCGCCAGGCGATGTCATTCTCGTTGACAAACCGTTTACGGCTGCCCCGATCCTCGGCCAGCTGTAAGGCCGCGACCATGCCCACGCCCTGGATATCGCCCACCAGCGGGTGCTGGCCGAACACCTCGCGCAGGCACTGTTGCAGGTAAGGCCCGATGTCCTCCTTGACCCGAGTGACCACTCCTTCATCGCGCAGTGCCTTGAGATTGGCGATCGCCACCGCGGCGGCCACTGGGTGCCCGGAATAGGTCAGGCCGTGGGCGAATACCCCGCCCTGCTCCACCAGCACCTGGGCGATTTTCTTCGACAGGATCAGCCCGCCCATGGGGATGTAACCCGAGGTCAGGCCCTTGGCGATCGACAGGGTATCGGGCTCGAATCCGAAGTGCTCATGGGCGAACCATTCACCAGTGCGACCGAAGCCACCGATCACTTCGTCGGCACACAACAACACGTCGTACTGGCGGCAGATGCGCTGGATTTCCGGCCAGTAGCTCTCTGGCGGGAAGATCATCCCGCCCGCGCCCTGGAAGGGTTCGGCGATGAATCCGGCAACCTTGTCGGCCCCCAGTTCGAGGATCTTGGCCTCCAGTTGTTGCGCCGCCCGCAGGCCAAATTCGGCCGGGGTCAGGTTGCCTTCATGGGCAAAAAAGTACGGCTCGTCGATGTGCGCGATGTCCGGCAGCATGCCACCCATCTCGTGCATGAACTTCATGCCGCCGAGCGCCGTGGCCGCCAGGGTCGAACCGTGATAACCGTTCCAGCGGCCGATCATCACCTTCTTCTCGGGCTTGCCGAGCACTTGCCAGTAACGGCGCACGGTGCGGATCAGCACTTCGTTGGCCTCGGAACCGGAGTTGGTGTAGATCGCGTGGCTGTAATGCCCCGGCAACAGGCTGAACAGCAGCTCCGACAGCTCGATGACCTGCGGGTGGGTGGTGTGGAAAAACATGTTGTAGTACGGCAGTTGCTCAAGTTGCCGGGTCGCCGCGGCGGCGAGGTCCTTGCGCCCATAGCCCAGGTTGGTGCACCACAGCCCCGACATGCCATCCAGGTAACGCCGCCCGTCGTTGTCCCACAGGTGCAGGCGCTCGCCTCGCACCATCACGCGCGGCCCTTCGTCGTTGAGGGCTTTCTGATCGACGAACGCGTGGATGTGGTGTGCAGCGTCGGCGGCCTGGTAGTCGCGGGTTTCACGTGGGGTGGTCATCGCCAGTTCTCCGTTGTGGTGATCGATAGTGGCCCAGGTACCCGCAGGGCAAAAATAGTAAAAATGTGTTCGCAGGCGATGAAAAAACTAGGCATCGATTTCCCCCATGCGCGCGCCATGTGGTTATTGTTCAGGCATGACCCAATCGTCGCCCACGCGGACCTGGGCGGTGCGCAAATTGCTTGGGATCAGCGGTCGAGACCGACACCTGCCCCATCACCCCGAGGTTTGCCGTGGCTGCCTACAATCTGCGTCAACTGAAGTACTTCATCACTACCGTGGAATGCGGCAGCGTCGCCGAGGCCTCGCGCAAGCTGTACATCGCCCAGCCGTCGATCTCCACGGCCATCAAGGGCCTGGAAGACAGCTTCGGGGTGCAGTTGCTGATCCGCCATCACGCCCAGGGCGTCTCCCTCACCCCCAGCGGCGCACGCTTCTATCGCAAGGCCCAGGAGCTGCTGCGCATGGCCAAGGAGTTCGAGCAGAACGCCCTGGCCGACAACGATGTGGTGTCCGGGCAGATCGACATCGGCTGCTTCGAGACGGTGGCACCGTTGTACCTGCCGCAACTGATGGCCGGGTTTTCAGCGCTGTACCCGGGGGTGGAGATCCGCATCCGCGATGGCGAACAGCAGGAGCTGGTGCAGGGGCTGACGTCGGGCGCCTTTGACCTGGCGATCCTCTATGAGCACGACCTGGATGGCACCATCCAGACCGAACCCTTGATGCCGGCGCAACGCCCTTATGCCCTGCTGCCGGCCGATCACCGCTTCGCCCAGCAGGCCCAGGTGTCACTGCGCGACCTGTGTCTGGAGCCGATGATTCTGCTGGATGTGCAGCCGAGCCGGACCTACTTCGTCAGCCTGTTCGATGAGCTGGGGCTGACCCCACGAATCGCCTTCAGCTCACCCTCGATCGAGATGGTGCGTGGCATGGTCGGCCAAGGTTTCGGTTTTTCGATCCTGGTCACCCGGCCACATTCGCAATGCACCTACGACGGGCAAAAGGTGGTGTGCGTGGACATCGTCGAAGATGTCACTGGTTCCGGGTTGGTGGCCGCCTGGCTCAAGCGCGGGCAATTGACCAAGCCGGCGCAGTTGTTTGCCGATTACTGCCGGGAGCAGTTGACGGCCAAGGCCCTGGGATCGGCCTGATGTGACGAGCCCTGGTCAGGCCAACAGTCCCAGTTCTTTCGCCCGGGCCACGGCCTGGGTGCGACGCTCGACGCCGAGCTTGCTGTTGATGTGGCTGGCGTGGGTTTTCACCGTGTGCAACGAGATGAACAACTGATCGCTGATTTCCTGGTTCGAACAGCCCCGGGCAATCAGTTGCAGCACCGCTTGCTCACGAACACTGAGGGCTTCGCCGCCGGGTTGGCTCTCAACGCTTTCGCGAATCGCGACGTGAGGCAAGTGTTCCATCAGGCTCTGGCGCAGAGCCGTGGGTGGACAGTGGGCCAGTTGCTCACGCAGCCAGTCCGGTCGCTCGCGCAATAACCCATCAAAAGGCTGCAACACGCCACCGCTGGCGGCCTCGAACGCCTGGGCCATGGCCCGACGTGCTTCTGGCTCGCGCCCATGGCCCAGCAACAGGCTGACTTTCTGAATCAGCGCCATCACGCTGAGCATCTGCCGCCCACTCTTTTGCCCATGCTCGAACAAGACATTGAGACGCCCTTCGGCCAGCATCGGCTGGTTTTGCATCGACTCCAGCAGGGCTTGCTGCAACTCGATGTGCAGGGGCATTTGCGGGTGGAATTCGGGGGGCGCCGCGGCCTGTTCGCCGTTGTAGGTCTGGCCCAGGCGTGTCAGCCAGGCGCCGGCCAGGTCGGTACGCCCCTGGGCCAGCCACAGTTCACATTTGACCAAGGTCAGCATGGCCAGGTAGTAGATCGGCGGCACGTCCCAGATGTGCATCAGCCGCTCGGCCTCGGCCAGTTCGGCGAACGCCTTGGCAAACTCGCCCCGGCTGCCTTCCAGCCGGGCGATCACACTGTGGCCGATCAGCACGCTGATGTCGCGGCAGGCCCGTGCTTCCGTCAGGCCGGCGTGCAGGCGGGCAAGCCCGAGTTCGGGTTGCAGGCGCAGGACCAGCAGGAAGCCTTCGTACAGGGTCAGGCGCGCGCGCACCGCATACAGCCGTTGCGGCGACAGACCCTGCAAGCGTTGCTGGCCCTGGTGGACTTCGTCCAGGGCACGCAGGATTTCCCCTCGCGCCTGCAGCACCCGGGCGCGGTCGTAATGGGCCAGCGCTTCGAACAGGGGATTACCGACCCGTTGCGCCAGCTCCAGGGATTCGCGGTTCAGCTCTCGGGCACGCCACAGGTCGGCGTCGGCGATGGCCAGGTTGGACAGGGTCGACAGGCACATCAGCCGCTGGCCATAGCGTTTGTGCGGCAGGCTTTGCAGGGCCTCGGTGCAGTACAGCAAGGTCAAGTCGCGCTGGCCGCGGCCACGGGCGATGATCCCGCTCAAGGCCAGCCACTGCGCCAACATGGATTTTTGCGCAGTGGCCGAAGGAGCCGGCAGGAACCGGCTGAGGTGGCTGGCCAACTCTTGCGCAGCATCCAGCTGGCAGGCCAGGCCCAGGGCCCAGCTGTACAGCACGATCAGCCGTGGGGTGCTGACCAGCAGGCTGTCGGGCAAGTCCATTTTCCAGCGCAGCAACATGCCGACGTTCTGTTCAGCCAGCAGCTGTTCTTCGGACAGGTTTTGCACCAGGTTCGCCGCCACATCCAAGTGCCCGGCCCGCAAGGCCTGCTCCACGGCTTCGTCGAGCAGGCCCTGGGCATTGAACCAGCGACACGCCCGCAGGTGCAGGCTGGCGACGGGCACCATGGCGTTAACGGTCGGGCGGCTGCGCAGCAGGTCGGAAAACAGGTGGTGATAGCGGAACCAGTGCCCCTGCTCGTCGAGCGGGACCAGGAACACCTGGTGGGACAGCAGGTAACGCAGGATTTGCGCACTGTCGTGGGCTTCGCGCACCGCGTCGCACAGTTCGCTGCAAAAGCGCTCCTGGGGCGCGGTGTCGTAGAGGAAGGCCTGGACCTCGGCGGGCAGGCAATCGATGACTTCTTCGAGCAGGTAGTCGCGGATCAGCCCTTCACCACCGTGCAGTGGCGGTGGCAGTGTTGCGCCATTGCCGGCTTCCGACGCCGCGAGCAACCAGAAGCGTAGCCCCGCCACCCAGCCTTCGCTGCGCTCAATCAGGCTTTCCAGCGCCTCGCCACGCAGCGAACTGCTGTGCCGGTTCAATAGGGCCAAGGATTCGTCGTGCGTCAGGCGCAGGTCCTGCTCGTGCAGTTCGAGTAATTGCCGCGACAGGCGTAAACGAGCCAGGTGCCAGTCTGGCCGCTGGCGACTGGTCACCAGCACCAGCAGGCCATCGGGCAGGTGATTGAGGAAAAACTGCAGGCAGCGGTCCAGCACCGGGCCCTGGGCCAGGTGATAGTCATCCAGCACCAGCAACAATGGGGCGCTGGGCGAGAGCTGGACCGCCAATTCGTCGAGCAGCCCGTCCAGCCACTCTTCGAAGGCGAACGGTTGATGACGCTGGCGCATTTTCAGCAGGCCCAGGGCCTGGGCGCCCAGCCGAGGGAAATAGTGCTGCAGGCCTTCGAGCAACCGCTCGAGAAAACGCCCCGGGTCATTGTCACGGGGGCTGAGTCCCAGCCACAGGCTTTGCCAGTGGTCCGGCAGGCTCTGGCAGAACTCCACCGCCAGTGAGCTTTTACCAAACCCGGCCGGGGCGCTGACCAACAGCAGTCGCCCGGTCAAACCAGCACTCAGCCGCTCGCACAACCGCGGCCGCAGGATGTGGCCGTCGGGCAAGGGGGGACGGTAAAAGCGTCCTTCCAGCATCGGCACGGCCGGGCCAGGAGGGCTGTGGATTCGGAACAGGTCAGTCATAGCCAACTCTTATTGAAGTGCTGTTGTCGGCATTGCAGATGTCCGCAGACTAGCGGCAAACCGCCAGGGTTTGAAGGCAATTGCTACAAATGGCTACAAAAAGTCTGAGCACCCTCTGGCGTCGTCACCGATTCGGTGGGTGTCGATCACTTTATCCAAGGCAAAAAAAACGCCCCGAACCAGTCGGGGCGTTTTTCGAGGATGCGGCCTCTGGTGCAGCGTATTAGCGAACACCTTCCTGACGCAGTGCGGCCGGGGTGAAATCGCTGGTGGTGGCGGTGAAGCCGAAGTCGTAAGCCTGTTTCTCTTCGTTCTTCATGCCCAGTGCCAGGTAACGGCCGGACTGCAGGTCGTAGAGGGTTTCCAGGGCATACCACGGCACTTGTTTGTCGTAGTAGTCCTGGGCATGGGCTTCGGCCACGCGCCACAGTTGACCACGACCGTCGTAGTGGTCGATTACCGCGGCTTGCCAGGTGTCTTCGTCGATGTAGAAGTCACGCTTGGCGTAGATGTGACGCTGGCCTTCCTTCAGGGTCGCAACCACATGCCACACGCGGCGCAGCTCGTAGCGGGCCAGGTCCTGGTTGATGTGCCCGGCCTTAATGATGTCGGAGTACTTGAGCTTCGGATCGTCAAGCTTGTAGCTGTCGGAGGCGATATACATCTCTTTCTTGCCTTCGAGCTTCCAGTCGTAGCGGTCCGGTGCACCGTTGAACATGTCCAGGTTGTCGGAGGTCCGCAGGCCGTCGGCTGCAGTACCCGGGCCATCATAGGACACTTGCGGGGCACGGCGCACACGACGCTGGCCGGCATTGTAGACCCACGCCGAACGCGGCTCCTTGACCTGGTCGAGGGTCTCGTGGACCAGCAGCACACCACCGGCCAGACGCGCCGGCGCGGTTACTTTCTGCTTGAAGTAGAACAGGATGTTGCCCGGGTTTTTTGGGTCGTAGTCCTTCATTTTGTCGCGGAACACGAACTGGTCCTGGAAGTACACCAGGCTGTAGGAGCCGTTGGCTTGCGGCGTGGCCTGGGTGACCAGGCGGGTCACGCTGCCACCACGGTAGCGGGTGATGTGGTTCCAGATCACTTCCACACCGGTTTTCGGGATTGGGAACGGCACGGCCGTTTCGAAGTTTTCCAGGCCGTTGCCACCCGATACAAGGGTGGTGTTGGTGGCGTTGCGCTTGATGGACGCGAACACTTCAGGCGGCACGGTGGCGCCACGGTGAGAGGTGTACACCGGCATCTTGAAGGTTTCCGGGTAACGCTTGAACATCGCGTATTGGCCCGGGGCCAGCTTTTCCTTGTACTTGTCGACGTTCTGCGCGGTGATGGTGAACAGCGGTTGCTCGCTGGCATAGGGATTGGACAGGAAGCCCTTGCTGTCTACCGTGCCGGCATTCTTGGCCAGGGGTTTCCAGCTCGGAATCGAGCCGTCGGCATTGCCGGTCATTTCTGCGCCCATCGGCGTCAGGCTCTTGCCCAGCTTATCGGCTTCGGCTGCCGGAACGGCGCCCATGACGCCGGTCGCCAGCAACGAAAGCCCCAGTCCTGCGACGTACACCAGATTCTTGGTTATTTTCATTTCTTGTTCGTCCTGAAGAAGCAGTGCTTAGAAGTTCACGCCGACGCTGAGCGCGACGAAGTCACGGTCATCCACGGTGGTGTACTTGCCGTCGAAGAAGTTGGTGTAGGCCAGGCTCGCGGTGTAGGTGTTCTGGTACTCGGCATCCAGACCCAGGCTGACGGCCTTGCGACCCTCCTCGAAGTTACCGCCAGGACCAGGCGAGTAGCCGCTGACGTCATGGGACCAGGCCACGTTCGGCTTGAGGTTGACCCCGGCGAATACGTCGTTGTAATCCCAGATTGCACGACCACGGTAGCCCCAGGAGGTTGGCGTGGTGAAACCTTCATCGTTGCAATTGCGGGTCGCGTTGTTGGTGGCGGTCCCTGGACCGGCACCGGCGATGGTCCGGCCGTTGAGGAATTCGCAGGAAGCACCTGGCAGTTCGCCCGGACCATAGACCGGGTCACGGCCGTAACGGACATCGGAGGTGCTTTCCAGCCCACCGACGTGAGTCACGCCGACTTCACCGACCACAGTCAAGCGGCTGGCGCCCATCACCTGGTCAAAGAAGTGCGTCAGGGTGGTCTGGAACTGGGTCACTTCCTTGCGGCGATAGCCGTGCAGGTCGGAACCCGGTGCTGCCGACAGCAGCGAAGCGTTGGCCAGCGCGCCGCCCAATGGACGAACCCCGGCGAACAGGATGTCGGTGGAGTTGAGTTGTACCGGTGCATTCGGACGGTAGCTCAATTCACCTTGCCACGCCGTGCCGGTAGGCAAGGTGGTGGAGAAGCTCAGGCCGTAGAGGCGAATGTCTTCAGGGTATTCGACGAAGTACTGCGAGTTGCCCGCCACCAGCAGTGGCCCGAGCGCAGCGAATGGCCCCGGCAACGACGCGGCGGTGTTGTAGACCGACTGCGAGGCCCCCGTGGCGCTGAAGATCGGCGCACGGCTGTGGTAGTTCATGAAATAGGCACCGAACTCGGTGTCCAGCGGATCGAACATGTACTTGAAGGACGCGCCCCACTGGCCGCTGTCCCGTGCATCACGGTCCGGACCGCGGCGCACCAGCACACCTTCCTCATTGACGTCGACACCGTTCGCAGCCAATGGCCCCAGGGCGATGGCCGGAATGGTCGAACGCTTGTTCAGTACGCGCAGGTTGTTGTCGCAACCGTCGGCGACGATGTCCGGCTGGGAGAAGAAGGTGCCGCAGTTATCGACAACGGTCTGGTCCCATTCCAGTTGATAGAACGCCTCGGCCGAGAGGTTTTCGGTCAGGCTCTGGGACACGTAGAACATGTTGACCGGGATCAGGCCTTCCTTGATCTCGGCACCCGGACGACGGAATGCGGACACATCGATCGGGTTGATGGAGTTGATGCCGCCGCCGATGAAGGTACTTTCACCCCAACTGACCACCTGTTTGCCCAGACGCACGGAGCCCGGCTGATCGGCAATCGCGTAGTTGTGGTAGACGAAGGCGTCGAGGATCTGCCCGCCGGAGGACTTGGCGCCTTCCTTGCGGTTGTCGTTGCTGACGTCCTTGAATTCCAGCTCTTCGTTCTGCAGCGCGAAGTCATACCAGTACTTGCCCCGGACAAACATGCCGGTGTCACCGTACTTCAGTTCAAGGTCATGAATGCCTTTGAAGATCTTCGAGAACGCTTGCCCGCTCTTGAAGTTCAAGTGGCCGTCATCGGAGGTCTGGGACAGACCGTGCCCACCGTTGTTGACGCCGATGAGGTTCTTGTTTGGCGATTGGGTCGACACACTCATGCCCAACGAGAGGGACGAGTCGAATTGACCTTCGATTTCACCAACGTTGAAACTGACGCCGAATGCAGGCCCGGCGAGCGTAGAGGCGAGACTGACCGCCAAGGGCAGTTTCGCCCGGCGCCAGAACTGGTTTACTGATGTCATCGACGCTACTCCATGTGCTTTTATTGTTATGGCAGTGAGCACTTTTAAAAACGCTCTGGAGGACAGTGAGCCATGCGCTCGCGAAGTCATCCAAAGTTGCATCGCCCCTGTTCGTGCGTGCGTCTCGCTCTTAAAAATCCTTGAACGGACTATATCCAGCAGGCTGTACTGCTTGATCCCTCTAAAGTGTGATTTGCAGCCCCCAACCACTCTGGAACGGTCCTTCTGCCAGTCCGGCAGATGCCGGCACGGCAAGGATGGCTGAAAATTCGGAATTAACAAGCCAAGCGCTTGCTTGGTGGGCGTGTCGTGCCCTTTCGGGCACGACACAGGAGACTTAAAGCGTCGACAGGAAGGTGCTGTTGTTGGCCTGCCACTGCGTGATGTCGAGGCGAATGCGTTTCTTGTCGAGCTTGCCGACACTGGTCTTGGGAATTTCCGTAACAAGGGCGATCTGACTCGGGATGGCCCACTTGCTCAGGTGGCCCAATTCGACGAATGGCTTGAGGTGCTCCTTGAGTTCCTTGGCCCCAATCACGTGGCCTTCACGGATCACCAACAAGGCAAACGGGCGCTCTCCCCACTGCGGATCGGGAATGCCCACTACTGCTACTTCGCGTACCGCCACGTGCCGGCTGATCAAGTCCTCGAGGTCCAGGGACGAGATCCACTCGCCGCCGGTCTTGATCACGTCCTTGATCCGGTCGCGGATGTCGATCACTCCCATGCTGTCCAGGGTCGCGACGTCCCCGGTATGCAGCCAGCCCCCGGCCCAGAGTTCTGCGCCCTTCTGCGGCTCGTTGAAATAACCTTCGGTGAGCCACGGTGCGCGCAGCACCAACTCGCCCAGGGACTCGCCATCGGCCGGCAGAAAGTTACCCTCGGCGTCGATTACTGCCGCTTCCACCAATGGCACCGGCACCCCGGCCTTGATCCGGTAGGTGGTGCGTTCGTCCTCGGTACCGGCCATCAACTCATCGTTGAGGTGGGCACAGGACACCAGCGGCCCGGTTTCCGACATGCCGTAGGCCGCAGTGAGCTGAATCCCCTTGGCCTTGGCCGCTTCGTACAGCGCACGGTTCAGCGCGCTGCCGCCAATGACGATTTTCCAGCCCGCAAAATCGGTGTTTTGCGCTGCCTTGGAGTTGAGCAGCATTTGCAGGATGGTCGGTACGCAGTGGGAGAAGCTGACTTTTTCCTTGCGCCACAGCTCCACCAGGTATTCCGGGTCGTAACGGCCAGGGTAGACCTGCTTGAGACCAAGCATGGTGGCCACATAAGGCAGGCCCCAGGCGTGGACGTGGAACATCGGGGTGATGGGCATGTACACATCGTTGGTCCCCAGCAGGCGCACGCTGTCGATGCTGCCCATGATCGTCGACACGCCCATGGTGTGCAGCACCAGTTGCCGGTGGGTGAAGTACACCCCCTTGGGGTTGCCGGTGGTGCCGGTGGTGTAGAAGGTAGTCGCTACCGAGTTCTCATCGAAGTCGGCGAAATCGTACTGCGGGCTCGCCCCCGCCAGCAGTTGCTCGTACTCACCCACCAGGTTTGGCAGCTCGGCAGTCTTTTGCGGCAAGTCGGTGAGCAGGAGGGTTTTCTCCACCGTGGTCAGGTGCCCGGCGATGGCCTGGTACAACCCGACGAACTCACTGTTGACCAGCACGAAGCGGTCCTCGGCGTGGTTCATGGTGTAGAGGATCTGCTCAGGCGACAAACGCACGTTGATGGTATGGATCACCGCGCCGATCATTGGGATGGCGAACATGCATTCCAGGTAACGATGGCTGTCCCAGTCCATCACCGCCACGGTATCACCGGCCTTGACCCCTGCCGCCGTCAGCACGTTGGCCAGCCGCGCGACGCGCTCGATCAGGGTCGGATAGCTGTAGCGCAACTGGTCGCGGTAGACAATCTCGCGGGTTTTCTCATACCGACTGCCCGACATCAGCAATCGCTTGATCAACAGCGGGTATCGATAAGCACCTTCGGCTGGCGGAATAACGCGAGTCTGCAACATAAGCATCCCTTTCATCTGACTGCACGGTCTTGGCGTAAAGACTGCACTTTAGTCAGCCTGGACGCGCGCTAAATCAGCCAAAGGAATGATTTGAGAACAGGGCAAATGCTGGCTCTAAGCCAGCACCGCTGTGGAAAAGACGCCCTCCGTCAGGCCGCTTGTCCTACTGCTGCCTCGGCCGGTGTGCGTGGGAATATCAGCGCCGAGAGGAAGGTCAAAGCAGCAAAACCGGCCAGGATCAGGTACAGCCCGACAAAACCCTGGCGGGGCTCGACAAAGGCAATCAGTGGGATGGCCGTGGCGCTGGCACCGAAGGACAGGCAGTAGCGCAAGGCGAACACCCGCGATTGCCATTGCGGCGCAACGAAGTTGGCGACCATCGCGTCATTCACCGTGACCTGCCCGAACACCACGAACATGAAGGCGGCACCCAGCACTATGACGGCCGAGCCCTCGACATAAGCCATGGCAAACAACAACGGGGCCTGGCACAGGGTGAGGAGCATGAACGGCCATTTCAGGCTGAAGCGATGCAACACCCGACCGATACTCAACTGCGCCACCGCGCCAAAGGCGTAAGCCAGGCTGACCACCACCCCAAGGGTTTGCGGTGAGGCGAACAGGTCATGCAGGCGTTCCTGGAACAACTTCGGATAGGTCATGGTCGTGGCATTGAACACCACGCCACCCGTGGCGGTAGCCAGGGCCAGTACCCCGAACACCATGATCATGGAGATCCGCTGGCCAGTAGCGCCCTTGAGAGGGGCATGGGCGCGCACGGGAATCGGCTCCTCGCGTACCTGCAAGGCAAAGCCGATGCCCAGGGCGATGGCGGCGACACCCGGCAGGATAAACGCCGAACGCCAGCCAAACTGCGCCACCAGCAAACCGGTGACCAAGGCCGAAAACGCCACCCCCAGATTGCCCCACATGCCGTTGATGCCAATTTCCCGGCCTCGGTTCTGGGCGTAGGCCACCAGCATCGCAGTGCCCACCGGGTGATAAATCGCGGCAAACACCCCGATCAGCGTCAACCCCAGGACCAGCATCGGCGCAGAGCTGCTCAGGCCGGTGAAAATCGCCGAGGCGCCAATCCCGAAGAAAAACACCAGCATCATCTGGCGTCGGCTCCAGTGGTCGCCCAGCCAACCCGCCGGTAGCGAGCAGGCACCAAAGGCAATGAACCCGCCCAGGGACAGGCCGATCATGGCGGCGTAGTCCAGGCCGAAGACCTCGGTCATGCCCAGCACGGCGGCGGGGAAAATCAGCATGAACATGTGGTCGATCACATGGGCGGCGTTGATGTAGCGGATGACATTTCTGGGTTGATGCATGACGGCACACTATTCGTTGAGGGTGTGGCGTTATGCTAAGTTGGCAATAACACGCATTCCTGACAACAAACTCATCGAATCAGACAATGTTAATCAGCCACTTCCACCATGGCCCGGTCAGCGCCCATCCGCGGGATTACCCGGATGGCGCGCATCAGGAGCGACATATCCATCGCGAGGCGCAATTGCTGTACGCCATGTGCGGCACCATGCGCGTGGTCACGGCCCAAGGTGCGTGGGTGATTCCGCCGACACGGGCGGTGTGGATTGCACCGTGGATCGAGCACGAGATCTTCATGTCGGGCAAGGTCTGCATGCGCTCGCTGTTCATTGACCCCGAACTGTCGCCCGCCAACCTCAGCCAATGCTGCGTACTGGCCGTCACCCCGTTGCTGCGCGAGCTGATCCTGAAGGCGGTGCAAGCCCCCCGCCATGCAAAGAACCCGCTGATCCAACAGTTGATGCTCGAAGAAATTGCCGGCCTGGAAAACCTCCCGCTGCACATCCCCATGCCCGAGGACCGACGCTTGCAAGGGATCTGCATGGCCCTGCTGCAAACCCCCGACCATCCCAATACCCTGGAAGATTGGGCGCAACAGGTCGGTGCCAGTTCACGCACCCTGGCGCGACTGTTCCAGCAACAGTTGAAGATGAGCTTCAACGCCTGGCGCCAGCAACTGCGCCTGATGGAAGCCCTGCCGCGACTGATCGCCGGGCAAAGCGTGCAGAGCGTTGCCGATCAATTGGGCTATGGCAGTGCCCGAGCCTTCAGCGCGATGTTCCGGCGGTTGCTGGGGCACAACCCCCGGGAATACCTCGGCGCGCTGAATCAGCTCAGCGCGATCAATGCATCTCGGTAAAGGCCAGCTTCACACCGATGGCGATCAGCACCACCCCCATCATGCGGTCGAACCAGTGCCCCATGCGGGCAAATCCGGCGCGCACTCGCTGCTGGCTGAACAGCATCGCCACCAGGCAGAACCAGATGGCAGTCGCCACGGCCAGGTAGATGCCATAGCCGGCCTGAATCGACAGCGGCGTATGCGGGTTGATCACCACGGTGAACAGGGACAGGAAGAACAGCGTGGCCTTGGGGTTCAGGCCGTTGGTGACGAAGCCCGAGGTAAAGGCGCCGCGCGCCGTACGAACGCCGGCTTCCTTGTGCAGGTCTTCAGTGGCTGGCTTGGCCGGCTGCGCGCGCAGGGCCTTGTAGCCGATGTACAGCAAGTAGGCCGCCGCCAGCCACTTCAGGGCGTTGAACAGCACGATCGACTGCGACACGATCAAGCCGATGCCCAGCAACGAGTAACCCACGTGCAGGAAGATCGCGCTGCCTACCCCCAACGCCGTCCAGGTACCCGCGCGCCGACCGTGGGTCACGGCCTCGCGCACCACCACGGCAAAGTCCGGACCGGGACTTGCGACGGCCAGCAGGTGAATCAGGGCAACAGTCAAAAACTCTGTCCAGTACATTGGAGCTCCTTGAGGGCAAGCGTAACTATTTATTTCATCTGGTAGGCTCGGCAGATTACGCCTTCAGACTCACGCGCAAAAGGTACAGTTAATGACGAACAATCGCCGCGCCGTTTTCCTTGATCACCCATCACTGGACTTGGGCGACCTCGACCTCAGTGCATTGCGCGACTGCTTCAGCGAACTGCAACTGTTCGCCCAGACCGAACCCGGACAAGTGGCCGAACGCCTGCAAGGCGCCACGGTGGCGATCACCAACAAGATAATGATCGATGCCAGTGCCATGGCCGCCAATCCGGACCTGAAACTGATCCTGATCACCGCCACCGGTACCAATAACGTCGACCTCGCCGCCGCCCGCGCCCAGGGGATTACCGTGTGCAACTGCCAGGGCTACGGCACACCGTCGGTGGCCCAGCACACGATCATGCTGCTGCTCAACCTGGCTACCCGCCTGGGTGACTATCGCAAAGCCGTCGACGCAGGCCGCTGGCAGCAGGCCAAACAGTTCTGCCTGCTGGACTACCCGATTGTCGAGTTGCAAGGCAAAACCCTCGGCCTGCTCGGCCACGGCGAACTGGGCGGTGCGGTGGCGCGACTGGCCGAAGCCTTTGGCATGCGGGTGGTCTCGGGCCAGCTTCCTGGCCGCCCAGCCCGGATCGACCGGATGCCGCTGGATGAGTTGCTGCCCCAGGTCGACGCCCTGACCCTGCACTGCCCGCTCAACGAACACACTCGCCACTTCATCGGCGCCCGCGAACTGGCGCTGCTCAAGCCCGGCGCTTTCGTGGTCAACACGGCGCGCGGAGGCCTGATCGATGAACAGGCGTTGGCCGATGCCTTGCGCAGTGGCCATCTGGGAGGGGCAGCCAGCGATGTGCTGAGCGTCGAGCCGCCGACCGCCGGCAATCCGCTGCTGGCCAGCGATATCCCGCGCCTGATCGTCACCCCGCACAACGCCTGGGGCAGCCGCGAAGCGCGCCAGCGGATCGTCGGCCAGTTGCGCGAAAATGCCCGGGGCTTTTTCAGCGGTACACCGCTGCGGGTCGTCAGTTGATAAACTGCCGCACTTTTTTTCTAGGAGCAGAGTATGGATCCGCGCAGTGAAGTACTGCTTCGACAGGCTGAATTGTTTCAAGGCAACGTGCTGCTGGCCGGTTTGCCTGCCGACGACTTGCTGGGAAAGTTGCCCGACGCTCATGGCTGGTGCTGGCACGCCGGCGATCAGGCGGCCCTGGACGCGCGTTTTGCCGAGCGCAGCCATTTCGGGGTGAACGCGCCCACGCGTGAGTTTGCAACGGCGGTGCTGTTCCTGCCCAAGTCCAAGGACCTGACCGACTACATCCTCAACGCCCTCGCCTCGCGCCTGGCCGGTTGTGAACTGTACCTGGTGGGGGAAAAACGCAGCGGCATCGAAGGCGCCGCCAAGCAGCTCAACCCATTCGGTAAACCACGCAAGCTCGACAGCGCGCGGCACTGCCAGTTGTGGCAAGTGACCGTGGCCAATGCACCTCAAGCCAAGTCCCTGGAAAGCCTGGCACAGACGTATGAGTTGCCGCTGGCCGAAGGCCCGTTGACGGTCATTAGCCTGCCGGGCGTGTTCAGCCACGGTCGACTGGATCGCGGCAGTGCCCTGCTGCTCGAGCATCTCGACAAGCTGCCCAGCGGCCATCTGCTGGACTTCGGTTGTGGTGCCGGCGTACTGGGCGCGGCGGTCAAGCGCCGTTACCCGCACAACACCGTGACCCTACTCGACGTCGACGCCTTTGCCGCCGCCAGCAGCCGCCTGACCCTGGCAGCCAATGGTCTTGAAGCCGAAGTCCTGACCGGCGATGGCATCGACGCTGCCCCCATGGGATTGAGTGCGATCCTGAGCAATCCACCGTTCCATGTAGGTGTCCACACGGACTACTTCGCCACGGAAAACTTGCTGCGAAAAGCGGTTAAACATCTGAAAACTGGCGGCGAACTACGACTGGTAGCCAACAGTTTCCTGAAGTACCAGCCGCTGATCGAAGAGCACTTGGGGCAGTGCTCGATCAAGGCCGAAGGACAGGGTTTCCGCATCTACCGGGCCAAGCGCGGCTGAAACACCGGATGAAAAAGAAGGCTTGCCGAATGGATTTTGCCTAGGCAGAATCCGCTCCGTCCTAGGGGAGTAGTCTCCCACGAGCGCCATGCTCGTCCGGCATACGTCAACATACTTGGTCAACAGGCCATGGCGTATGCGACCCAAGCGTCCGCACAGACGGACCGCAGGGTTTGACAAGACCTATGACACGCACACCTTACCCGGGGCGGGAAGGCTGTACGTGTCATAGCCGTGTCGACCCGCCCCTTAGGAAAACCCTGATGTTGGATTCGCTACTCGTTCCTACCGCAATCGTTGCCTTGGCCGAAATCGGCGACAAGACGCAACTGCTCGCGCTTATTCTCGCCGCCCGCTTCCGCAAACCCTGGCCGATCATCGCCGGCATTGTCGCCGCGACCCTGGCCAACCACGCCGCCGCTGGCGCCGTGGGTGCCTGGTTCGGCAGCTTCTTCTCGGATGCGACCCTGCACTGGATTCTCGCCGCCAGCTTTGCCGCCACCGCGCTGTGGACCCTGGTGCCGGACAAGATGGATGACGACGAGACCAGCACCGCCCGCAAGTTCGGGCCGTTCCTGACCACGCTGATCGCGTTCTTCCTGGCGGAGATGGGGGACAAGACCCAGGTCGCCACGGTGATGCTCGCAGCGCAATACCCTGAACTGTGGCTGGTGATCATCGGCACCACCGTCGGCATGCTGATCGCCAACGTACCGGTGGTGCTGGCGGGCAACTTTGCCGCAGACAAACTGCCCCTGACCCTGATCCGACGCCTGGCGGCATCGGCATTCCTGATCCTGGCGATCGTCGCGGTGTACAAGGCGATGCAGAGCAGTGGCTGGGTTTAAGACGGATGGCGCGGCGCTACAAGCGCCGCACACTCCTCAGGACTTCTTGGCTTGCTGATACAGCGGCATGACTTTCGGAATCGCCGCCTGCAACGAGGAAATCCGGCTGGCCGAGGCCGGGTGCGTACTCATGAACTCCGGCGGCGCGCCCTCGTTCAGTTTGCTCATCTTGTTCCACAAGGTGATCGCGGCGTTCGGGTCATAGCCGGCACGGGCCGCCAGCTCCAGGCCGATCAGGTCGGCTTCGTTCTCGTTGGCCCGGCTGTTGGGCAAGGTCATGCCGTAGTTGGCCACGGTATCGGCCAGGGCCAGGGTGTCCTGGCCCAGACCGAGCAAGGCACCCGCGCCCTGCTTGGCCATTTCGATGCCATAGGCCTTGGACATCGCTTCACGGCCATGCTCGCGCAGGGCGTGGGCGATTTCATGGCCCATGATCGCGGCGATTTCATCGTCGTTAAGTTTCAGCGTATCGATCAGCCCGGTGTAGAAAATGATCTTGCCGCCAGGACCGCAGTTGGCGTTGAGTTCATCACTCTTGATCAGGTTGACTTCCCACTTCCACTGCGCCGAATCCGGACGGAATACCGGCGCCTGGGCGATCAGACGAGTGGCGATGGCCTGGACCCGTTTGGCATCACTGCTGGTCCTGTCCAGCACGCCCTTGCTGCCCGCCTCGCCCACGGTCTTCTGGTAAGACTGGGCGTACATCTGGTTGACCTCATCGGTCGACAGCATGCTGAACATCCACTGCGAGCGCTCTACGCCCACGGCCCCGCCGCTGGTGGTGTTGACCGACTGACAACCACTGAGCAACAGACTGACGCCCAGCGCGCACACAACCCAATTCTTGTTCATGAATACACTCCCTGAAAACATGGCGCGTATCGTAGGCGGTGGCGGGAGTCGGCGCCAGATGTAACAGACGCGCAACCCATCATTTACCGAGTGAAACGTGGCGCAGCGACTCAACCTGGGGTCAGGCACTCCGGGGCATTGAGCTTGGGGTCATTGACCAGGTTCGCCAGGACCCGCTCACGCAGGGCCGCGGGCTCGCTGGCAAGCAGTGCCTGCAGGGCATGCAGCGGAGTCTGCGGGTCAAGCCAGGCCTCCTGGCCGGCTGCGTCGAGAATCAATGGTCGCCGTTGGCTGGCCGCCGGTTGGGTAATCACCGCCGTGCTCAACCACAGTTGTTCCTGCACTGGATAGGCTTCCCAGATGGCCGCAAAAAACAGCGACGATCCCTCACCCGGAGTCAGCCAATACGGGCGCTTGCGCGCGGTGCCGCGCCATTCGTAAAAACCGTTGGCCGGCAGCAGGCAGCGCCGCTGACGGAAGGCCTCACGAAACATCGGCTGTTCGGCGACAGTTTCCGCCCGGGCATGGGCCGGCGTCTTCGACAGGTCAGTCAGCCAGGGCGGCGTCAAACCCCAACGGGCACGTGCCAACGTGCGCTCACCGGCTTCGGCACGCAGGATCAGCACCGAAGCATTCGGCGAAATATTCCACTGCGCCTGCTGATCGGCCGGAAAACCGGGCAAGGCCGCGAACGCGGGGTTCCAGCGAAACAGGGCAAAACGTCCACACATGGGGCAACACGACTCTTGATCAAACGAACGTCAGCCTAACAGACCAGCACGCCCGGGAAGCTATCCGGTTCGTCGCCGGGCATCGGCAACGCCGCATTGTACGCGGCGATCAGCTCACGGGCGTATTGCGCCTGATCATTATCCACCGCCAGGCCCAGCAGGCCGAACACCGGCAACTCCCCTGCCGCCCCGAGCAGATCACGCCCCACCAGATGGGCCTCGACCCCTTCGCTGGCCAGCATCCCTTGCAGCAACTCACCTTCCATCAGGTTTTCCGGCTCGTAGATGCGCTGCATAGAGGCCACTCCTCACTCGTTTTCACTGTGAACTTCGAGCATCCATTCCTGACCATCGGTCTGCAGCGTGAACACTATCGGCCGACAACACACCGGGCAGTCCTCGACATACGTCTGGTCGCCCCCGGACAAATCCAGGACCGCTTCGGCGTCTTCACCACAATAAGGGCACTCATAGTGCTCGGTTTCCAGCATCGCGGTCTCCCAAGTGACTTGTGCGTATAATCGCCGGTCTATTTGCAGGGCTATTTTTGTTTGAGCAGATTTTTCAGACCGTACCCTGTGTGGATTTGATCCAATCCATTACTTACCCTAGCCGTTTCTAACAAGAGAGCATGATGGGCGAATTCGATGCCATCCGACCTTACGACGACAGCGAAGTCCCAGCGGTGCTGGCACGGCTGCTGAGCGACAAGGCGTTTCTAGATATCCTCACCCACTTTCGCTTTCCGCGGTTTGCCGGCGCCTTGGGCTGGATGCTCAAACCCCTTATAGCTCATCGGCTGCGCCGTGAGTTCGCGGGTGTCAGCTCGGTTGCCACTTTGCAGGACAAAGTCGAGTTCTATGTCGACCACACCATCGAGCGCGCCACCGACGGCGTGACCTATACCGGTGTCGAGCAATTCAAGTCCGGCAGTGCCTATCTGTTCCTGGCCAACCATCGCGACATCGTGATGGACCCGGCCTTCGTCAATTACGCGATCTATCACGCAGGCCTGCCCACGCCGCGCATCGCGATTGGCGACAACCTGCTGCAAAAGCCCTTCGTCAGCGACCTGATGCGCCTGAACAAGAGCTTCATCGTGCACCGTTCCATCAGCGGTCGACGGGAGAAGATGGCGGCCTATCAATTGCTGTCGGCGTATATCAACCACTCGATTCGCAACGATTGCCAATCGATCTGGATCGCCCAGGCCGAAGGCCGCGCCAAGGACGGTGACGACCGTACCGAATCGGCAATCCTCAAGATGTTCCACATGAGCCGCAAGGACGAGCCGTTTGCCGAGGTGATCCTGTCGCTGAACCTGACCCCGGTCTCGATCAGCTACGAGTACGACCCGTGCGACCAGGCCAAGGCTCGCGAGCTGTACATCCGCGCCACCACCGGCAGCTACACCAAGGAGCCCGGCGAAGATGACGTAAGCATCGCCAAGGGCATTACCGGCTACAAGGGCCGGGTCCACGTGAACTTTGCCGCGCCGATCAGCGAGCGATTCGAAGACACCAAGCAATTGGCAATCGAGATGGACCGGCAGATTCTCGGTGGCTACCGCCTGTTCCCGGTGCACTACCTGGCCTACGCCCAGTGGCAGGACGCCGACCCACAATTGAGCGTGCCGAGTGCCGCCGAGCTGTTCCCGGCCGACGAACTGGCCAAGGCCCGGCAAGAATGGCAAGACCGCCTCGCGGCGTGCCCCGAGGAGCACCGTCCGTTCCTGGTGCTGCAGTACGCCACCCCTGTGCGTAACCAGTATCGGGTCAAGGCCGGGCTCCCCCTGTAGGGCTCTGCCGGCAATAAAAAACGGCGCCTTGAGCGCCGTTTTTTATCTGTGCATCAGACCCGGGTGCTGATCCACGACACCAGCAGCGCCAGGCCCAGGCAGGCGAAACCAAAAGCATAGAAGAAGCGATTCAGGCGCAAGGTGGCGATGCTCGCCAGATGCATCTGGTTGTCGGCACTGGCACGCCCGGCCTGGGCTGCCAGGCTGGCCCGCGCCTGTTGCTCGCGGCGACGGGTCGCGTGAAGCAGCCAACCACCCGGGCAGGCGAACAGCAGTGCGAGGAGGTTGATCAGCTTGGCGGGATGAGCGGAAAACAGCGACCAGAGTTGCAGTGACATCGTGGACCTCAATCGAAACAGGGCATGCGCGGCGCGAATTCTACCCAAACCCGCACTGTCTGCCCGGGCTTTCCGATAAAAAACCAAACATCTGCCTGACTAATGTTCTGCGTCACGGCTTCGTCATCTAAATACGCCAGTCTGTCGCCCCTCGAAACCGACACGGAGCTTGTCATGCTGCACGCCGAAAACCAGGACCGCCTGTACCTCATCACCCCAACCGACGAACAACAGGCCCTCGTCGGCAGCCTGGCCTTCAATGTCCAGGATCGTCACTGGCTGGTGTATTGCGCCCTGGGCGGACACCAGCATGCCGACTTGCCGGAAACCGACCTGCTGACCGGAGTGAGCGTGCTGGATTTCTATTCGCAGGCAGCGTGAGCGGCTCCCACAGACATTAAAAAACCCGGGCCATGACTGACACCGGGTTTGGTAAACGCACTACAAAGCGTTACTCGGCCAGGATCTGACCCACAGTCGGGTCCTTGAACAGGCGGGTCAACGCATCACTCAACACATCGCTGACCAGCTTGGTGTTGGTCTCCTGGTTCGGCGCCATGCCAAAGCGCTGGTCCAGCGAGGCACCGTAACGCCCGCTGTAACGACGACCGGCGTTCTGCACATCAGAGCGGAAGGTCGCGCCAATGGTGGCCTCGGTCACGTACATGCCTTCCTTGGGCGACTGATACTTCAGTTCCGCCAGGGTCACCGTCAACTGCGGGGCATTCAGCGCATTGGCGGTCGGGGTGAAGCCCAGCAGCCGCACAGCTGCTTCGGCCTGGGCCTGTAGCTTGGGCAGGATCTGCGCGCTCTGCACCGTGATCGCGCTGGTTTCAGGGTACAGGCCACCACGGGTACCCAGGGTCGGCGACGGACGACCGTCCACCACCTTCACCACCACCGGCTGGCCACGCCCGACCGGCGCCAACTGAGTCGTCAGTTTCGGCTCCGGGGCGAGTTGTTGCGGGCTGTGGGCGCAGCCAACCAGGGTCAAACTGGTCACAGTGATCAAACCGAACAACAGGCGTTGCAACATGCTTTTCTCTCCAGAATCAGGCACAGACAGACGCGCAGTATAGCGGTCGGCACCGGCTGCAAACCAGCAACCCTGAACACCGGCTGAAGACTTGTGCAATGTCATCGCGCACGACTGCTCGGTCACGGGAGTGTCATGCCACACTGCTAACTTCAACGCTGTCACTGAACGAGGGCATCGCCATGCATTTTCTCTGGTCGCTTTTCGCTCCACGCCGCACCTATCGTTACTTCGCCCGACTCGACAGCGCCGAACGCTGCCTGGCATTCAAGCACTGCCAGATGCCTCCGATGGGCGATGGCTGGGTCGAAATCAATGAGATTCGCCCCCACTGGTTGCACCAGCCACTGCCCGCCAGCGCCCGCCTGAGCCCACGCATTCGTCGCCTCAGGTTGCACTCGGCACTGGCCGGCTGACCGAACGGCTAATAAAAGTCATTAAACACGACCATTTCCCTGCGTTTCTTCGCTACAATCTCCCCCCGATTATAAGGACGTCTCCTGATCGGGCCTCGCAGCACCGCTGATACCTGCGTATTGGCACCCCCGCACCGCCCACAGAGAGCCGCCCACACAGATCGAGTGAAGCTGGCGAGCTTGCTGTTTATCTTGCAAACCACCACTTTTCGCGAATCTGCAGAGCTGTCATGACGCTCGGCCACTGAGCTGTTTGCCCGTTTTTAACGCGGGTCCGGTGCCAGGCGCAGATAGCCCTTTTTGAGGTTCACGTCTTCAAAAGAGCGTGAAAAAACGGGTTTTCACAACTTCACAAGAGTGTGGCGAGCAAATGAATAGTTTTGCGTCTGAATATGCACCATTAGCGTCTACAACAGCCCAACGACACAGGACCGGATACGCCTCGAATACCGGAGCCTGAAGCCTGTCCGCTACGGATTTGGTTGCACAAACGGACGTATCGACCATAAGTCGAATTGCCTGCCGCGCGCTGAAATGAGTTCATGGGAACCCTGAGGCCAGTAGGTAACGTCTGTCGAAGTTGCGATAAATTGCGAAGATTCGGACATGGCGATCCTGGCCATGGGTGACCTGGGGCTCTACAGAGCATGCCCCGTAACTCCTGGCAGCTATGCCGACAATTTGGTGCTGCAGATTTTGGAGACGCGTTAAATGGCGCATAACGAAGCAGTCGACGTAGTACTGGTTGGGGCCGGCATCATGAGTGCCACCCTCGCTGTACTGCTCAAAGAGCTCGACCCCGCGATCAAGCTGGAAGTCGTCGAGCTGATGGATTCCGGAGCCGCGGAGAGTTCCAACCCGTGGAACAACGCCGGTACCGGTCACGCCGGCCTGTGTGAGCTGAACTACACGCCACAGGCCGCTGACGGCAGCGTCGACATCAAGAAAGCCGTGCACATCAACACCCAGTTCGAGGTGTCGAAGCAGTTCTGGTCCTACCTGACCCGCAAAGGCACCTTCGGCTCGTCGAAATCCTTTATCAGCCCGGTCCCGCACCTGAGCTTCGTGCAGGGTGACGCTGGCGTGTCGTTCCTCAAGGAACGCTTCAACGTGCTGAAAAAGCACCATGCCTTCGCCGACATGGAATACACCGAAGACAAGGCCAAGATGGCCGAGTGGATGCCCTTGATGATGCCTGGGCGTGACGCTGGCGAGACCCTCGCCGCGACCCGCGTGATCAACGGCACCGACGTCAACTTCGGCAACCTGACCAATCAACTGCTCAAGCACCTGACCAGCGCCGGCGATGCCCAGGTCAAGTACTGCAAGCGCGTGACCGGTCTCAAGCGCAATGCCAACGGCTGGACCGTCAGCATCAAGGACGTCAACAGCGGCAACAGCCGTGAAGTCGACGCCAAGTTCGTGTTCCTCGGCGCCGGCGGCGCGGCCTTGCCGTTGCTGCAGGCCTCGGGCATCGAGGAAAGCAAAGGTTTCGGCGGTTTCCCGATCAGTGGCCAGTGGCTGCGTTGCGACAACCCGGAAGTGGTCAAGCATCACCAGGCCAAGGTCTACAGCCAGGCCGCGGTAGGTTCGCCGCCCATGTCGGTACCGCACCTGGACACCCGTGTGGTCGATGGCAAGACGTCCCTGTTGTTCGGGCCATACGCCGGTTTCACCACCAAGTTCCTCAAGCACGGATCCTTCATGGACCTGCCGCTGTCGGTACGTGCCGGTAACATCGGACCGATGCTGGCCGTGGCCAAGAACAACATGGACCTGACCAAGTACCTGGTCAGCGAAGTGATGCAATCCATGGAACAACGCCTGGAGTCGCTGCGTCGTTTCTACCCTGAAGCGAAAGCCGAAGACTGGCGCCTGGAAGTGGCCGGCCAACGGGTGCAGATCATCAAGAAAGACCCGAAAAAAGGCGGCGTGCTGCAGTTCGGCACCGAACTGGTCGCAGCCAAGGACGGATCGCTGGCCGCCCTGCTCGGCGCTTCGCCAGGTGCTTCGGTGACCGTTTCGATCATGCTCGAGCTGATCGAGAAATGCTTCCCGGGCAAAACCAAGGGCGAATGGGCTGGCAAACTCGCGGAAATTTTCCCGGCCCGTGAAAAAGTCCTGGAAACCGACGCTGCGCTGTATCGCAAGATCAACGCGCAGAACAACGTCGCCCTGGAGCTGGTGGAAGCCAGCAGCGAAACTCCAAGCTTCGCTTGATCCTCGCCCATGAAAAACGCCCCGCTCTCAATGAGAACGGGGCGTTTTTTTATGGCCGGGAAAAGCTCAGCCGCGGGCTTTTTCGATCAGCTCGATGTACTCGGCGCTGTTGCGCTGATCCTTGATCACTTCGGCGAAGGTCTGGCCATGCTCATCCTTGCCGTCCAGGTCGTAGCCGGCTTCGACAAAGAACGTCAGGAAACGCTCGAAATCGTCGATGCGCAGGCCGCGATAAGCCTTGATCAACTTGTGCTGGGACGGTGAAGTCGCGTCAACCGGTTCGAAATCGAGGAACAACTTGATCTGCTCATCGCCGATCTCGTCACCAATCACTTGTTTCTTATCTTTACGCATTGCCGACTCCAGCTCGCAGACATTTCACGGGGCAGGCAGTTTACCCCCGCCCCGCCCGATGCCTCAACGACCACGCTTCACTGCACCCGTGTGCAGGTCTGCCCAAATGTGACCATTGGCGTAGCTGAGAAACTGACAATAGACCGTGTCGTTGCGTAACAGGTCCAGCACCACCCGGTACTGAGCCATGGGGTAAAACAGGGTGAGGGTGCGGGTATTGGCGTCGTAGATCGGCTTTTTCAGGCTTTTGCTTTCGCCGTCGAAATTCACCAGCACCTGGCTGATGGTGGCCCCCTTGTTCAGGGGCTTGCCCTTGAGGCGAATCAGCACCGGCGAAGTCACCGGGATCGGCTGCTGATTGGACTGGCGCTGGCTGCCCACCACCACCGAATACTCAGTGACCTGCAACAGTTGCTGCTGCTCGGGCGAGGTGTCGCGCAGGGTCAGGTCGTCGGGCGGCAGGAATTGCCCGTGCATGACCGCAGGCGCGGCCGCCAGTGGCAGGCTGAGGCTCAGCAACAGAACGGCGCAACTGCGGATCAAAAGGCTCATGACGGGCTCCAGAATCGGGCCCAGCACTGTAGCAGCTGACGCAGCCTGCGTCCGGTGGTGCAGCCTTCTCGACCCATTGAGCAACGAGTGCCTGATCGAGAAAGCTGCGGCGCGTTCCGGCTTACATACCTTTAACGGCAAAAATCCCGTTGGCGTTGCGCCAGTAGCCTTTGTAGTCCATGCCGTAGCCGAAGATGTAACGGTCAATGCAAGGCAGCCCGACGAAATCGGCCTTCAGGTCCGGACGCGCCTTGCGGTCGTGGTCCTTGTCGATCAGTACCGCGGTGTGCACTTTGCGGGCACCGGCGTGTTTGCAGAAGTCGATGATCGCGCCCAGGGTGTGCCCTTCGTCGAGGATGTCGTCGATGATCAGCACGTCACGGTCGATGAACGAAACTTCCGGCTTGGCTTTCCAGAACAGATCGCCGCCGCTGGTTTCGTTGCGATAGCGCGTGGCGTGCAGATAGGACGCTTCCAGCGGGAAATGCAGATGGGTGAGCAACTTGCCAGAGAAGATCAGCCCGCCGTTCATCACGCAGAACACCACGGGATTGCTGTCAGCCAGCTGTTCGTTGATGAGCGCACCGACACGGGCGATGGCCGCCTCGACTTCAGCTTCGGTGTACAGGCAGTCAGCCTCTCGCATGATTTGACGGATATGCTCGAGATCAGCGGACATGGTGCTCTCCAAGGGGTGGCGGATTCGGAAAAGCGAGCAAAGGTACGCATCCCGACCGGTCGAATCAAGCGTTTCTGGACTAACGTTCTGAATGTCTATAGGACAACAACCCCGGATAGATTAATCTAGGCCGGTTTTTTTGCCCGCCGCCGGAGCCTTTCCCTATGCCCATCCGTGAGATCCGCCATCCGCTGATCCGACACAAACTTGGCCTTATGCGCCGCGCCGACATTAGCACGAAGAATTTCCGTGAGCTCGCTCAGGAAGTCGGTGCCCTGTTGACCTACGAGGCAACCAAGGACCTGCCCCTGGAAACCTACGACATCGAAGGCTGGTGCGGTACCGTATCGGTCGAGAAAATTGCCGGTAAGAAAATTACCGTGGTCCCTATCCTGCGCGCCGGCATCGGCATGCTCGAAGGTGTCCTGAGCCTGATCCCGGGCGCCAAAGTCAGCGCCGTGGGCGTGGCCCGCAACGAGGAAACCCTCGAAGCCCACACCTACCTGGAAAAACTGGTTCCAGAAATCGACGAACGACTGGCCATGATCATCGACCCGATGCTCGCCACCGGCAGTTCCATGGTTGCCACTATCGACCTGCTGAAAAAAGCCGGCTGCAAGGACATCTGCGCCATGGTCCTGGTCGCAGCCCCCGAAGGGATCGCGGCTGTCGAGAAGGCTCACCCGGACGTGACCATCTACACCGCCTCGATTGACGAAAAACTCAATGAACACGGCTACATCATTCCGGGCCTCGGCGATGCTGGCGACAAGATCTTCGGCACCAAGCAGAAGGACGCGTGAGCATGCAGGATGAGTTCAACGACCCGCTCTGGCGCCAGGTCCTGTCGGGCGCCCAGATGCTGTTCGTGGCGTTCGGCGCGCTGGTGTTGATGCCGCTGATTACCGGCCTCGACCCCAACGTCGCGCTGTTCACGGCGGGCCTGGGGACTCTGCTGTTCCAGCTCGTTACCGGGCGCCAAGTGCCGGTGTTCCTGGCTTCGAGCTTTGCCTTCATCACCCCGATCATTCTTGCCAAGGGCCAGTTCGGCCTGGCGGCAACCATGGGCGGCGTGATGGCGGCAGGTTTTGTCTACACCTTCCTGGGCCTGGCCGTGAAGATCAAGGGCACCGGTTTCATCGACCGCCTACTGCCTCCGGTAGTGATTGGCCCGGTGATCATTTCGATCGGCCTGGCCATGGCGCCGATTGCCGCGAACATGGCCATGGGCAAGGCCGGTGACGGCAGCGAGCTGATTCATTACCAGACGGCGATGATGATCTCGATGCCGGCGCTGCTGACCACCTTGATCGTGGCCGTGTTCGGCAAAGGCATCTTCCGCCTGGTGCCGATCATTTCCGGGGTGCTGGTGGGCTTTGGCATGGCGTTCTACTTTGGTGTCGTCGACACCGCGAAGATCGCTGCCGCACCTTGGTTTGCCTTACCGCACTTCACGGCACCGGAGTTCAACTGGCAGGCGATCCTGTTCATTGTCCCGGTGGCGCTGGCCCCGGCCATCGAACACATCGGCGGGGTAATCGCCGTCGGCAGCGTGACCGGTCGCGACTACCTGAAAAAACCGGGCCTGCATCGCACCCTGTTTGGCGACGGTATCGCTACCACGGCAGCCGGCATGCTCGGCGGCCCACCCAACACCACCTACGCCGAAGTCACCGGCGCGGTGATGCTGACCAAGAACTACAACCCGAAAATCATGACCTGGGCGGCGATCTTCGCCATCAGCCTGGCGTTTGTCGGCAAGTTCGGTGCGCTGCTGCAAAGCATTCCAGTACCGGTGATGGGCGGGATCCTGTGCCTGTTGTTCGGCTCGATTGCCGCGGTGGGCATGAACACCATGATCCGCCACCAGATCGACCTGGGCGAAGCGCGCAACCTGGTGATTGTCTCGGTCACCCTGGTGTTTGGGATCGGCGGTGTGCTGATCGGCACCGGCACCGGCCCCGACGACTTCGGCCTCAAGGGCATCGCCCTGTGCGCGATTGTCGCGATCGGGTTGAACCTGCTGTTGCCGGGCAACGACGGCTGGAAGAAAAAACAGCCGGATGAGCCGCTGCTCTAAGGGCTTTACTGCCTGAAAGAACGTTATCGCGGGCAAGCCTTGCTCCTACAGGAACATGGCTTGCCCGCGATGCTTTCGGCCTTCTACAAAACCACTGGCGCCCTTTCACACAGGGTGTTCAACGCCTGCGCCCACTGCGGCTCATCGTTGAGGCACGGCACCAGCACCAACTCCTCGCCCCCCGCCTCGCGGAACTGCTCCAGGCCACGGTCACCGATCTCTTCCAGGGTTTCGATGCAGTCGGCGACAAACGCCGGGCACATCACCAGAATCTTCTTCACCCCACTTTTCGCCAGCTCGTCGAGACGCGCTTCGGTGTAGGGTTCGATCCATTTGGCACGCCCCAGGCGCGACTGGAACGACACCGACCACGTGCCTTCCGGCAAGCCCATGCGCTCGGCAAACGCAGCTGCCGTACGCAGGCACTGGCCGCGATAACAGGTGGCAAGCACCTCTGCCGGCGCTGCGGCGCAGCAATCGCCATTACCTTCAAAGCAATGACCCGGATTGAGCTTCTTCAGGTGCCGCTCCGGCAGGCCGTGAAAACTCAACAACAGATGGTCGTAGTCCTGCGCCAGGTACGGTTTGGCGCTGGCCACCAGGGCGTCGAGGTATTCCGGTTGGTCGTAGAACGGCTGGAGAATCGCGAACCTCACCTCGAGTTTTTTCTCGCGCACCACCCGCTTGGCTTCCTCGATCACCGTGGTCACGGTGCTGTCGGCAAACTGTGGATACAGCGGCGCCAGGGTGATTTTCTTGATGCCTTGGGCGGCCAGGCGAGTCAGCACCGTCTCGATCGACGGCTCGCCGTAACGCATCGCCAATTCGACCGGTCCCTGGGTCCACTGCGCCTTCATGGCCTGCTGCAAGCGCCGGCTGAGTACCACCAGCGGCGAGCCTTCGTCCCACCAGATCGAGGCGTAGGCATGGGCCGACTGTTCCGGGCGCTTGATCAAGATCAACGACACCAGCAGGCGCCGCACCGGCCACGGCAGGTCAATGACGTAAGGGTCCATCAGGAATTGATTGAGGTAGCTGCGCACGTCCGCCACCTGTGTGGAAGCGGGCGAACCCAGGTTGACCAGGAGCAACGCGTGATCGGTCATGCAACGTCCTATTTCAAAGGCGGCTGGACAGGTCGTCCAGAGCCGCACGCAAATCAGTGAAACGAAAGGTGAAGCCTGCCGCCAGTAACCGCATCGGGGTCACCCGCTGGCCGCCCAACAGCAACAGCGACAACTCACCGAGCCCGACCTTCAACACGAACGATGGCAGGGGCATGAAAGCCGGCCGGTGCAGGACACCGGCCAGCGTCTTGGCGAATTCGCGATTGCGTACCGGTTTTGGCGCGCAGGCATTATAAGGACCGCTGGCCATATTCTGATGCAGAAGAAAATCAATCAGCGCGATTTGATCGTCGATATGAATCCATGACATCCACTGCCGGCCATTGCCGATAGGCCCGCCCAGCCCCGCTTTGAAGGGCAGGCGCAGGCGCGACAAAAAGCCGCCTTCGGCCGACAGCACCAGCCCGGTCCGCACCAGCACCACGCGCAGGCCCAGGGCCTCGGCGCGTTGTGCGGTCTCTTCCCAGGCGATGCACAGCTGGCTGGCGAAGTCCTCGCTGACCGGTGGCGAATCCTCGGTCAGCTCACGCTCGCCGCCATCGCCGTACCATCCCACCGCCGACCCGGAAATCAGCAAGTGGGGTTTTTGCTCAAGGCTTTCCAGCCAGGCCAGCAGGGTTTCAGTCAGGCTGATCCGGCTGCTCCAGAGCAACGCCTTGCGCCTATGGGTCCAGAGTCGATCGGCAATCGGCGCACCCGCCAGATTGATCAAGACATCCACCGGCTCCTGTCCGATCTCCTCCAGACGCGCGATGCCTCGCACCTGGGCGCCACACAGGGTCGGCACTTTTTCGGGTTTGCGACTCCACACCGTCAGGCTGTGGCCCTGACTCAACCAGAGTCGGCAAAGCTGGCGTCCTATCAATCCAGTACCGCCGGTCAGCAATATGTGCATGACATGTTCCTCGCGTGGCGTTTTACCTCGATCACTAGTCTATTTTTATAAGCAGGGATGTTTCGGATCGGGCGGGCTCTGTGATTAACAATAGGCCAAGCTGTCAGAACGAGAACGCTGAAAGTTATACCAAAAAATATAATTGTACAGGTTTAACCCTAAGCGTAGCCTGTAGAGAAAGGTAAACGAGGCCCCTATGACTCTACCCATCGCAATTATCGGCACCGGCATCGCCGGACTCTCCGCCGCCCAGGCTCTGCAAGAGACCGGCTACGTCGTGCAACTGTTCGATAAAAGCCGTGGCAGCGGTGGGCGCATGTCGAGCAAACGCAGCGACGCTGGCGCACTCGACATGGGGGCGCAGTATTTCACCGCCCGCGACCGGCGCTTTGTCACTGAAGTGCAGCGCTGGCAAGCCAACGGCTGGGTCGCCGAGTGGACACCGCAGCTCTACAACTTTCAGGGCGGCCAGCTCAGCCCGTCGCCAGACGAGCAGACCCGCTGGGTCGGCACGCCGCGCATGAGCGCCATTACCCGCGCCCTGATTGGCGACCTGGAAGTGCACTTCGCCTGCCGCATCACCGAGGTCTATCGCGGTGAACAGCACTGGCATCTGCAGGATGCCGAAGGCTTCACCCACGGCCCCTTCAGCCATGTGATCATCGCCACGCCCGCCCCACAGGCCACAGCCCTGCTGGCTGCCGCGCCGAAACTTGCCGGGGTCGCCGCCGGGGTGAAAATGGACCCGACCTGGGCCGTCGCCCTGGCATTCGATACGCCGTTGGATACCGCGATGGAAGGCTGCTTCGTGCAGGACAGCCCGCTCGACTGGCTGGCCCGCAACCGCAGCAAACCGGGGCGCGACAACAGCCTGGACACTTGGGTGCTGCACGCCACCAGCAGTTGGAGCCGACAACACATCGACCTGTCCAAGGAAGCGGTGATCGAACAACTGCACGGCGCCTTTGCCGAACTGTTGCACAGCGCCATGCCCGCCCCGACCTTCAGCCTGGCCCACCGCTGGCTGTATGCGCGCCCTGCCAGCAGTCACGAATGGGGCGTACTGGCCGATGCCGACCTGGGCTTGTATGTGTGCGGCGACTGGTGCCTGTCAGGGCGGGTCGAAGGCGCCTGGCTGAGTGGCCAGGAAGCTGCCCGCCGCTTGCACGAGCATCTGCAGTAGTCGCTTCCCGTAGCTAGGCTTTGGCGGCTACGGGGGCGCTCGATAAAACCTATACAAAAAGTTTGACTTGTACACCTTTCGACCTATGATCAAAACATGTTGTACAGCGAACATCGCTTGTACAGGTTTTAATCCGAGGTCTGCCGATGTCGAGTGAATCACCGCGCAAGCCGAAAATCGCCATCAGCGCCTGCCTGATGGGCGATGAGGTGCGCTACAACGGTGGGCATAAAGAATCCCAGCTCTGCAGCCGTACCCTCAGCAATTATTTCGAGTTTGTCCCGGTGTGCCCCGAAGTCGCCATTGGCCTGGGAATTCCCCGCGAGCCGATTCGCCTGGTCGGCGATCCGCAGCACCCGAGCGCCATCGGCAGCGTCAACCGACAACTCGACGTAACCCAACCGCTAGCCGACTACGGGCAACGCATGGCCGCTGAATTGACCGATCTGTGCGGGTACATCTTCATGCATAAATCCCCATCCTGCGGCCTGGAACGGGTCAAGGTCTATCACGCCAACGGCAACCCGCAGGACGGTGGTGGCCGGGGTATCTATGCCGCGGCGTTTTGTGCCCGCCACCCGGACCTGCCGGTGGAAGAAGACGGCCGACTCAACGATCCGGTGCTGCGCGAGAACTTCCTGACCCGAGTGTTTGCCTATGCCGCCTGGCAGGATTTGCTGCAGCAGGGTCTCAGCCGCCATGGCCTGACCGACTTCCACGCACGCTACAAGTACCTGCTGATGGCCCACAACCCGCTGCAGTACAAGGCCCTGGGCAAACTCCTGGGCAGCATGGGCCAGAGCGACCCCGCAGAACTTGGCCCGCGCTATTTCAGTCTGTTGATGAAGGCGCTCAAGCAATGCGCCACCCGCGGGACCCACAGCAATGTACTGCAACACCTGTGCGGCTATTTCAAACAGAGCCTGAGCGTCGAGGACAAACAGGAAGTCCAGCACGTGATCGGCCAATACCGCCTCGGCGTCGTGCCGCTGGTGGTCCCGCTGACCCTGCTCAAGCATCACCTGCGTCATCATCCCGATCCGTACATCGCGCAACAGGTCTACCTGCAGCCGCACCCGGAAAACCTCAGCCTCAGAAATGCGATTTGAATGAACATGCCCAGCGCTACTCGCACCCAAGAGCCCGACACCGACTACCAGCAGGCGCTGGACGAAGGCTGGCTGCCGATCCGCGAAGTCGCCCGCGTGACCGGCGTCAACGCGGTCACCCTGCGCGCCTGGGAGCGTCGCTACGGGCTGGTGGTGCCGCAACGCACCCCCAAGGGTCACCGGCTGTTCTCGGCCGAGCATGTGCAACGCATTCACGACATCCTGACCTGGCTCAATCGCGGCGTCGCGGTGAGCCAGGTCAAGCAGTTGCTGGACACACCGCAAGCGTTCAGTTCGCCGGTGGAAAATGACTGGCAGATCCTGCGGCAAAACCTCGCCCAGGCCATCTTTCGCCTGGCCGAGCGCCAGGTCGATGACCTGTTCAACCAGGCCATGGCCCTGTACCCACCACGGACCTTGTGCGAGCAACTGCTGATGCCATTGCTGGCAGAGCTCGAACAACGCTGGCAAGGGCAATTCGGCGCACAGATGGAGCGCACGTTTTTCTACAGCTGGCTACGCAGCAAGTTCGGTGCGCGGATCTACCACAACAACCGCCAGTTACGCGGCGCCCCACTGCTGCTGGTCAATCACTCCGACCTACCGCTTGAACCTCACCTGTGGCTCTGCGCCTGGCTGATCAGCAGCGTCGATTGTCCGGTGGAAGTGTTCGACTGGCCTTTGCCGGTGGGTGAACTGTCCCTGGCGGTCGAACACCTGCAAGCGCGCGCGGTGCTGCTGTATTCGAGCAAAACCAGCAACCTGAAACAGCTAACGAAACTCCTGAACAATGTCAGTTGCCCAAAGCTCATCGTCGGACCAACGGTATGTATCCACCAGGCCGGTTTGTCCGAGATCGCCACTGAAATCGCTGATGTATTACTGGCCGACGATCCCCTGTCGGCTCACCAGGTATTGATTCAGCGAGGACTGATCTGATGTCCAGTGCGCAAGCGACCCTGCAATTGATCTGGCTGCGCAGCGACCTGCGCCTGCATGACAACACGGCTCTGAGCACCGCCGCCAATCGTGGCCCGAGCGTCGCGGTGTATCTGTTGAGCCCCGAGCAATGGCTGGCCCATGACGATGCTCCCTGCAAAGTGGATTTCTGGCTGCGCAACCTGCGCGAACTGAGCCAGGCGTTGAGCGCGCTGAATATCCCGCTGCTGATCCGCAGCGCCCCTGCTTGGGACGATGCACCCCGAGTGCTGGCACAGCTGTGCAGCGAACTGAACGTCGAAGCGGTTCATGCCAACGAAGAGTACGGCGTTCACGAAACCCGCCGGGATGCCGCCGTTCGCCTGGCCCTCGACACCCAAGGCATCACCCTGCATCGCTATCTGGATCAGTTGCTGTTCCAACCTGGCAGCGTCCTGACCAAGACCGGTGGCTACTTCCAGGTCTTCAGCCAGTTCCGTAAAGTCTGCTACGCCCGCCTGCACGGCGCTCTGCCACGATTGGTGACGGCACCCGGGATGCAAGCGCCGACGGGTATCGACTGCGACCCGGTCCCCGAGCAAGTGCAAGGTTTCAAGCCCTCGAGCGAGCAGCTTCGCGCACTCTGGTCGGCCGGTGAGGATGAGGCGCAGCGACGCCTGGAGCACTTCACCGATGCCCAGATCAACTACTACAAGGACGAACGCGACTTACCGGCCAAACCCGGTACCAGTCAGCTTTCAGCCTATTTGGCAGCCGGGGTGATTTCGCCTCGCCAGTGCCTGCATGCGGCGTTGCAAGCCAATCAGGGCGAGTTCGAAAGCGGCAGCGTCGGCGCTGTTACCTGGATCAACGAACTGCTGTGGCGCGAGTTCTACAAACACATTCTGGTCGGCTACCCCCGTGTTTCCCGGCACCGCGCTTTTCGCCCGGAAACCGAAGCCCTGGCCTGGCGGGATGCGCCCGACGAACTGGCCGCCTGGAAGGAGGCGCGCACTGGCCTGCCGATCATCGACGCCGCCATGCGCCAGTTGCTGGAAACCGGCTGGATGCACAACCGCCTGCGGATGGTGGTGGCCATGTTCCTGACCAAGAACCTGCTGATCGACTGGCGCGAAGGCGAGCGGTTTTTCATGCGTCACCTGATCGACGGTGACCTGGCGGCCAACAACGGCGGCTGGCAATGGAGTTCGTCCACCGGGACCGACTCTGCGCCCTACTTCCGGATTTTCAATCCCATCAGTCAGTCGGAGAAATTCGACACCGAAGGCCTGTTCATCAAGCACTGGCTGCCGGAACTGGCGGGGCTGAACAAAAAAGATATCCACAACCCGGCCGCCATGGGCGGGTTGTTTGGCGTGGCGGATTATCCGCTGCCTATCGTCAACCTCGGCCAATCGCGCGCGCGCGCACTGGCAGCCTTCAAACGTCTGCCCACGCGTCTTGAGGTGAACAGTTCAGAGGGATGACGGATGGCGATACTTTGCCTAGAGTTTCCCCAGACCAACGATTCGGGATGACGGCTTGAACAGGAGCAAAGGATGATTCGGATACCCACACGACGTTATTGGTTAACCGATGCCAGCAATGGCCTGGGTGCCGCCCTGGCCGAGCATCTGCTCAAATCCGGTGCGCACCTGGCGTTGAGCGCTCGCGCCGTGGCTCCCCTCAAAGCCTTCGCCCGCCGCTACCCTGGGCAAGTACTGGTAGCCCCTGGCGACCTGACCAACAGCCAGACCGTGCGCGAGATCGGTGAGCAGATCCAGCAGGACTGGGGCGCGCTGGACACCGTCATCCTCAATGCCGGGACCTGCACGTACGTCGACGCCGCGCAGTTGGACACCAACCTGATCGAACACCTGGTGCGCTGCAACCTGCTTGCCAGCAACTATTGCATCGACGTTGCCTTGCCGCTGCTGCGCACGGGCATCGCGCCGTACCTGGTGGGCATAACCAGTTCTGCGACTTACCTGTCACTGCCGCGAAGCGAAGCCCAGGGAACGTCGAAAGCCGGCCTGCGTCACCTGTTCGAATCGCAGCGCATCACGCTGGCCGAGGACGGCATCGAAGTCACCGTGGTCACCCCAGATTTTATCGCCAGCCCCCTTGGCGGACACGATGTCTTGCCACTGCCGTTGAGCTGGACCGCCGACAAGGCTGCCCGCTACATCATCGACAACCTCAAGTTGCGACCGCTGGAACTGCCCCTGCCGGCGCTGTCCATGACCGCGCTGTGGCCGCTGTCGAAACGCCCCGGTGAAGGCCAACTGGCGATTGGCAAACCCATGGCCTGGAGCGCGCCGCCGATCAAGGACCTACCGTAACCCCCCACGGACGGTCCCGCCTGGGCGCCCGACAAGCGAGCGTCCGTCAGAGCTTTCACACAGGCGCAGCCCACTGCCTTACACTGGCGCCCATGAATACCATCCCCCTCACCGAAATCGTCGAGCCGGCGGTCACTTGCTCGACGTGCGCGGCCTGTTGCTGCCAGCTCGAAGTGATGCTGATCACCGACACCGGCGTGCCCGAGCGCTTTATCGATACCGACGACTGGGGTGGAGAAGTCATGCTGCGCCTGGACGACGGTTGGTGCGCAGCGCTGGATCGGGACACGATGATGTGCACCATCTACGAAAAACGCCCGCTGATATGCCGGGAGTTCGAAATGGGCGCGCCGGAATGCATCGAGGAACGCCAGGGGATAACTACGGCCTACAGGTGATGGCGTTCCTTCGCCAGCAAGGTCCTATAGGGCCATGGTGTAGTGCAAGGCGTAACTTTCGACGCCGTCGTTGGGACTGCTGATCCCGGCGTTGGAGTAATGGGTGGCGCGGATCCCCACCTCATGTCCACCGGCAAAACGCAGGCCGGCGCCAAAGCGGTCTTCGAACTGGAAGGCCGAGCCGAGCTTGTTGTTCTCCACTTCCGTATGGGCAAAAACAGCCACCCCGATGCCGACTTCAAGATAGGGCCTGAGCGATTCCCCGGCGAACTCATACACCAGCACTGGCGAGAACGACAGGCTGTGGTTGCTTGCCGTCTCGTCACCATCCCAGAAGGTGTATGCCCCGTCCCAGTAGCCGGTCAGACGCCCCACTTCGCTCTGCCACCAACTCTTGTCCCATTCAGACTGCAGCCCCAGGCGATACGTCATGGTCGAGTCACTGGTTTGCCCGATTGCAAACTCGATACCCGCCGCTTGTGCGCTGTAGCCATGCCCCAACAATACGGCCGCAAGCGCAGCCAGACAGAACACTCGCTTCATAGGAAACATCCTTTTTATGCGAACGATTGTTTTAGGTTTTTTTGCGTAACAGACGCTGTAATAGAATCTCGCCCCCAAGCAGAAGTTCAGCTGAATTTCAGCGTGTCTACTGGTTGAAGCTTTGCACAACGCCACCGTTATGCCAGAGCAGCGGCAGGATATTTCTCAGGTGCTCGGGACTGGCGCTGGTCCAGAATTGCGCGGGTTGGGCAGGACCGTCCGCCAGCAGTTCACGCTCAGCGAGCAAGCGCTGGGTTTGCCGGGCAACGGCAGCGCCGGTGTCGATCAGACTGATGTCGGCGGGGAGCATTTGCGCGAGGATTGGCTTGAGGAAGGGGTAATGGGTGCAGCCGAGGATAATCGTGTCGCAGCCCTCGTCCAGCAGGGGCTGCAGGTAGCTGCCCAGCAACTGGCACAACGCCGGGCTCTGCAAGTCACCGGCTTCGATCAACTCCACCAGGCCCGGACACGGCTGGGTGACTACCCGTACATCGGTGGCGAAGCGGTCGAGCAAGGCGGCGAACTTGGCACTCTGCAAGGTTCCGGTGGTGGCCAGCACGCCGACTACCCCGCTGCGGGTCGCCGCCGCTGCCGGCTTGACCGCTGGCTCCATGCCGACGATGGGCCACGACGGGTAGTCACGACGCAAATCCGCCACGCCGGCCACGGTTGCCGTGTTGCACGCCACGACCATGGCCTTGGCGCCTTGGGCCTGGAGAAAGTCGGCCATCACTGCGCAGCGTTGGCGGATGAACGCCGGGGACTTCTCACCGTAGGGAATGTTGCCGCAATCGGCCACGTACAGCAGCGACTCATTGGGCAGCAGCCGGTGAATCTCCGCCAGCACCGACAGCCCGCCAACGCCGGAATCGAACACGCCGATAGGCGCCTCACGCATGTTTGGCACCACAGACGCTGCAGCTCGGATCACGCTTGACCCGCAGCTCACGGAACCGCGTGCCGAGGGCATCGATCAACAACAAGCGGCCCACCAGCGGCTCACCAAAGCCCACCAGCAGTTTCAACGCTTCCAGGGCTTGCAGGCTGCCGACCAGCCCCACCAGCGGGCCGACCACGCCGGCTTCGCTGCAGGTCAGTTCGGCCTCGCTGCCGTGCCCATACAGGCAGTGGTAACAGGGACTTTCGGCGCGACGCGGGTCGAACACCGACAACTGACCTTCCAGACGAATTGCCGCGCCGCTGACCAGAGGCTTGCCCGCCGCCACGCAGGCCGCATTCACGGCTTCGCGCGTGGCAAAGTTGTCGGAACAATCGAGCACCAGGTCGACCGCCGCTACTGCCGCCGCCAACGAGTCGGCGTCCAGCGCGGTGCGATGGGCAACCAGTTGGATCTCGGGGTTGATCGCGCTCAAGCGATGGAGCGCCGAATCAACCTTGCTCATGCCGACGCTGTCGGTGTCGTGGATGATCTGGCGCTGCAGGTTGGTCAGGTCGACTGTGTCGAAATCCGCCAGGTGCAATTCACCCACGCCCGCAGCCGCCAGATACAGCGCCACCGGTGCACCCAAGCCACCAAGGCCGATGATCAACGCGCGGCTTTGCTTGAGTCGCAACTGGCCGTCGATGTCGACGTGCTGCAACAGAATCTGCCGGCTATAGCGCAACAGCTCTTGATCATTCAGCACGGCAGGCGCCCCAGGCTGATCCGTTGGTGACCGCCGAGGTCCACGCGGCTGTGAACCTCTACGAAACCCTGGGCCAGCAGTAAATCACGTACGGCTGCCGCCTGATCGTAACCATGTTCGAGCATCAACCAGCCACCGGCTTCGAGGTGTTGCGGCGCTTGGGCGATAATCACCCGCAAATCATCCAGGCCATCGGTCCCGGCCACCAGCGCGCTGGCCGGTTCGAAGCGCACGTCACCGGCAATCAGGTGCGGGTCGGCGGCAGCAATGTACGGCGGGTTGCTGATGATCAGGCTGTAGCGATGGTCCTTGAGGGCATCGAACCAGTGACTGCTGAGCACTGTGACGTTATGCAGATGCAGGCGCTGGCGATTGCGCTCGGCCAGGGCCACCGCCTCCAGCACGCGGTCCACCGCCGTCACCTGCCAGGCCGGACGCTCGCTGGCCAGCGCCAGGGCGATCGCCCCGCTACCGGTACCCAGGTCGAGCACCTTGGCCGGTGTCGCCGGCAACAGTTCAAGGGCGGCTTCCACCAGTAACTCGGTGTCCGGACGTGGGATCAGCGTATGCGGTGCGACCTCCAGGTCCAGCTTCCAGAAGCCCTGTTGCCCGAGGATATAAGCCACTGGCTCACCGCCGCGACGACGCTGCAGGTAGTGGGCAAAGGTCAGCGCGGCATCACTGGGCACGATGCGCTCGGGCCAGGTGTGCAGGAAGCTGCGGGATTTGCCCAAGGCAGCGGCCAGCAGCAGTTCGGCATCCAGGCGCGCGGTAGGCGAGTCAGGCAGGTCGGCTGCGCGCAACAAACTGGCAATGATGGTCATTTATTCACCTATCGCCGCCAGTTGGTCCGCCTGGTACTCGGCCAGCAGTGGCTCGATCACGGCATCAACGCCACCGGCGAGGATTTCATCGAGGGAGTACAGGGTCAGGTTGACCCGGTGGTCCGTGACCCGACCCTGGGCGAAGTTGTAGGTGCGGATCCGCTCGGAGCGATCACCCGACCCCACCAGCAGTTTGCGCTCGCTGGCGATGGCATTGGCCGCCGCGCTGGTCTGCTGGTCGTTCAACTTGGCCGACAACCAGGACATCGCCCGCGCCCGGTTCTTGTGCTGCGAACGCTCTTCCTGGCATTCGACCACGATGCCGGATGGCAAGTGGGTGATACGAATCGCCGAGTCGGTCTTGTTCACGTGCTGACCGCCCGCACCGGAGGAGCGGTAGGTGTCGACCCGCAAATCCGCCGGGTTGATCTCGATCGCTTCCTGCTCGTCCGGCTCCGGCAACACCGCCACGGTGCAAGCCGAGGTGTGGATCCGGCCCTGGGATTCGGTGGCCGGGACCCGTTGCACGCGATGCACACCGGATTCGAACTTCAGCTTGCCATAGACATTGTCGCCTTCGACCCGGGCGATGACTTCTTTATAGCCACCGTGCTCACCGATGTTCTCCGACAGGATCTCGACCCGCCAGCCACGCCGTTCGGCATAACGCGAATACATGCGGAACAGGTCGCCGGAAAAAATCGCCGCCTCGTCGCCACCGGTGCCGGCACGAATCTCGAGGAACACGTTGCGCCCGTCATTCGGGTCCTTGGGCAGCAGCATGCGTTGCAGGCTGGCTTCCAGTTCGAGCAGTTGCTCCTTGGCTTCGCGGACTTCTTCCACGGCCATTTCGCGCATGTCCGGGTCGCTGTCCTTGAGCAGGGCCTGGGCCCCTTCGAGGTCGCCCTGAACCTTGAGCAACTGTTTATAGGTGGCGACAATCGGCTCGACTTCCGCGTATTCCTTGGAATAGGTGCGGAACTTGTTCTGATCGGAAATAACTTCGCCATCGCCAAGCAAGGCGGTCAGTTCCTCGAAACGGTCCTGGAGGATGTCCAGCTTATTGAGCAGTGACGCTTTCATTGCGGTTTTTTATCCGAAGAGCTATCCGACGCGCCCTCACCGAGGGCAAAGAGTTCCTGGGCCATGGCCAGCGCATCGAGGCGGCCTTCGGCAGTCAGCTTTTTCAACTGCACGCTGGGCGCGTGCAGCAGTTTGTTGGTCAGGCCACGAGCCAGTTGCACCAGCACGTCCTCGGCGCTGCTGCCATTGGCGAGCAGGCGCTGGGCCTTTTGCAATTCTTCATCACGCAGGCGTTCGCTCTGTTGACGATAGGCCTTGAGCACATCGACCGCAGCCAGTTCGCGCAGGCGCACCATGAAGTCGTCGGCGCCGATTGCCACCATCTCTTCCGCTGCCTGGGCTGCACCCTGGCGACTCTTGAGATTTTCGGCGACCACTTCGTGCAGATCGTCGACGCTGTACAGGTAGACGTCGTCCAACTCACCCACTTCCGGCTCGATATCTCGCGGTACGGCAATATCGACCATGAATATCGGCTTGTGCTTGCGCAGTTTCAAGGCGCTTTCCACGGCGCCCTTGCCCAGGATCGGCAATTGGCTGGCGGTGGAGCTGATCACGATATCGCTGCGCACCAGTTCCGCCGGGATGTCCGAAAGCAACACCGCGTGGGCGCCGAACTGTTCAGCCAACAGGCTCGCGCGCTCCAGGGTTCGGTTGGCGACCACGATGCGCTTGACCCCCAGTTCGTGCAAATGGCGGGCGACCAGGGTGATGGTCTCGCCGGCGCCGATCAGCAACGCCTGGCTGCGTTGCAGATCACTGAAAATCTGTTTGGCCAGGCTGACGGCGGCAAACGCCACCGACACCGGGTTCTCGCCGATGGCCGTGTCGGTGCGCACCTGCTTGGCGGCATTGAACGTCGCCTGGAACAACCGCCCGAGCAATGGGCCGATGGTGCCGGCCTCACGCGCCACGGCGTAGGCCGATTTCATCTGGCCGAGGATCTGCGGTTCACCCAAGACCAGCGAGTCGAGCCCGGAGGCGACCCGCATCATGTGACGAACTGCCGCATCATCTTCGTGCACATAAGCACTCGCGCGCAGCTCTTCGAGGCTCAAATGGTGATAATCGGCCAGCCAACGCAGCACGGTATCGGCACTCAGTTGATCCTGTTCTATATAGAGTTCGCTGCGATTGCAGGTGGAGAGGATCGCAGCTTCGCGGCTGTCGGTGAGTCGGCAGAGCTGCTGCAAGGCCTCAACCAGCTGCTCCGGAGTAAAGGCCACGCGCTCGCGGACGTCTACGGAAGCAGTCTTGTGGTTAATACCGAGTGCAAGGAAGGCCATTCAAGATCGCTGATGATGTCGAGAAGCCGACAATTGTCCTACTTCGCCAGACCGAGAACAACCACCGTTAACTATTGTCCTACTACCTTGTGCCTTTATAGGTGCATGTAGGAGCGGGTGCCCGCTTGCGGGTTGCTCGCGAAAAACTCAAGGCATCGCGCTATTTCAGGGTGCCCGCGTCAGCGTTGACAACCATCGCGAGCAAGCCGCAAGCGGGCGCCCGCTCCTACATAAAGAGATAAAGAGCGCCCCGGTTATGTTTGGCCGAAGGCTTGTGTCATGATGATCCGACCGCAGGTTAGTCGTCCTCTTCCTATATGAATAGATCTTCCGCGTTGCTCCTCGCTTTTGTCTTCCTCAGCGGCTGCCAGGCCTTGGCGCCCGTTTCGACGGACGGTACGCCGCCGGTCGCAGGCAGCACAGCAGCCCCTGAAAAGCCCAAGGTTTACAGCTCCTTCAGCGAAGAGACGATCTTCAGCCTGCTGAGTGCCGAACTGGCTGGCCAGCGCAATCGTTACGACATTGCCCTGGACAACTACGTGACCCAGGCCATCAACACCCAGGACCCGGGCATTTCCGAGCGGGCATTTCGCATTGCCGAATACCTGGGAGCTGACCAGGCGGCACTCGATAGCGCACTGATCTGGGCCAGAAATGCCCCGGAGGACCTCGAGGCACAACGCGCCGCCGCCATCCAGCTGGCGCGCAGCGGCCGTTATGACGACTCCATGGTCTACATGGAGAAAGTCCTGCAGGGCAAGGGTGATACCCATTTCGACTTTCTCGCCCTGTCGGCCGCCGACACCGACCAGGACACCCGCGACGGCCTGATGAACAGTTTCGACCGTTTATTGCAGCGCCACCCGAACAACGGCCAACTGATTTTCGGCAAGGCCCTGCTGCTGCAACAGAATGGCGACTCCCAAGGGGCGCTGAGCCTGCTGGAGAAAAATCCGCCGGAAGCTGGCGAAGTGGCGCCGATCCTGCTGCGTGCGCGCTTGCTGCAGAGCCTCAACCGGGGCGATGAAGCACTGCCGCTGATGGAAAAAAGCATCCGCCAGTACCCGGACGACAAGCGCCTGCGCCTGACCTATGCCCGCCTGCTGGTGGAACAGGACCGCATGGATGACGCCAAGACCGAGTTTTCCAGCCTGGTCCAGCAGTACCCGGATGACGATGAGCTGCGCTACTCCCTAGCCCTGGTATGCCTGGAAGCCAAGGCCTGGGACGAGGCCAAGGGTTACCTGGAAGACCTGATTGCCCGGGACAGCCACGTCGACTCCGCGCACCTGAACCTGGGGCGCATTGCCGAAGAGCGCGGCGACCCCCAAGGTGCCTTGATCGAGTATGCCCAGGTCACGCCAGGCAGCGAGTACCTGCCAGCCCAATTGCGCCAGGCCGACATCCTCATGGAAAACGGCCGTAGCGTCGAAGCCCAGAGCCGCCTGGCCAAGGAACGTGACGAGCAGCCGGACTACGCGATCCAGCTGTACCTGATCGAAGTCGAGACCCTGGCTGCAAACAAGCACGAAGACCGCGCCTGGAGCGTGCTCGATAAAGCCTTGAAGCAGTACCCGGACGATCTCAACCTGCTCTACACCCGCGCCATGCAGGCGGAAAAACGCAACGACCTGGCGCAGATGGAGCGTGACCTGCGGCAAATCATCAAGCGCGACCCGGATAACGCCATGGCATTGAACGCCCTGGGTTATACCCTGTCCGACCGTACGACCCGCTACGCTGAAGCCAAGACGTTGATCGAACAGGCGCACCAGTTGAGCCCGGAAGATCCCGCCGTCCTCGACAGCCTCGGCTGGGTCAATTTCCGCCTGGGCAACCTCGACGAAGCCGAGCGGTATCTGCGCCAGGCCCTGGAGCGTTTTCCCGACCAGGAAGTCGCCGCGCATCTGGGTGAAGTCCTGTGGGCCAAGGGCAAACAGCGAGAAGCCAAACAAATCTGGGCCAAATTCCTCAAGGAACAGCCTGACAGCCCTATCCTGCGCAGCACCATCAAGCGCCTGACCGGATCCGAGACTCTTTAAAATCATGTTTTTGCGCCACATCATCGTTTTCAGCTTCATCGCCCTGCTCGCCGGCTGCGCCGGCTTTGGCGCCCGCGAATCGGTCGAGGGCCACGGCGATCCCGCGTCATGGCGCGAGCACAAACTGCAATTGACGGCCCTCGATGGCTGGCAGATCGACGGCAAGATCGGCATTCGCGCCCCGAAAGACTCAGGCAGCGGCACCCTGTTCTGGCTGCAGCGCCAGGACTACTACGACATTCGCCTGTCCGGCCCGCTGGGTCGTGGGGCCGCACGCCTGACCGGCCGCCCCGGCGATGTCAGCCTGGAAGTAGCCAATCAGGGTCGCTACAGCGCCGCGAGCCCGGAAACCCTGCTCGAAGAACAGATGGGCTGGAAACTGCCGGTCTCCAACCTGGCCTGGTGGGTGCGCGGACTGCCGGCACCGAGCAGCAAGAGCCGCCTGACCCTGGATGCCGACAGTCGCCTGGCCAGTCTTGAGCAGGACGGCTGGCAGGTGCAATACAGTGCCTATACCCAGCAAAACGGCTACTGGCTGCCCGAGCGCATCAAGCTGCACGGCACCAACCTTGATGTCACGCTGGTGATCAAGGCCTGGCAACCGCGCAAATTGGGGCAATGACATGCCGGCCACTCGCCTGACATTACCTTCGCCAGCAAAACTCAACTTGATGCTGCACATTCTTGGGCGCCGCGAAGACGGCTACCACGAACTGCAGACGCTGTTTCAGTTTCTCGACTACGGCGATGAAATCACCTTTGCCGTACGCGAAGACGGCATCATCCAGTTGCACACCGAGTTCGAAGGCGTACCCCACGACAGCAACCTGATCGTCAAGGCCGCGAAAAAACTCCAGGCGCAATCCGGATCGGCACTGGGCATTGATATCTGGATCGACAAAGTCCTGCCCATGGGCGGCGGAATCGGTGGCGGCAGTTCAAATGCGGCCACCACCCTGCTGGGTCTCAACCACCTCTGGCAGCTGGGCTGGGATGAAGATCGCCTGGCCGCGCTCGGCCTGACACTGGGCGCGGACGTTCCGGTTTTTGTGCGCGGACATGCAGCGTTTGCCGAGGGTGTGGGGGAGAAACTGACCCCCGTGGAACCCGAAGAACCCTGGTATCTCGTACTGGTACCGCAAGTATCTGTAAGTACAGCAGAAATTTTTTCCGATCCGTTGTTGACACGTAACTCGTCTGCCATTAAAGTGCGCCCCGTTCCCAAGGGAAACAGTCGAAATGACTGCTTACCGGTGGTAGCAAGGCGTTATCCAGAGGTACGTAACGCTTTGAATTTGTTAGGTAAATTTACCGAAGCAAAACTAACCGGAACTGGAAGTTGTGTGTTTGGGGGCTTCCCAAGCAAAGCTGAAGCTGATAAAGTCTCGGCCCTTCTTACAGAGACCCTTACAGGGTTTGTAGCAAAGGGAAGCAACATTTCGATGTTGCATCGCAAGCTGCAAAGTCTGCTCTAAAGGAATCGATTACTGGGTAATCGTTGCAACAGATACAGGGGCGTCGCCAAGCGGTAAGGCAGCAGGTTTTGATCCTGCCATGCGTTGGTTCGAATCCAGCCGCCCCTGCCATTTTCCTATACTCATCCAGGTTACCCTCAGCCTTCAGGTACTGCGCGTGTCCAAGATGATGGTCTTTACGGGGAACGCCAACCCCGATCTGGCTCGACGTGTCGTACGTCAGCTGAATATCC